>NZ_JALPRI010000033.1:0-75836 GCF_030464785.1 Paraburkholderia sp. SEWSISQ10-3 4
CCCGCAAAGGTGGGGTTTCTGCGTTTACGGCCCTGAAAATTCCGTCAGCAACGCCGCTCACTCCTTCCCGATCCGCAGCGCGTTCGCGTACCCCGTCAACTCCATACAAGCGCGTCCGACGTCAGTAGCGCCGCGCGTCGACATACGCGCAGCTACAGTCGACGGCTGAATCACAAGCCCTCTCCCAGATCCATTCAGCCGCCTT
This sequence comes from Paraburkholderia sp. SEWSISQ10-3 4, assembly GCF_030464785.1. NCBI lineage: Bacteria > Pseudomonadati > Pseudomonadota > Betaproteobacteria > Burkholderiales > Burkholderiaceae > Paraburkholderia > Paraburkholderia sp. SEWSISQ10-3 4. Next base: position 206 of record NZ_JALPRI010000033.1, read on the forward strand.
ATTTCTCCTGTGCCAGAAATCGCTGCGCCAGCCGAACCCAATACGTCGAGCCGATTGGCAATAGCTCGTCGTTGAAGTCATAGCTCGCGTTGTGCAGCATGCAAGGCCCGGCACCATGTCCTGATTCCCGATGACCACCGTCGCCGTTACCGAGAAATGCGTAGCAGCCCGGCTTCGCCAGCAGCATGAACGAAAAATCCTCAGCGCCCATCGTCGGTTCGACTGAGTCATCAACATTTTCCGCACCGACAACTTCCTTCATGACCGACGCCGCGAAGCGGGTCTCTTCGCTGCTGTTGATCGTCGGCGGGTAGTTTCGATGGAAGTGAATGTCGACCGAGCAATCGTAAGCCTCGGCCGTGCTCTGGGCGATCTTGCGCATGCGTGTTTCGATCAGATCGAGCGTTTCGGTGGTAAACGTCCGCACCGTCCCTGCGATCCACGCATCGTCCGGGACGACATTGAGCGCGTCGCCGGCGTGAATCTGGGTGATCGACAACACGGCGGTATCGAGCGGTTTCTTGTTTCGCGTGATGATGCTCTGCAGCCCGCTCGCAATCTGAACCGCGGTGAACACCGGGTCGCGGCCGTTGTGCGGCAGCGCCGCGTGTGACCCCACGCCTTTGATTTCAATGCGAAATTCGTTGCTGGACGCCATGATCGGCCCTTCGGTCACACCGAAGTGGCCTGACGGCATGCCCGGCCAGTTGTGAATGCCGAAGACCGCATCGACCGGAAACTTCGTGAACAGCCCATCGTCGATCATTGCCTGCGCGCCGGCGCCGCCTTCTTCTGCCGGTTGAAAGATGAACACGATCGTGCCGTCGAACTCGCCATGTTTGACCAGATGCCGCGCCGCGCCGAGCAGCATCGCGGTATGTCCGTCATGGCCGCAAGCGTGCATTTTGCCGTCGTTCTGCGAACGATGATCGAAGCTATTTAGCTCCTGAATCGGCAATGCATCCATGTCGGCGCGCAGTCCGATCGAGCGCGATCCGTTGCCGCGCTTCAGTACGCCGACTACGCCTGTTTTGCCCAATCCGCGATGAGTCTCGATGCCCCAGGACTCAAGTGTCCTGGCAACCAGATCCGCTGTTGCTGTTTCTTCATAACGCAACTCGGGGTGAGCATGAATCGTTCGTCGAAGGGTTTGAATTTCGCCGTGAGCGGCCTGGATTTCTGGGATCAGTTTCATGATGGTGCGCTTGTGCTTTGCTTTGCGTGGAATCGCTCGGGGCCATATTGCCCGGGCACGTTGATAACCGATTCTACGCCGAAGGCGTTTTTGGCGGCACCACGCAGGTCAACGGGCCGCGGAAGTAATAAAATTCGGGATTGCCCTGCCGCTTACTGCTCTCCTGGACGGACCGCCGATGAATGCCCCGACTGAATTCGCTCGCGCAGTGTGTCCGCACGATTGCCCTGATACCTGCGCGATGCGCGTAACCGTCGAAGGCGGACGGGCGATCAAGGTCGTCGGCGACCCCGATCACCCGCCGACGCAAGGCGCGCTGTGTACCAAGGTCAGCCGCTATGCCGAGCGGGTGCACCATCCGGATCGGTTGACGACTCCGATGAAGCGCGTCGGCCGCAAAGGCGAAGGCCGTTTTGAGCCGATTAGTTGGGACGAGGCGCTTGAGTTCGCCGCAGCACGCCTGTCGGAAATCGCGCGCCGTGCGCCCGAAGCCATCATGCCCTACAGCTATGCCGGTACGATGGGCCTGGTTCAAGGCGACAGCATTGCGCAACGGTTCTTTCACAAACTCGGCGCATCGCAGTTAGACCGCACGATTTGTGCAGCCGCCGGTGCGGCGGGGTTGAAATACACCTACGGCGCGGGCATTGGCATGCTCACCGAGTTTTTCGGCGAAAGCGAGGTTATCCTGATCTGGGGCTCGAACCCCATCGCTTCGAACCTGCACTTCTGGACACGCGCCCAGGAAGCCAAGCGTCGCGGTGCAAGGCTGATCGCGATCGATCCGTACCGGTCGCTGACGGCGGAAAAATGCCACCAGCACATTGCACTGAAGCCGGGAACTGACGGCGCTTTGGCGCTCGGCATGATCAACGTGTTGATCGCGGAAAATCTGCTCGATCACGCCTACATCGCGGCTCATACCTTGGGCTTTGCAGAACTGAAGGATCGCGCACTCAGTTATCCGCCGTCACGTGCAGCTCAAATCTGCGGTGTCGACGAGCAGGTGATCGTCGATCTTGCACGCCTTTACGGTAGCACGAAAAAGGCCGCGATCCGGATGAACTATGGCCTGCAACGGGTGCGTGGCGGCGGTAACGCGGTGCGCGCAATCGCCTGCTTGCCTTCGCTGACAGGCGCATGGCGCGAGCGGGCGGGTGGTGTGTTGCTGTCTTCGGGCGGATGGGCGCCGGTGGATTCGCACGCGTTGCAGCGCCCGGACCTGATGGCGGGCTGGGCCGCCAGGACTTCGCGCGTCATCAATATGAACGCAATCGGCGATGCGCTGCTGCATCCGGGTGATGCCACGTTCGGCCCGAAAGTCGAAGCGATCATCGTCTATAACTCGAATCCGGTCGCGGTCGCGCCGGACTCGGAACGGGTTGCCGCAGGTTTTGCACGCGAAGACCTGTTCACGATCGTCCTCGAGCACTTTCAGACCGACACCGCGGACTACGCCGATCTACTTCTGCCTGCCACGACCCAGTTGGAGCACCTCGACGTGCACAAGTCGTACGGACACACACATGTGATGGTCAACTTGCCGGCGATCGCGCCGGTCTGCGATGCACGCCCGAACACGGAGATTTTTCGCGGCCTCGCGCGCCACATGGGCCTGCAGGAGCCGGCACTTTACGAGAGCGACGACGCTATCGCGCAGTCGGCTTTCCGCTGGAACGACAAAACGCTGGAAGGCGTGAATTGGGACTCGCTAAAGAAAACCGGCTGGGCCGCGTTGAACCTGCCTGACGCACCATTCGCCGAGGGCGGCTTTCGCACGCCGTCCGGTAAATGCGAGTTCTTCAGCGAGCGCCTCGCGCAGCAAGGGCTCGATCCGTTGCCCGACTACCTGCCGCCTTACGAATCCGAAGACGGCGCGCCCGAGCTCGCCGCTCGTTACCCGCTTGCGATGATCTCGCCGCCTGCTCGTAACTTCCTGAACAGCACTTTCGTGAATATCGAAAGCCTGCGTTCCACAGAGGGCGAGCCGCACCTGGACATCCACCCGTCCGACGCACAGCAGCGAAACATCGCTGACGGTGACCTGGTGCGCATATTCAACGATCGCGGCGCGATGCAGGCGCGTGCCCGTGTCACCGACAAGACACGTAAAGGGCTCGTGGTCGGGCTGTCGATATGGTGGAAGAAGCTCGCGCCCGACGGCTGTAACGCCAATCAGGTCACCAGCCAGGCGCTCACCGATCTGGGCGGATCGGCTACGTTTTACGACTGCCTCGTCGAAGTCGAACGCGCCTGAAAACACGTTCAAAAATCTCGCGGCAACGGCTCGCAGCGGGTTCGAGGTTGCAGTCTAACCTGGCCGCTTTTCACGAATAGCACAGGGATGCCCATGCTACGATGCGTTTTTAGCACGACCATTCGAAAATAAAGGAGGAGACGCTGCATGGACAAAATCTGGCTGAAATCTTATCCACCCGGCGTTCCCGCAGAGATTGATCCGACTCGCTATTCGTCCGTCGCCGAACTGCTCGAAGAAGCCTTCCGCGACCACCGCGCCAAACCGGCGTTCGTCTGCATGGGCAAGGAGATCAGCTACGGCGAGCTCGACGAACTCTCGCGCAAGCTGGCCGCGTGGTTTCAGTCGAGGGGTCTTGCCCGTGGCGCGCGCATCGCGATCATGATGCCGAACGTGCTGCAATATCCTGTCGCGATTGCGGCGATCTTGCGCGCGGGTTACGTGGTGGTGAATGTGAACCCGCTCTACACCCCGCGGGAACTCGAGCATCAGCTCAAGGACAGCGGCGCGGAAGCGATCATCCTGCTCGAGAACTTCGCTGTCACGCTGCAGGCGATCGTGGGCAATACGTCGGTCAAGCACATCGTCGTCGCAGCAATGGGCGATCTGATGGGCGTGAAGGGTACGCTGGTGAACTTTGTCGTGCGGCGAGTGAAGAAGATGGTGCCGGCGTGGAGTCTCCCGGGCCACGTCAAATTTAATACCGCGATCGCCGAGGGTGGCCGTCAGAGTTTCAAGCCGGTCCAGCAAGGTCCGGACGACGTCGCGTTTCTCCAGTACACGGGCGGCACGACCGGCGTGGCCAAGGGCGCGACGCTCCTGCATCGGAACCTGATCGCCAACGTGCTGCAGTCGGAAATCTGGCTCGATCCGGTTCGCGCTAACCGCAAGGACATCGATCAGTTCGTCACGGTTGTTGCGTTGCCGCTTTATCACGTCTTTGCGCTGACGGTCTGCGGGCTGCTAACGATCCGTACCGGCGGCCTTGGCGTGCTGATTCCGAATCCGCGCGATATCCCCGGCATGATCAAGGCGCTGGAAGGCTATCCGATCACGACGATTCCCGCCGTCAATACGCTGTACAACGCGATGTTGAACAGCCCGGACTTCCACAAACTCGATTTTTCGAAGCTGATCGCAGCAAATGGCGGCGGTATGGCGGTACAGGAAGCGGTCGCCAAGCGCTGGTTCGAGCACACGCATACGCCGATCATCGAAGGCTACGGTCTGTCGGAGACCTCGCCGTGCGTCACCTGCAATCCGGTCACCGTCACGGAATATAGCGGCACGATCGGTTTGCCGCTGCCGTCGACGGAAATCTCGATTCGCGACGACGAAGGCAACGAGGTGCCGCTCGGCCAGCCGGGAGAAATCTGCATCCGCGGGCCGCAGGTGATGGCGGGTTACTGGAACCGCCCGGACGAAACCGCCAAGGTCATGACGTCGGATGGCTTCTTTAAATCGGGAGATGTCGGCTTGATGAACGAAAATGGCTTCGTCAAGATCGTCGATCGGAAGAAGGACATGATTCTGGTCTCGGGTTTCAACGTCTATCCGAACGAGATCGAAGACGTGGTTGCCAAGCTGCCGGGTGTGTTCGAAGTCGCGGCGGTTGGCGTGCCGGATCAGCATTCAGGCGAAGCGGTGAAGCTGTTTGTCGTGAAGAAGGACCAGGCGCTTACCGATGCGGACATCTTCGCGTATTGCAAACAGCAATTGACCGGCTACAAGCGGCCGAAGATCGTCGAATTCCGGACCGAACTGCCCAAGAGCAATGTCGGCAAAATTCTGCGTCGCGAATTGCGCGACGGCCGGGCGTAAGCGCGTCACGCGCATCAGGCTCATCGGCAGCCTGGCCGAAGCCGACACGAAGTAACGCACTGAGTGAAAGAAAGAGAGAAAGGCCCGGCAGACGAAAGTCTGCCGGGCCTTTCTCTTTGAGCCGTCGTATTCACGCAAAACAGCGGGCCGCGCGATGCGGCGCGCAACCATAAAAAAAGGCGCCCGAAGGCGCCTTTGAGGCAAACTGCTTTATTACGACTTATTAGAACTTGTGGCGGATACCAACGCGAGCTGCGAGTTGGTTCTGGTTCGACGAACCCGACAGGCCGTTGATGCCAGCCGTTGCGTTGACCGTAGCGCCCGCTGCGTTCAGCGTTTCGCCCAGAGCGTGTTGGTACACACCAATCACGTACACGTCGGTACGCTTGGACAGGAAGTAGTCCACGCCAACCGAACCTTGGTGGTACTGAGCGCGCGATGCGCCGTTGATTTCCGCGCCGCGCGTGTAGTCATACGCTGCGCCGACCAGCAACGCCGGGGTCAACTGATACTTGAAGTTGAGTTCCGCGTTGTTGAACGTAGCCGATTGGCCCTTGAACGGCGACGTGAACGACGCGCCCAGGTTGCCGAAGCGGATGTTCGAGTACGTAGCACCGATCGTTGCTGCGCCGAACGTGTATGCGCCGCCTGCACCGATCACCTGGTAGGTGTTAGCCGAAGCGAAGCCTGCGTAGACCGGCGACGTCACAGCTGCGTTCGCTGCCGTAGTCGTGCCGCCGTTGTTGAACAGGCCGCCCGAAGCTGCCGGGGTACGCGCGTTCAAATAGCCAACGCCCAAGACCAACGGACCGTTGTTGTAGCCAGCGCCCAACGACCAGATCTGGTTCGACGTAACGTTGCCAGCAACACCGCCGAAGCTGTACGTGCCGCCGAACGTCAGACCGCCGTAGTTTGCGCTCGTGTACTTGACCGTGTTGTTGGTGCGGTACGCGTTGTTGAAGTTGTCGATGTCACCCGGGTGAGCAGCGATGTAGCCGCCCCACTGGTCACCGGCTTCCAGCGGACCAACGTAGTCGACGACGGAGTCGTATTGACGACCCAGCGTGACCGTACCGAACTGGCTCGACAGGCCGACGTAAGCTTGACGACCGAACATCAGGCCGCCTTGACCCAGCTTGCCGTTGTTCACGTCAAAGCCGTTTTCCAACACGAAGATTGCCTTCAGACCGCCGCCCAGATCTTCCGTGCCGCGCAGGCCGAAACGCGAGCCTTGCATGACGCCGCTGGACAGGTTGTACAGGTGCTTGCCACCCGAGTTGGTGTTGATGTTGAAGCCTTCATCAATAATGCCGTACAGGGTCACGCTGCTCTGAGCATGTGCGACGCCTGCGAATGCGCCCAGTGCTGCGAGAGCGAGAAGCGACTTTTTCATCGAATGATCTCCAAGGATTACGAATCTTTTGTACAAGGCGAATATTTGTCTAGCGTTGAGGCCTTGCTTGTCCAACTTCGCGAGAAGTTGCACGTAATGTAACAAAAGGCATACATGGCACAAAGAAAAAGGAGACGGCCAGGGCCGGTCCTGTTTCGTTTACGCAACATGGTCTAAAATCTCAAATTGGCCGTCGGATTCGTTTGAATTCAAGGTCTTCGCGAAGCCGGGTTTACCCAGCAAAGTCTTGTCGCGTGGGCCGGTCAGCGCGGCGGGACGGTTGTCGAATCAGGGAGTGCTGAATGTTTCTGGACGAGTTGATTAGCGAGTTTGATCGGGGTTTACGCTCAATGACCGGCGTGTCGCGGATGAGTCGTCCATTGCCGGTTCCGCAAGAATCGGCGGCGGAGCCCGCTGAGCTGTCCCCGGAGGAGCGCGCCCACGCGGCTGGTTTGATGCGGGTGAACCACGTCGGTGAGGTGTGCGCCCAGGCGCTTTACCAAGCTCAGAAACTCGCGACCAGGTCGCCGTCTTTGCGAGCTGTGTTTAATCACGCTGCCATAGAAGAAGAGGATCATCTGGCGTGGACCGCCAAACGCCTCGAGGCGCTCGATTCGCGCCCAAGTCTGTTGAACCCGCTCTGGTATACAGGCGCGCTGGCAATCGGCCTCGCAGCGGGCCGCATGGGTGATCGCGTGAGTCTAGGCTTCATGGCCGAAACCGAGCGCCAGGTTGAACAGCATCTGGATAGCCATCTGGATCAGTTGCCCGCAGCCGACCGCGAGTCGCGCGCGATCGTCGAACAGATGCGCGTAGATGAAGCGGAGCACGGTAAATCCGCTATGGATGCAGGCGGCGTCGAGTTGCCATTCCCCGCACGCGCACTGATGCGCGCAGTATCGAAAGTCATGACCCGCACTGCCTATTACCTATAAGTTCGAGACTTCTGCTCACGCACCGCCTGAAAGTGGGACGACGCCTCGCGCGTCGTCCACACGAAATACCCGGAACGCCAGCAAACACCTCCCGATCGCGCTTCACGATCTCTTACATTCCGCGCCTTTCCCTCGCACTTTTCACGTATCACCTTCACAAGATTCACTAGCTCATTCATTTATAACGGTTTTCCGTTTTATGTCTGACGTGAAGGAGTCGCGCTAAGTCCTTGTTCTAACAAACAAAATTCGCTCGAAAAGCGTGTATCTCCCTTGACCCCTGTTTAGCGTTACTCTAAAGTGGGAGACAGTGTGAGAAAGTGTATTTTTGTGTGATCTCACGGGTGGTTTCGGGTAGATTTTCACGAATCGGATAGCTGGCGAAAAAGCGCCGGTATGGGAGAGCGAAGTGTTCCAAGGGGCGTCGGCGCTGACGCTCGATGCGAAAGGGCGGATGTCGATTCCCTCTCGCTATCGGGATGCGCTGCAAACACAGGCAGAGGGCCGGGTGACGATCACCAAGCACCCGGACGGCTGCCTGTTGCTCTTTCCGCGCCCGGAGTGGGAGATCTTCCGCGACAAGGTCGACAAGCTGCCTATGAACGCAGCCTGGTGGAAACGCATTTTTCTCGGCAACGCCATGGACGTCGATATGGACGGTGCGGGTCGCGTGCTCGTGTCTCCGGAATTGCGCGCGGCCGGCTCGCTGGAAAAGGAAGTGAACCTGCTCGGCATGGGTCGTCACTTTGAGTTGTGGGACGCACAAATTTACGCAGCAAAGGAACAGGCAGCGATCGCCGAGGGCATGCCCGAAGCGTTAAAGAATTTCACGTTCTGATCGCGGACTACATATATGGCACCTGCGATGGGAAACGAATTGCAGCATCGCACGGTGCTGCTGGAAGAGGCGGTCGAAGCGCTGGTCACACGCGCGGACGGCATTTATGTGGACGGTACGTTTGGGCGCGGTGGTCATAGCCGCCTGGTGCTGGAGAAGCTGGGTGAAGCCGGGCGCCTGATCGCGTTCGACAAAGATCCGCTCGCCATCGCCACGGCTCAGCAGATTGCGGATCCGCGCTTTGGCATCGTGCACGAGAGTTTTGCTTCACTGCGTGACGCGATTGCGGAGCGCGGGGTAGGGCGGGTGTCGGGTGTTTTGCTGGATCTGGGCGTGTCGTCGCCGCAAGTCGACGATCCGGAGCGGGGTTTCAGTTTCCGCGCCGACGGCCCGCTCGACATGCGGATGGACCCGACGCGCGGCGAGTCAGCGGCTGACTGGCTGGCGCGGGCCACGGTGCAGGAACTGACGGAGGTGATACGAGATTATGGGGAAGAACGGTTTGCTTTTCAGATTGCAAAGGCGCTTGTTGCTCGCCGGGCAGAGTCCGACCGTCTTGGGCCTCTCGTCAGCACGGGCGAGCTTGCCCAAATCGTGGCTAACGTCGTCAAAACCCGTGAGAAGGGCAAGGATCCGGCAACCCGCACCTTTCAAGCTATACGGATTCACATCAATCAAGAGCTTGCGGAGCTGCAAGTCGTTTTAGAAGCAGCGTTGTCGCTGTTGGAGCAAGGGGGGCGGCTGGTGGTCATCAGCTTTCATTCGCTCGAGGACCGGATCGTCAAGCGATTCATGCAGGCGCACGCCAGTTCGCCTGCGGTGGATCGCCGTCTGCCGATTCGTGCAGTCGATCTGCCGAGCCCTCCGCTCAAAATCATTGGCCGCATGTTCGCCAGCGACGCTGAAGTCGCCGCGAACCCGCGCGCCCGTTCTGCCGTGATGCGTGTGGCGGAGCGAATCGCGCCATGAGCCGCCTCAATATCTTCCTGCTGATGATCGTGATGGGCTGCGCTTTGTCTGTCGTTAACGCCACCAATCAGCAGCGTCAGATCTTTATCCAGTTGCAACGCGCGCAATCGCAGGAGCGCCAGTTGCAGCAGGATTATTCACAGCTTCAATATCAGCAGAGCGCGTTGTCGAAGACGTCGCGCATCGAGCAGATCGCCACTGATTCCCTGAGGATGCAATCGGTCACGACCGGGCGTACCCAATACCTGACGCTCGACCCGGGCGCCGCCAAGGCGGAGGACGCACCGATCCCGACTTCCGGTCCGGCGTCGGCGCCGCTTGCGACCCGTCGCGGAGGCGTGCGATGAAAAAATCGTCGACACGCAAAAGCGTCGCCTTTTCGGCGAACCCGATCCTGTCGGTGCGCCTGCCCATGTGGCGCTCGAAACTCGTCGTGTTCATGCTGTTCATGGCGTTTGTCGCGCTGACCGCGCGCGCCTTCTGGATTCAGGGGCCGGGCAACGCCTTCTATCAGAAGCAGGGCGAAATCCGCTATCAGCGCCGGCTCGAACTGCCGGCCACGCGCGGCAAGATTCTCGACCGCAACGGCCTCGTGCTCGCCACGAGTCTGCCGGTGCGCGCGATCTGGGCAATTCCCGACTCGGTGCCGGACGACCTCGGCGCCGACAAGCTGAACCAGCTCGGCAAGCTGCTCGGCATGACGAACAAGGAGTTGCGCGCCAAGCTGTCCGAGGACAAGAACTTCGTCTATGTGAAGCGGCAGGTGCCGGTCGACGTCGCCGAGAAAGTCACCACGCTGGACATTCCCGGCATTTACGCGCGCGACGAATACAAGCGCTTCTATCCGGAAGGCGAGATCACGGCTCACCTGATCGGCTTCACCAATGTGGAAGACGAAGGCCAGGAAGGCGTCGAACTCGGCGACCAGAAGTTGCTGGCTGGCATGTCGGGCAGCCGCCGCGTCATTAAAGACCGCATGGGCCACATCATCGAGGACGTGGACGAGCAGGTCGTGCCGCACAACGGCCAGGACGTCGATCTCTCGATCGACAGCAAGATTCAGTACATCGCGTATACGAACCTGAAAGCGGCCGTCGAGAAATTCAAGGCGAAGGCCGGCGCGGCGATGGTGATCGACGTGCGGACCGGCGAAGTGCTCGCACTGGTTAACTACCCGACGTATAACCCGAACGACCGTTCGCACCTCACGGGCGACCAGCTGCGCAACCGCATTCTCACGGACACCTTCGAACCGGGCTCGATCATGAAGCCGTTCACGGTGTCGCTCGCGCTCGACCTGCACCGTGTGACGCCGACTACACTGGTAGATACGGGGCCGGGCCGCTTTGTGCTCGACGGTGCGCCGATTACCGACGACAGCGCGTTCGGCGTGCTGACAGTGGGTGGCGTGATCCAGAAGTCGAGCAACATTGGCGCGACGAAGATCGCCATGCAGCTCAAGCCCGAAGAGATGTGGAACATGTACACCAGCATCGGTCTCGGCCAGGCGCCGAAGGTCGGCTTCCCGGGCGCGGCGGCGGGCCGTCTGCGTCCGTGGAAGAGCTGGCGCCGCATCGAACAGGCGACCATGTCGTACGGCTACGGCTTGTCGGTGTCGCTGTTCCAGTTGGGCCGTGCGTACACCGCGATCGCGCATGACGGCGAGATCATGCCAGTGTCGATTTTCCGCACGCCTGGCGATCAGCCGGCCACAGGCCCGCAAATTTTCGCGCCTACCACCGCTCGCGAAGTGCGCGCGATGCTCGAAACCGTCACGGCGCCGGGTGGCACGTCGCCGGATGCGGCCGTGCCGGGCTATCGCGTCGGCGGCAAGAGCGGTACCGCGTACAAGCACGGCGCGCACGGCTACGACCACTCCAAGTACCGCGCATCGTTCGTCGGCATGGCGCCGATGCCGAATCCGCGCATCGTCGTTGCCGTGTCGGTCGACGAACCGACGGCGGGCAGCCACTTCGGCGGTCAGGTGTCCGGTCCGGTGTTCTCGTCGATTGTCGGCGACACGCTGCGTTCGCTGAATGTGCCGCCGGATATGCCGGTCAAACAGATGGTCGTGTCGGACGATTCGGCGCCTGCTGCGCCAAGCGCACCGCCCTCGCCCGCAACGGTCAAGAAACTTTCCACCAGCGCCGGCGCGAAGAGAATGACGATTGCCGCCAACGCGAAAAGCCATCCCGGAGTTGTGCGATGAGCGCGCTGCGTAAGAAGCACCCAGCGCACCGGCAAATTGCCGACGCACTCAACTGGCTGCACGCTCGCGTGCAGCCAGGCGCGCATCTGCACGCCGACACGCGTTCGCTTGCGGCGGGCGACGCATTTTTCGCCTATGCGGTCGACGGCGCGGACAACCGCCCGTTTATCGACGGCGCGATCGAGCGTGGCGCGGCAGCCGTGCTGGTCCAGCCCGAAGGCTTTAGCGGTGCGATCGACTCGTCCACCACGCTGGCCGTGCCGGCGCTGAACGAACTCGCCGGTTCGATTGCGAGCGCCTGGTATAACGATCCGAGCGACGGCATGCTGACGGTCGGCATCACCGGCACGAACGGCAAGACCTCCTGCAGCCAATGGATCTCGGCGGCCTTGACCGCGCTCGGCAAGCGTTGCGCGATCATCGGCACGCTCGGCACCGGTCTGCCGGGTCAACTCGTGCACACCGGTTTCACGACGCCCGACGCGCCGCAACTGCAACGCAGTCTCGCTCAGTTGCGCGACGCCGGCGCGCAAGCGGTGGCGATGGAAGTGTCGTCGCACGCGCTGCATCAAGGCCGTGTGAACGGCACGGCGTTCGACATCGCCGTGTTCACGAATCTCACGCAGGACCACCTCGACTATCACGGCACGTTCGAAGCCTACGAGACCGCCAAGGCGCGTCTGTTCGCATGGCCGGAACTGCGCGCCGCAGTGATCAACCGCGACGATGCCGCAGGTCGCCGTCTGCTCGCGAGCACGAAGGGCCATGCTCGTACGATCGCCTACGGTCTCGACGAAACGCTGAAAGACGCGCCGCAAGCCGACGCGTTGCTGCTCGCCTCGAATGTGCGTGCAACCGCCACCGGCACCGCATTTCATCTGACCACATCCGACTGGGGCAACGCCGACGTCGAAGTGCAAACGCTCGGCGCTTTCAACGTCAGCAATCTGTTCGGCGTACTCGGTGCATTGCTTGCAGCCGACGTGCCGTTCGACGCAGCGCTTGCCGAACTGGCGAAGCTCGAACCGGTAAATGGCCGCATGCAACGTCTCGGCGGCCGCTTGCAGAACGACGAGCCGCTCGTCGTGATCGATTACGCGCACACGCCGGACGCGCTGGAAAAGACCCTGGAAGCACTGCGCCCGATGGCGGCCGCACGTGGTGGCGAACTGATCTGCATGTTCGGCTGCGGCGGCGACCGCGACGCGACCAAGCGTCCGCTGATGGGCGCGATCGCCGAGAAGCTCGCCGACGGCGTGGTCGTAACCAGCGACAACCCGCGCAGCGAAGATCCGCAGTCGATCATCGAGCAGATCGCCGTGGGTATGAAAGACGCGTCGAAGGCGCGCCGTATCGAGGACCGCGCGAGCGCGATCCTGCAAGCGATCCGCGGCGCCGCGCGCGAAGACGTCATCGTGCTGGCCGGCAAGGGGCATGAAGCAACACAGGAAATCATGGGTAAGAAGCGCGCTTTCTCCGATCAGGACCACGCTCGCCTTGCGCTTGCCGCACGGGCGACGCACGTACGCGGAGGTGGCGAATGAGCATGTTCTCGCTGCGTGAAGCCGCCGCGCTGATTCCCGGCGCCACCGTGCTCGGTGATGACAGCGTCACGTTCGAACGCGTTTCGACCGACAGCCGCAGTGCCGGTCCAGGCGATTTGTTCGTCGCCATCAAGGGTGAGCGTTTCGACGCGCACGATTTCCTGCCGGAAATCGCGTCGCGCAACGTCACGGCGGCGCTGGTGACGCGCACGCCGCAAGACTGGCACGTGCCCGCTTTGCGGGTAGCCGATACGCGTGTCGCGCTCGGTGCACTTGCGCGCGGCTGGCGGCGCACGTTCAGCATGCCGCTCGTCGCCGTGACGGGCAGCAACGGCAAGACGACGGTCAAGGAAATGATCGCGTCGATCTTCGCTGCTGCTGTCGGCGCGGACGCACGCCTCGCAACTGCTGGCAACTTCAACAACGATATCGGCTTGCCGCTCACGCTGTTCCGTCTGCACGCCGCGCATCAACTGGCGGTGGTCGAACTCGGCATGAACCATCCGGGCGAGACCTCGCTGCTTGCGAAGATCGCCGAGCCGACGGTCTCGGTGGTGAATAACGCACAGCGCGAGCATCAGGAGTTCATGGCGACGGTCGAAGCCGTTGCGCTCGAACACGCCAGCGTGATTCACGCGCTCACGCCGGAAGGCGTCGCCGTGTTCCCGGCCGATGATGCCTACGCAAGCATCTGGCGCGTCGCCGCAACCGGCAACCGCATCATCGACTTCGCCTTGAACACCGCCGAGCGCGTGACCGAAGCCGCCGTAACCGGCACGTTCACCGGCAACGTTCTGAGCATTGACACACCGGAAGGCCACGTCGACGTCACGCTGCAAGTGCTCGGCGATCACAACGCGCACAACGCGTTGGCCGCGACATCGGCTGCGCTCGCCGCAGGCGTGTCGCTCGACGCAATCAAGCGCGGCCTCGAATCGTTCGGCGCCGTCAAGGGCCGTTTGCAGGCGAAGCGCGCCGCGCTCGGCACACTCGCCGGCGCAACGGTGATCGACGACACCTACAACGCCAACCCCGATTCAATGCGCGCGGCGATCGACGTCCTCGCATCGCGCGCATCACCGCGTGTGCTGGTGATGGGCGACATGGGCGAAGTCGGCGACAACGGCCCGGCGTTTCACCGTGAAATCGGCGCCTACGCCAAAGAACGCGGTATCGACGTGCTGTACGCCATGGGCGACGCCTCGCGCGACGCTTGCACTGCGTATGGCGCGGACGCGCATCACGTCGCCGATGTCGGCACGCTGGTCGCGCAATTGCAGCAGGCGGGTTTTGGCGCCGCTGCAACGCTTCTCGTGAAAGGCTCGCGTTTCATGCAAATGGAACGCGTGGTGGACGCCGTAACGAGTCCACAACCCAACGCAGCGGGCAATACGCCCGCTGCACATTGAAATAGAAGGACCGAAGCATGCTACTGGCGCTGGCGCAATGGCTGCAGAATGACGCAAGCTTCTTGCGCGTGTTCAGTTATCTGACTTTCCGTGCGGTGATGGCCACCATCACCGCACTGCTGATCGGGCTCGTCTGTGGCCCGGCGGTGATCCGCAAGCTGACCGCGATGAAGGTCGGTCAGGCCGTTCGTAAAGACGGTCCGCAAACGCACCTCGTCAAATCCGGTACGCCGACGATGGGCGGCGTGTTGATTCTGCTCGGCATTGCCGTGGCAACGTTGCTGTGGGCCGATCTGACCAACCGTTTCATCTGGATCGTGATTCTCGTCACGTTTGGTTTCGGTGTGATCGGCTGGGTCGACGATTACCGCAAGGTGGTCTACAAGGACCCGCGCGGGATGTCGTCGCGCGAAAAGTATTTCTGGCAGTCGGTGATCGGCCTGTTCGCGGCGGTGTATCTCGCGTTCAGCGTGTCCGAAGCGAGCAACGTGCGCGTGTTCGACCTGTTCATGGCGTGGGTGCGCAGCGGTTTGTCGATGGGCTTGCCGGCGCGCGCCGACCTGATGCTGCCGTTCGTCAAATCGATCAGCTATCCGCTCGGCGTGTGGGGCTTCATCGTACTGACGTATCTGGTGATTGTCGGCGCGAGCAATGCGGTGAACCTTACCGACGGTCTCGACGGCCTCGTGATCATGCCGGTCGTGCTGGTCGGCGCATCGCTCGGCGTGTTCGCTTATGTGATGGGTAGCTCGGTCTATTCGAAGTACCTGCTGTTTCCGCATATCGCCGGTGCCGGTGAGTTGCTGATCTTCTGTTCGGCGATGGGCGGGGCAGGGCTCGCGTTCCTCTGGTTCAACACGCACCCGGCGCAGATGTTCATGGGCGACGTGGGGGCGCTCGCGCTCGGCGGCGCGCTTGGCACGGTTGCCGTGATCGTGCGTCAGGAAATCGTGCTCTTCATCATGGGCGGCATTTTCGTTGCGGAGACACTTTCCGTGATGTTGCAGGTGACGTGGTTCAAATTTACCAAACGCCGTTACGGCGAAGGCCGGCGTCTCTTCAAGATGGCGCCGCTGCATCATCATTTTGAATTGTCGGGTTGGAAGGAAACGCAGGTGGTCGTGCGCTTCTGGATCATCACCCTGATGTTGTGTCTGTTCGGTTTGTCCACGCTCAAGTTGCGTTAAGTCGTATTTAGGGGAAGCAGGCGATGTTCGGCGAGAAGTTTCGGGATCGGCAAAAGCCGATGGTGCTCGTGCTGGGACTCGGTGAATCCGGTCTCGCGATGGCGCGCTGGTGCGCGCGGCACGGCTGTCGGCTGCGTGTGGCCGATACGCGCGAGGTGCCGCCGAACCTGTCCGCGCTGGAAGCGCACAGCGTCGACGCCGAATTCGTTGGCGGCCCGTTCTCGCTCTCGTTGCTCGAAGGTGTCGAACTCGTGGCGATCAGCCCGGGCTTGTCGCCGCTCGCCGCTGATTTGCTGCCGCTCATCACCGCGGCGCGTGAGCGGGACATCCCTGTCTGGGGCGAACTCGAATTCTTCGCGCAAGCGTTGAAGACGCTTGGCGAAAGCGGTTACGTGCCGAAGGTGATCGCGATCACCGGCACCAACGGCAAGACCACGACGACGAGTCTTACTGGCTTGCTGTGCGAACGCGCCGGCAAGAAGGTCGCGGTGGCGGGCAACATCAGCCCGGCCGCGCTGGACAAGCTCAGCGAAGCGATCGACAACACCGCGTTGCCCGACGTGTGGGTGTTGGAGCTGTCGAGCTTCCAGCTGGAAACAGCGCATACGTTTACGCCCGATGCAGCGGTCGTTCTGAACATCACGCAGGATCACCTGGATTGGCATGGTGGGCTCGACGCATACGCTGCCGCGAAGGGCCGCATCTTCGGTACACAAACCGTGCGCGTGCTGAATCGTGACGACGCCCGCGTGATGGCGCTCGCGCCTTCGGCCGATAGCGATGCCGCGATGGTCACGTTCGGCGTGACCGAGCCGAAGAACGACGGCGACTACGGTCTGCTGCGCGACAACGGCATGATCTGGCTGGTCGAGGCGCACGATCGCGACGTCAGCGACGAACCCGCACCGACGCGCCGTCGCAAGAACGAAGTGGCGGCGCCGAAGAACATCGCGCTCAAACGCCTGATGCCGGCGGACGCATTGCGTATCCGCGGCCTGCATAACGCCGCCAACGCATTGGCCGCGTATGCCTTGGCGCGCGCGATCGGTCTGCCTGGCGCGCCGCTTTTGCACGGCCTGCGCGAATACCGTGGCGAGCCGCATCGGGTGGAATTGATCGCGTCGATCGAAGGCGTCGATTACGTCGACGACAGCAAGGGCACCAATGTCGGCGCGACAGTTGCCGCGCTCGACGGCCTCGCGCAGCGCGCGGTCCTGATCGCCGGTGGCGACGGCAAGGGCCAGGATTTCGAGCCGCTCGCCGAGCCGGTGATGCGGTGGTGCCGCGCCGTGATGCTGATCGGTCGCGATGCGCCGCAGATTCGCGCCGCGCTGGAAGACACCGGCATCGCGATGACCGACCACGCGACGCTCGAAGAAGCGACGCGGGCCGCCACCGCATTGGCGCAACCTGGCGACGCCGTATTGCTGTCGCCGGCGTGCGCGAGCTTTGACATGTTCAAAGGTTACGCCCATCGCGCCGCGGTGTTCCGCAGCACGGTGGAAGACATCGCGGCTGAACGGGGGACGATGATATGAGCTGGTCGGAACGTTTCGGTTCGCGCCTGGCCGGCTCCCGTGCCGGCAATGGCGATACGGGTAGCACGAGCCGCGCCTCTGGCCGCCCGGGCGGCAGTGGTCTTGCGAGCGCCGTGAACGGCGTGCGTCCGCTGCGCTCGCGGATGCTCGACTACGATCACTCGCTGCTGTGGGTGGTCGTCGCCTTGCTGGGGCTCGGCGTCGTGATGGTGTATTCGGCGTCGATCGCGATGCCCGATTCGCCGAAGTACGCGTCGTACCGCGACTATGCCTTCCTCGTGCGCCAGATCATTTTCGTGGTGATGGGCTCGGTGATCGGCGTCGTGTCGTTCCGCATTCCGATTTCGACGTGGGATAAGTACGCGCCGAAGCTGTTCCTGATTTCGCTCGCCGCGCTGGTGATCGTGCTGATCCCGCACGTCGGCAAGGGCGTGAACGGTGCGCGTCGCTGGATTCCGCTCGGCATCACGAACATGCAGCCGTCGGAAATCATGAAGCTCGCCGTGACGATTTACGCGGCGAACTACACGGTACGCAAACAGGAATACATGCACAGCTTCGCCAAGGGCTTTCTGCCGATGGCGGTTGCAGTGGGTCTTGTCGGCGCATTGCTGCTGCTCGAACCGGACATGGGCGCGTTCATGGTGATCGCCGCGATCGCGATGGGCGTGCTGTTCCTCGGCGGCGTGAACGGCAAGCTGTTCGGCGGTCTGGTGGCGACTGCGGTCGGCACGTTCAGCTTGCTCGTGTGGGCTTCGCCATGGCGTCGCGAGCGGATCTTCGCTTACCTCGATCCGTGGGACGACCGTTACGCGCAAGGCAAGGCTTATCAATTGACGCACTCGCTGATCGCTTTCGGGCGCGGCGAATGGTTTGGCGTGGGTTTGGGCGGCAGTGTCGAGAAGCTCAACTATCTGCCGGAAGCGCATACCGACTTCATCCTCGCGGTGATCGGCGAGGAGCTAGGTTTTGTCGGTGTGCTCGTCGTGATCCTGATGTTTTACTGGATCGTACGCCGTTCGTTCGAGATCGGCCGTCAGGCGCTCGCACTTGACCGCACTTTTGCCGGGCTGGTCGCGAAGGGTATCGGCATCTGGTTCGGTGCGCAGACTTTTATCAACATGGGCGTGAACCTCGGCCTGCTGCCGACTAAAGGTCTTACGTTGCCGCTCGTTAGCTACGGCGGTTCGGGCATCGTGCTGAACTGCGTGGCGGTGGCTGTATTGATGCGTGTGGACTATGAGAACCGGGTGTTGATGCGTGGGGGCAAAGTATGACGGCTCTCCCGCAACGCACGCTGATGGTGATGGCCGGTGGCACCGGGGGACACGTGTTCCCGGGGCTCGCGGTCGCGCACCTGATGCAGGCGTGGGGCTGGAAGGTCGTATGGCTCGGTAATCCCGCGGGCATGGAAGCCACGCTGGTGCCGAAGCACGGCATCCCGATGGAATACGTGCGCTTCGGCGGACTGCGCGGCAAGGGCCTGAAGACCAAGCTGATGTTGCCGCTGAATTTGCTGCGCGCCTGCTCGCAGAGTTTGAGCGTGTTGCGTCGCGTGAAGCCGGACGTCGTGCTCGGCATGGGCGGTTACATCACGTTCCCGGCGGGTTTGATGACCGCATTGAGCGGCCGTCCGCTGGTGCTGCATGAACAGAATTCGATTGCGGGTCTCGCCAACAAGGTGCTCGCGAAAGTCGCGAAACGCGTGCTGGTTGCATTCCCGAATGCGCTGCCGCACGGCGAATGGACTGGAAACCCGATTCGTGCGGAACTTGCGGGCGCAATTGCACCCAAAGCACGCTACGCAGCGCGCAGCGGTCCGCTGAATGTGCTGGTGGTGGGCGGCAGTCTGGGTGCAGCCGCATTGAACGAAGTGGTGCCGCGCGCGGTTGCGCTGCTGGCGCCGAATGAACGTCCGCGCATCGTGCATCAGGCGGGCGCGAAGCATATTGAAGCACTGCGTGAGAATTATGCGGCAGCGGGCCTGCAGGCCGGCGCCGATGTAGAACTCGTGCCGTTCATCGACGACATGACGAGCGCGTACGCGAACGCGGATCTGGTGATCTGCCGTTCGGGCGCGATGACCGTGTCGGAGATTTCAGCAGTAGGCGTGGCGGCATTCTTCGTGCCGTTCCCGTTTGCAGTAGACGATCACCAAACCACAAATGCAGCGTTCCTCGCCGATAACGGCGCGGCGCTGGTCGTGCAGCAACGCGATCTGTCGGCGGAAATGCTCGCTGACTGGTTGCGCAGCCAGACGCGAGAGACCCTCGCAGAGATGGCAGAGCGTTCGCGCTCGCTCGCGAAACCCGACGCCACGGAACAGGTCGCGCAGATTTGCGCGACTGTGGCGGGTTCGATTTCGGGCGCGAGCCCAGAAGGAAAGCAATGAAACACATCGTCAAACATATTCACTTTGTCGGCATCGGCGGTGTCGGCATGAGCGGCATCGCGGAGGTGCTGGTCAACCTCGGCTATCAGGTGAGCGGCTCGGATCTCTCGAGCAACGCGATCACCGATCGCCTCGCTGCACTCGGCGCGCGCATCGCGATCGGTCACGCGGCGGAGAACATCGAAGGTGCGAACGCCGTGGTCGTTTCCACAGCAGTGCGCAGCGACAACCCGGAAGTGCTGGCCGCGCGTCATCGCCGCATTCCGATCGTGCCGCGCGCGGTGATGCTCGCGGAACTGATGCGCCTGAAGCAGGGCATTGCGATTGCCGGCACGCACGGTAAGACTACGACCACCTCGCTGGTGGCGAGCGTGCTGGCGGCGGGCGGGCTCGATCCGACCTTCGTGATCGGCGGGCGCCTGATCAGCGCGGGCGCGAATGCGCGTCTGGGTACGGGTGATTTCATCGTCGCTGAAGCGGATGAGTCGGATGCGTCGTTCCTGAATCTGTTCCCGGTGATCGAAGTCATCACGAACATCGACGCTGATCACATGGACACCTATGGGCACGACTTCGCGCGACTCAAGCAGGCGTTCATTGAATTCACGCACCGTCTGCCGTTCTATGGGATAGCGGTGCTGTGCGTCGACGATCCGAACGTGAAGGAGATCCTGCCGTTCGTGTCGAAGCCGATCATCCGCTACGGTTTTGCGCCGGACGCGCAGGTGCGTGCAGTCAATGTCGAAGCGCGCGGCGGCAAGATGCATTTCACGGCACTGCGTGAAGACGCGGCGCCGATCGACATCGTCTTGAACCTGCCGGGCGAGCACAACGTGCAGAACGCTTTGGCCGCAATTGCAATTGCGACTGAACTTGAAGTGAAAGATGCCGATATCCAGCGAGCGCTGGCGGATTTCAACGGCGTGGGCCGGCGCTTCCAGCGCTATGGCGAAGTGCCGGTCATGTCGGAAGGCAAACCGGCCGGCGCGTACACGCTGGTCGACGATTACGGTCATCACCCGGTTGAAATGGCGGCAACGGTGGCGGCGGCGCGTGGCGCATTTCCGGGGCGGCGTCTGGTGCTGGCCTTCCAGCCGCACCGCTTCACGCGCACGCGCGATTGCTTCGAAGATTTTGTGAAGGTGTTGTCGACCGTCGACGCGCTCGTGCTGACCGAAGTGTATTCGGCCGGCGAAGCGCCGATCGTCGCCGCGGATGGCCGCGCTCTTGCGCGGGCACTGCGCGTGGCGGGCAAGGTCGAGCCGGTGTTTGTCGATACGGTGGATGAAGTGCCGGACGCGCTCTCAGCGGTAGTGCGCGACGGCGATGTGGTGATCACGATGGGCGCGGGTTCGATCGGCGGTGTGCCGGGTCGCCTGGCGCAAGAAACGAAGGTGTGAGTGAAATGAGCAGCATCGACCCTAAACAATTCGGCAAGGTAGCAGTGCTGCTCGGTGGGGATTCCGCCGAGCGCGAGGTGTCGCTCAATTCCGGCCGCCTCGTGCTGCAAGGTCTGCGCGACGCCGGTATCGACGCCCATCCGTTCGACCCGGCTGAGCGTCCGCTCGCCGCATTGAAGGACGAAGGTTTTGTGCGCGCGTTCAACGCGCTGCACGGCGGTTACGGCGAGAACGGCCAGATTCAGGGTGCGCTGGATTTTTACGGCATCCGTTACACGGGCAGCGGCGTGCTCGGCTCGGCGCTGGGTCTGGACAAGTTCCGCACCAAGCTCGTGTGGCAGCAACTCGGCATTCCGACGCCGCCGTTCGAGGCTGTGCTGCGCGGCGACGACTACGAAGCACGCGCAAAAGACATCGTCGCGAAGCTCGGCTTGCCGCTATTCGTCAAGCCGGCCAGCGAAGGCTCGAGCGTCGCGGTGATCAAGGTGAAAAGCGCCGACGCATTGCCGGCAGCGCTGCTCGAAGCGGTCAAGTACGACAAGATCGTCGTGGTGGAAAAGAGCATCGAGGGCGGCGGCGAATTTACGGCCTGTATCGCCGGCGATCTGGATCTGCCGGTGATCCGCATCATTCCGGCCGGCGAGTTTTACGACTACCACGCGAAGTACATCGCGAACGACACGCAGTATCTGATTCCGTGCGGTCTGGCGGTTGACGAAGAGTCACGCCTGAAAGTGCTGGCGCGCCGTGCGTTCGACGTACTCGGCTGCACCGATTGGGGCCGCGCCGATTTCATGCTCGACGCCGACGGCAACCCGTACTTCCTGGAAGTGAACACGGCGCCTGGGATGACCGATCACTCGTTGCCGCCGAAAGCGGCGCGTGCGGTGGGTATCAGCTATCAGGAACTGGTGGTCGGCGTGTTGGCGCTGACGCTCAAGGATTAACAAAGGACTAAGCGGGGCAACCCGAAAGCAACTCCATGTGGAACAACGTTCGCCAGCTCAATCTCGCCGCCAACGCATTGCATGCGTTGCTGGTGCTCGTGCTGCTGGCGGCAGGCGGTTACTGGCTCATCCAGCGTCCGAATTTCGCGTTGCGCGAAATCCAGATCGACGGCGACACCGAGCACATCAATTCGCCGACGGTGCGCGCGGGTGTAGTAGGGCGCCTGAAAGGCAACTTTTTTACGGTGGATCTCGACGTCGCACGCCAGGCGTTCGAGCAGATGCCGTGGGTGCGTCACGCGAGTGTGCGGCGGGTTTGGCCGAATGCATTGGCTGTCACGCTTGAAGAGTACAAACCGCTTGGAACGTGGGGCAGCGATCAACTGGTGAGCGTGGACGGCGAACTGTTCACCGCGAACCAGGGCGAGCTCGAAGAGGAGCTGCCGGCGTTCGACGGTCCGGACGGAACGGCCAAAGAAGTCGTCGCGCGTTATGGCGATTTCAAGAAGTGGTTTGCGCCCTTGGGCGCGACGCCCGAAGAAGTCACGCTGTCGCCGCGTTACGCGTGGACGGTGAAGCTGTCGAACGGCATGCAGGTGGAACTTGGGCGCGAACGCAATCAGGACACATTGCTCGATCGGAGCAAGCGCCTGACCGCGGCGTGGAACGCGGTGACGCAACGTTGGGGAAAGGACATCGAGTATGCGGACTTGCGCTATCCGAACGGTTTCGCGATTCGTGCCGCTGGCATGCGCTTTATCAGCGAACCCGACAAGGGCAAGAAGTAAACGGACATCACACGCAATGAGCACGCTATGAGTAAAGACTATAAAGATCTGCTGGTCGCCCTCGACATTGGGACGTCGAAGGTAGTGGCTATCGTCGCCGAGTTGAAGGGCGAGGGCCACTACGAGGTGATCGGCCTCGGCCAGAGCGAATCGAAGGGGCTCAAGAAGGGCGTGGTGGTGAACATCGAAGCCACCGTGCAGTCCATTCAGCGCGCGCTCGAGGAAGCCGAGCTGATGGCCGACTGCAAGATCACGAACGTATTCACCGGGATCGCCGGCAGCCATATCCGCAGCTTCAATTCGAGCGGCATGGTGGCGATCAAGGAAAAGGAAGTCACGCAGACGGACGTCGCGCGCGTGATCGAGACGGCGAAAGCGATCAATATCCCGACCGATCAGCAGGTGCTGCACATCCTGACGCAGGAATTCATCATCGACGGTCAGGAAGATGTGCGCGAGCCGATCGGCATGAGCGGTATCCGCCTGGAAGTGAAGGTGCATATCGTCACCGGCGCGGTGAGCGCGGCGCAGAACATTGTGAAGTGCGTGCGCCGTTGCGGGCTCGAAGTGAACGATCTGATTCTGCAGCCGCTGGCTTCGTCGCTGGCGGTGCTGACAGAAGACGAAAAAGAACTCGGCGTGGTGCTGGTCGATATCGGCGGCGGCACGACGGATATTGCGATTTTCAGCGAAGGCGCGATTCGTCACACGGCGGTGATTCCGATCGCCGGCGACCAGATCACGAGCGACATCGCGATGGCGCTGCGCACGCCGACGCCGGACGCAGAAGACATCAAGGTCGACTACGGCATTGCAAAGCAGGCCTTGGCCGATCCGGACGAAATGATCGAAGTGCCGGGTCTCGGCGAGCGCGGTCCGCGCACGCTGTCGCGTCAGGCATTGGCGGCGGTGGTCGAGCCGCGTGTCGAAGAACTGTTTTCGCTCGTGCAGCAGGTGGTGCGCGAGTCGGGTTACGAGGAACTGCTGAGCTCCGGCGTGGTGCTGACCGGCGGCGCGTCGATGATGCTCGGCATGGTCGAACTCGGCGAGGACATCTTCCTGAAGCCGGTGCGCATCGGCGTGCCGGAATACGCGGGCGGTCTTGCGGACGTCGTGCGTAACCCGCGTTATTCGACGGCGATGGGCCTGCTCGTCGAAGGACGCTCGCAACGGATGCGCGGCCGCAAGGTCGCGGTGCAGTCGGGGTCGATGGGCCAGGTCTTCACGCGAATGAAAGACTGGTTCCTCGGCAACTTCTAACGAATTCTGGGTTTGAACGGTTTTACGTAAACACGCGCTGGTGCCGGCGGCTGGCGCGCGACAGGAGGTTGCCCGATCTCCTGCCGAATAACGGCCGAAGTGGCTGCAATTTTTTATCTTGACGGAGGCAACATGGAATTCCAGATGCTGGAAACCGAAACGAACGGCACCATCATCAAGGTGATCGGAGTAGGTGGCGCTGGCGGCAATGCCGTTCAGCACATGATCAACAAAGGCGTGCAAGGCGTCGACTTCATCGTGATGAACACGGACGCGCAGGCTCTGTCGCGTTCGCGTGCATCCGCGGTGATCCAGCTCGGTAACACGGGTCTGGGCGCTGGCGCCAAGCCGGAAATGGGCCGCGCGGCAGCAGAAGAAGCACGTGAGCGCATCGCCGACGCACTGCGCGGCGCGCACATGGTGTTCATCACTGCCGGTATGGGCGGCGGCACGGGCACGGGCGCAGCGCCGGTGGTCGCGCAGATCGCCAAAGAAATGGGTATCTTGACTGTTGGCGTGGTCAGCAAGCCGTTCGAATTCGAAGGCGGCAAGCGCATGCGTGTAGCAGAAGCTGGTTCGCAGCAACTGGAGGATCACGTCGACTCGCTGATCGTCGTTCTGAACGACAAGCTGTTCGAGGTGATGGGCGATGACGCCGAGATGGACAAGTGCTTCCAGTGCGCAGACGACGTTCTCAACAACGCAGTTGCCGGTATCGCGGAAATCATCAACGTCGACGGTCTGGTGAACGTCGACTTCGAAGACGTGAAGACGGTGATGGGCGAGCAGGGCAAGGCGATGATGGGCACGGCGACGGTTGCCGGCGTCGATCGCGCACGTTTGGCTGCCGAGCAGGCTGTGGCCAGCCCGCTGCTGGAAGGGGTGGATCTGTCAGGCGCGCGTGGCGTGCTGGTCAACATCACGTCGAGCCGTTCGCTGCGTCTGTCGGAAACGCGCGAAGTGATGAACACCATCAAGAGCTATGCTGCTGAAGACGCAACCGTGATTTTCGGCGCGGTGTACGACGATGCAATGGGCGACGCGCTGCGCGTGACGGTCGTGGCAACGGGTCTGGGCCGTGCGGCGAAGAAGCAGCAATCGGCCCCGATGACGCTGCTGCGCACCGGCACGGACAATCAGCCGGTCAGCGCGCACGCTGCTTACGCAACGTCGCAGTCGCACGCAAGCACGGCCGATTACGGCGCGCTGGATACGCCGGCTGTGTGGCGTACGTCCCGCGATACGGCGGCTTCGCACGTGCAGGCGCTGCAGGAAAAGGGCGTCGACACGTACGACATTCCGGCATTCCTGCGCAAGCAGGCGGACTGAGCGCACGAGCAGGCTTTCGTTGCGGTGCTGCGGGTTGTACAGCAGCGTAGCACTGGCGGACGAATGCATGAGCGTGGCGGGTGAACGGCGAACAAGCCGCGTATCGTCTGATTCGCGGCAAGGACAAGTGCCCTCTTCGGATTCGCGAAGCGGATGGGGCAACTGTCGCCGGATGGCGGAGCCTGCAGTTAGGCAGACGCTGAAATTCACTGCGACACGATGGCGTGCGAGTGTGCTTCGCATCGATGCAAAGGACTGAGCATGATTCAAGTAGGTGAAAAGCTGCCCGACGCGACGCTCTTCGAGTTCGTCGAAGACGCGCGGGCGGGCTGCACGCTGGGGCCTAACAGCTTCGACGTGCACGAGCAGACGGCGGGTAAGCGCGTGGTGATCTTCGGATTGCCCGGTGCGTTCACGCCGACCTGTTCAGCCAAACATGTACCGGGTTACGTCGAGCACGCCGAGCAGTTGCGCGCGCTTGGCATCGACGAGATCTGGTGCGTGTCCGTCAACGACGCGTTCGTAATGGGCGCGTGGGGACGCGATCAGCACGCCTCGGGCAAGGTGCGCATGATGGCGGATGGCAGTGCGGCTTTCACGCGGGCGCTCGGTCTTGAGCAGGATTTGTCGGCGCGCGGCATGGGAATCCGTTCCCAGCGCTACGCAATGGTTGTCGACGACGGCGTGGTCAAGACGTTGAACGTCGAGGCTGCCGGCAAATTCGAAGTCAGCGATGCAGGGAGTATTCTCGCTACGTTGAGCTAGTTACGATGGCGTTCGATGCCTTTGCCTCGATCTGCGCGGTTACCGCGTTGTATCAGGGCAACGGCGCATAAGACGCTTTTGTGACGGGCCGTTACTCGGGCCGATGACCGGAAACGCCTCCGTTCCGGACATCGGCCCGTCACGCTTTCCCTGACGGGCGCGCTTTGGGTAATGCAGCGAAACAGATTGATACGTTCCGTGTAACGACGCTCCTTAGGGTATTGGAGTATACTTCGCGCTATGGAATAAAAAGTCCCGATTGGGATTTTCAATCGAATAGAAGATCACCATGTTGAAGCAGCGCACTATCAAATCAATCGTCAAGACAGTCGGCATCGGCCTGCACTCCGGCCGCAAAGTCGAATTGACGCTCCGCCCGGCGGCGGCGAACACCGGCATTGTGTTTTCGCGGGTGGATTTGCCTACGCCGGTGGATATCCCTGCGTCGGCAATGGCGATTGGCGATACGCGTCTGGCTTCCGTACTGCAGAAAGACGGCGCGCGCGTGTCGACCATCGAGCATTTGATGTCCGCATGCGCAGGCCTCGGCATCGACAATCTTTATATCGACGTCACCGCTGAAGAAATTCCGATCATGGACGGCAGTGCGGGTTCGTTCGTGTTTCTGATTCAGTCGGCCGGTATTGAAGAACAGAACGCGCCGAAGAAATTCATCAAGGTCACCAAGCCGGTTGAAATTCGCGACGGCGATAAATTCGCGCGTCTCGATCCGTATTTCGGTTTCAAACTCAAATTCACCATCGATTTCCGTCACCCGGCTGTGGATAAAACCGGCCAGGCGCTGGAAGTGGATTTTGCCAATACGTCGTATGTGCGGGAAATTGCCCGTGCGCGTACGTTCGGCTTTGCGCATGAAGTGGAAATGATGCGCGAACTCGGTTTGGCACGCGGTGGCAGCATGGATAACGCCATCGTGCTGGACGAATACCGCATTCTGAACAACGACGGCCTGCGTTACGACGACGAATTCGTGAAGCACAAGATGCTCGACGCGATCGGCGATCTGTACGTGGTCGGCCATCCGTTGCTGGCTTCGTACACGGCATACAAGTCGGGCCACGGCCTGAACAACGCGCTGCTGCGCGAGTTGCTGGCGCATGAAGATGCGTACGAAGTCGTCACGTTCGACGACACGCAGAAGGCGCCCCGCGGCTTCGCGTACGAAACGCAGACGGCGTTTGCGTAATTCGTGTAGCGCCTTCGGATGAAATGTCCGAAGCGAATGGATGAAAAATAAGCGGCCCTTCTGGGCCGCTTATTTTTTGTTCAGCGATTTCTCCGATGCCGCGCTGCCATTTTCGCCAAAGCTTCCTGCAGCGGCGAGGGCGCGAGCGATTGGGAGAGCGCGTGCAGCGCGTCCGCGCCGACCGGCGTCATACGCGCCTGTTTGACCGGCGGCGGCTCCTTCAGAGGCTGCGGCCGCACGCGAATTCTCAGCGCATTGACCGGCCAGCCGCGCTGCTGCAGATCCGACAGCAACCTCGGTTCGATCTGGCGCAGACGGGCGGCCAGCGCATTGTGCGCGGCAAAGAGGGCCAGCACGCCTTCCTTGATGAAGCTGGGCTCCACGCTCGTGGCCAGATAATCCGGCAGCAGTTCACGCAGATCCTTTTCCAGCGCCGCAATCTGCTCGACGCCCGCGCGCAGGGCCACAAACGCGTCGGTGCGATTCAGCACTTCGGCGACGGGCTGCGGGCGGCGCGCTTTGAACTGCTTGGGCGGCGGCCTTGAAAAGGACGGAATACGGCTCATGTTCAATAGTAACGGCGCGTTCGCACCCTATGTGCGTTCACGCCGCGATTGTACCGCGCGGGATGCATGCGGACCCGCCTCAATGCGTACCGTCGGACGTCGCTGCGGCGGGCTTTCTGTGCCCTGCCAACGTCGCACGGCTGACACAGGCGCGGCCGGGGGCGCGTGCTAAAATGCCCGATTCGAATTCACTCTTGGACTAAGCCGCCGAGGCCCTTCCGACCCCGGAGCGCACGTGCATGAACTTGCACGCCGCGAACCAGCCGAAGCCGCGACGCAGACACCGATCCGATGACCACCGGTTTTCTACAGAAGATTTTTGGCAGCCGCAACCAGCGGCTAGTCAAGCAATATCAAAAGACCGTCACGGCGATCAATGCGCTCGAGCCGCAGATCGAGCAATTGACGGACGACCAACTGCGCGCCAAAACGGGTGAATTCCGCCAGCGCGTCGCGAGTGGCGAGTCGCTCGACAAGCTCCTGCCGGAGGCCTTCGCGGTGTGCCGCGAGGCCAGCAAGCGGACGCTGAAAATGCGCCACTTCGACGTGCAGCTGATCGGCGGTATGGTCCTGCATTACGGCAAGATCGGCGAAATGCGCACCGGCGAAGGCAAGACGCTCGTCGCTACGCTGCCGGTGTACCTGAATGCGCTGTCCGGCCGTGGCGTGCACGTTGTTACGGTCAACGACTACCTGGCACAACGCGACGCCGAATGGATGGCGCGTCTGTACAACTTCCTGGGTCTTTCGGTCGGCATCAATCTGTCGCAGATGGATCATGGCGCGAAGCAGGAAGCGTACGCGGCAGACATCACCTACGGCACCAACAACGAATTCGGCTTCGACTACCTGCGCGACAACATGGTCTACGAGACCGATGCGCGCGTGCAGCGAGCCCTCAATTTCGCGGTGGTCGACGAGGTCGACTCGATCCTGATCGACGAAGCCCGTACGCCGCTGATCATCTCCGGCCAGGCCGAAGATCACACCGAACTCTATGTGCGCATGAATGCGCTGCCGCCGCTGCTCGAACGCCAGATCGGCGAAGAAAAAGCGGACGGCACCGGCGTCGAAAAGCCGGGCGACTACACGCTGGACGAAAAAGGCCGCCAGGTCTTCCTGACGGAATCGGGCCACGAAAAGGCCGAGCGTCTGCTCGCCGAATGGGGCCTGATTGGCGAGGGCGAAAGCCTGTACGCGCCGCAGAACATCACGCTGATGCACCACGTGTACGCCGCACTGCGTGCGCACACGCTGTTCTTCAAGGATCAGCACTACGTCGTGCAGAACGGCGAAGTCGTGATCGTCGACGAATTCACCGGCCGTCTGATGTCGGGCCGCCGCTGGTCGGATGGCTTGCACCAGGCTGTCGAGGCGAAGGAACACGTCAAGATTCAGAGCGAGAACCAGACGCTCGCGTCGATCACGTTCCAGAACTACTTCCGTATGTACGCGAAGCTGTCCGGCATGACCGGCACGGCGGATACCGAAGCGTACGAATTCAACGAGATCTATGGTCTCGAAACGGTCGTGATCCCGACCAACCGTCCGCCGAAGCGGATCGACAAGCAGGATCAGATCTACAAGACCGCCAAGGAGCGCTATGACGCGGTGATTCGCGACATCCGCGATTGCCATGAGCGCGGTCAGCCGGTGCTGGTCGGCACGACCTCGATCGAAAACTCGGAACTGCTGTCGCATCTGCTGAAGCAGGCCGGGTTGCCGCACGAAGTGCTGAACGCCAAACAGCACGCGCGTGAAGCTGAGATCGTCGCTGAAGCGGGCCGTCCGAAGCGTGTCACGATCGCCACGAACATGGCCGGTCGCGGTACGGACATCGTGCTCGGCGGCAACGCGGAAAAGCAGGCGTCCTTCATCGAGAAGGACGAAACGCTTTCGGAAGAAGAGAAGCAACGCCGTATCCAGAAGCTGCACGACGAATGGCAGGCGCTGCACGATCAGGTGAAGGCCGCGGGCGGTCTGCACATCATCGGCACCGAACGTCACGAATCGCGCCGGATCGACAACCAGTTGCGCGGCCGAGCCGGCCGTCAGGGCGACCCGGGTTCGTCGCGCTTCTATCTGTCGCTGGAAGATCCGCTGCTGCGCATTTTCGCGGGCGACCGCGTGCGCGCGATCATGGACCGTCTGAAGATGCCGGAAGGCGAGGCGATCGAGGCGGGCATCGTGTCGCGTTCGATCGAATCGGCGCAGCGCAAGGTTGAAGCGCGCAACTTCGACGTTCGCAAGCAATTGCTCGAATACGACGATGTGTCGAACGATCAGCGCAAGGTGATCTATCAGCAGCGCAATGAATTGCTCGAAGCGAACGACATCACCGAAACGATCGGCGCGATGCGCGGCGGCGTGATCGCCGATATCGTTCACCAGTTCGTGCCGGCCGGCAGCATCGAAGAGCAGTGGGACGTGCCCGAGCTGGAGGAAGTTCTGCGTAACGAATGGCAGCTCGACCTCGCGATCCAGGAAATGATCAACGAGTCGAACTCGATCAGCGCGGACGAGATTCTCGAAGCTGTCGAAGCCGCCGCAGACGAAGCGTATGAGTCGAAGGTCGAACAGGTCGGCCGCGAATCGTTCAGCGCGTTCGAACGTTCGATCATGCTGCAAACGCTGGACCGTAGCTGGCGCGAGCATCTGGCCGCGCTCGATCACCTGCGCCAGGGTATCCATCTGCGCGGGTACGCACAGAAGAATCCGAAGCAGGAATACAAGCGCGAGGCGTTCGAACTATTCGCCGCGATGCTCGACGCCGTGAAGCTCGAAGTCACCCGGGTGGTGATGAACGTGCAGATCCAGTCGCCGGAACAGCTGGAACAGGCCGCCGAGCAACTCGAAGAGCAAGGCGGCCACCTCGAAAACGTCGAGTTCCGTCACGCCGAATTCGCCGAAGCGGCAGCAGCAGCGCCTGCCGCTGCGGAAGCGGCTACCGCCGCCATGATCGGCGACGCGATGAGCCACGGCGCCTCGCATGCCATTGGGTCGGACGTGAGCGTGGACAACGTGCCGAAGGTCGGCCGTAACGACCCGTGTCCGTGCGGCAGCGGCAAGAAGTACAAGCAGTGTCACGGCAAGATCGCATAATGCCGAAAAGCGGCGCGCTTTAAGCGCGCCGCTTCGTTTTACACAATGTTTTGCTGATGATTTCGCGGTGGTTCGGCTACAGGCTTGAGCCATCAGTTACCGATCCCTCGATGCCGGCGCCTGCCGGCATTTTCTTCGACAGGTCGCGACCATGGCTGTCAATTTCCCCTCGATCGATCCCACTCAACTTCACCCTGTCGCCGGCGTCACGCTGGGCTGGGCGGAGGCGAATATCCGCAAGCCGAACCGCAAGGACGTGCTGGTCATTTCTGTCGGCGAAGGCGCGACAGTAGGCGGCGTGTTCACGCAGAACCGTTTTTGCGCCGCACCCGTCACTATGTGCCGAGAGAATCTGGAGCGCGTGCGCGCGGGCGGCAAGCCGATTCGCGCGCTGGTGATCAACACCGGTAACGCAAATGCAGGCACGGGTGAGCCCGGCCTCGTGGCCGCGCGCGAAACCTGCGTCGAACTCGCGCGTCTCGTTGATATCGCGCCGGAACAGGTGCTGCCGTTTTCGACGGGTGTGATTCTTGAACCGCTGCCGGTCGATCGTCTGAAGGCGGGTCTGCCCGCGGCGCTGGCGAACCGCAAGGAAGCCAACTGGTACGACGCCGCTCAGGCGATCATGACCACGGATACCTTGCCGAAAGCCACCTCGCGCCAGGTCACGATCGACGGTCACACGGTCACGCTCACCGGCATCAGCAAGGGCGCCGGCATGATCAAGCCGAACATGGCGACCATGCTAGGCTTCCTCGCGTTCGACGCTAGCGTCGCGCAGCCGGTGCTCGACGCACTGGTCAAGCACGTGGCGGACCGCTCGTTCAACTGCATCACGATCGACGGCGATACGTCGACCAACGATTCGTTCATCCTGATCGCCTCGGGCAAATCGAGCCTGCCGGCGATCACGTCCACCGATTCGCCCGCTTATGCAGCGCTGCGCGACGCGGTGACCGAAGTCGCCCAGACCCTCGCCCAACTGATCGTGCGCGACGGCGAAGGCGCGACCAAATTCATGACTGTGCATGTCGAAGGCGGTTCGAGCGTCGGAGAATGCCGCCAGATCGCGTACGCGATCGGCCACTCGCCGCTCGTGAAGACAGCCTTCTATGCATCGGATCCGAATCTCGGCCGCATTCTTGCGGCCATCGGCTATGCCGGCGTGGACGATCTCGACGTCGGCAAGATCGATCTGTATCTGGACGACGTGCTGGTTGCTACCGCCGGTGGCCGCAACCCGGCCTACCGTGAGGAAGATGGCCAGCGCGTCATGAAAAAGAGCGAGATCGGCATTCGTGTCGTACTCGGCCGCGGTAATGCGCAAGCCACGATCTGGACTTGCGATCTGTCGCACGATTACGTGAGCATCAACGCCGACTATCGTTCGTAACCAGGTTTATTACGCGGCGCTTAAGGCCGCTTATCTCACAGCCATGGACAAACTCGAACAGTTTCTGACCCGGGCCGAAGCCGTGCTCGTCCGCCTCGAAGCTATGCTTCCGCCCGCTGCACCGGAGATCGACTGGTCGGCGGCGGTCGCCTTTCGCTGGCGCAAGCGCCAGGGGCGCGGCTATCTGCAGCCGGTGCCCGCCATTTCGTCGATCACGCTCGACGACCTGCAAAACATCGATCGACAGAAAGGGTTGATCGAGCAGAACACACGTCAGTTCGTGCGCAAGCAGCCGGCCAACAACGTGTTGCTGACGGGTGCGCGCGGCACCGGCAAGTCGTCGTTGATCAAGGCTTGCCTGAACGCCTATGCGAAAGATGGCCTGCGCCTGATCGAAGTGGATAAAGACGATCTGCACGATCTCGGCGACATCGTCGATCTGATCGCGCAGCGGCCGGAGCGTTTCGTGGTGTTCTGTGACGACCTTTCGTTCGAAGACGGCGAGTCAGGCTACAAGGCGCTGAAGGTCGCGCTCGATGGCTCGATCGCTGCGCAGTCGGACAACGTGTTGATCTACGCAACGTCCAATCGCCGCCATCTGTTGCCCGAGTATATGAGCGACAACGAGACGTACAAGCACACGTCCGACGGCGAGATTCATCCAGGCGAGCTGGTCGAAGAGAAGATCTCGCTGTCCGAGCGCTTCGGGCTGTGGGTCAGCTTCTATCCGTTCAAGCAGGACGACTACCTGTCGATCATCGGCCACTGGCTGCGCCATTTCGGCTGCGACGACGCGGAAGTCGAAGCGGCTCGCGGCGATGCGCTGGTGTGGGCGCTGGAGCGCGGGTCGCGCTCGGGGCGCGTCGCGTGGCAATTCGCTCGCGACTGGTCCGGACGGAAGACCCCGGCATGAGCGATGCGCAAAAGAACGTGGCTGGCCGCCCGGTGACTGAAGTCGCGGTCGGCGTGCTGATTCAGCCGGACGGACGCTATCTGCTGGCACAGCGCCCGGCAGGCAAGCCGTACGAGGGGTACTGGGAGTTTCCGGGTGGCAAGCTGGAAGCGGGCGAGTCGGTCGAGGCCGCGCTAGCCCGCGAGCTGCACGAGGAACTGGGTATCGACGTCAAGGCGAGCCATCTTTGGCACACGCTCGAACACGATTACCCGCACGCCTATGTGCGGCTATTCTTCTGCAAGGTGACGCAGTGGTCCGGCGAACCGCATGGCCGCGAAGGTCAGGCATTTGTGTGGCAGGCGCTGCCGGCGGATGTTTCGCCACTGCTGCCGGCGACGATTCCCGTGCTGGAATGGCTCGCGGCTGAGAAAAACTAGAGAAATGGTCGGCGGTTTTAAACGGCGCTGCGTGAGCAGCGCCGTTTTGCTTGGTCGCAGCACGCGCGCAAGCGGTGAGCTTCTGCAGCCTGCAGCGCTTAATGCGGGTTGTAGTCCCCGCCGGGCGATTCATCCGACGGCGTTTCTTCCTCTGTGCCGCCTATCTTGTACTTCTCAGCGGCCCAGGCGCCGAGGTCGGTCTGCTTGCAGCGGTCAGAGCAGAACGGGCGGAAGCGGCTTTCTGGAGTCCAGCGGACATCCTTGCCGCAAGTGGGGCATTTGACGACGGTAGGCATACGGTCAGGCAGTCAATCGGAAACGGAACAAGTTACGAATATAGGGGCATTTTTCGCCGCTTTAAAGGCGCGGCCCCTCGATTCAGGTCTGCAGGGCCGGCGTTACAGGCTGCAAAGTGTGAGCTGGAACGGCACGTCGACATCCACCGCGCGCGGACGCAAATCGCCGTCCTGCACTGTGAATCGCACCCAGAGCATGTACTTGTTAGCGCTGGCCTCCGGGATCACCCGCAATTCCGGTGCCACCCGTACCTGCATCAACTGGTATGAACGGCCTGACAGCATCTGCTGATAGCTGCCCTGCATCGCCATGACCTTGGACGCCTGACCCGATTCGCGCGCGAGGCGCAGCACGATTGTTGCCGCATCGCGCAACGGCAGCAGCGGCGTGACCCATTTGGCGATGTCCTGCCGACGCTGATCAGGATGGATCTGCTGCCATGCGTAGTACGAAGGCAAATCGAACTTGCAGGTGCCGCCAGGGATGATCGCGCGGCTGCGGATGCTGGCGAGCCATTCGTTGTCCGCCAGATGCTGGCCGGTCTTGCCCTGCATCTGTGAAAGCCCCGACAAGGTCTGCTCGATCTCCCCCAGCACGGATTCCAGCGCGTTCTGCTCGATCCCCGGATTGCCGCGGAACGGCGCCAAGGTTTGCCGTTGGCGCTCGAGCTCTTTCATCAGATCCGACTTCAGATCCGCGCGACCCGCAACCTCTGAGATTTCGAACAACGTTGTCAGTGCGACGTGATGTTCCCTGGCGTCTTCCTGAGTCAGAAAGAACGTGAAGCGCTCGAACAGATCTTCGAGGCGCAACAGCGTCCGGATTCGCTCGTTGAAGGGATACTCGTAAAGGATCAAGCGGGCTCGCCTCGGGCGTGGTCGGTGACGGGAATGCAGAACATTCTAATGCCGTGAGACTACCCTAGCAATCACGCACTTTTTCAGCGCGCTTTCGCAACTTTTTTCACATGTTTCAGGCGGTTTGGCGCGTGCTTTGCGTGTGCCTGTCACTGCATGGCTGTGCAGACCGTTCACGCAGCAGGCCAAGTCAGCGTATTGTCATGCGCCCGCCAGGGACAGATAGACGCGATGTTGTGCGTCGACCTGCGCCTTGAGTGACTTGAGCGGCGCATTGTCGTTGTCGATGATGTCGTCCGCTGCGACGAGGCGTGCTTCGCGCGTTGCCTGGCGGGCGATGATCGCCAGCACCTGTTCACGGCTAAAGCCGTTGCGGCTCATCACGCGCGAAATTTGCGTCTCGACGCTGCAATCGACGGTCAGCACACGATTCACGCGAGTCTTCCAGCTACCCGACTCCACCAGCAGCGGTACCACCACGATTACGTACGGCCCTTGCGCCTCGCGCTGCTCGCGTTCGGTCTCCGCACGAATCAATGGATGCGTGATGCCTTCGAGGTGTTTGCGCGCGCCGTCGTCGCTGAATACCAGCTTGCGCATGCGGGCGCGGTCGAGCGAGCCGTCTGCCGCGACGAACGAATCGCCGAACTTCGCGGCGATCTGCGGCATTGCGATGCCGTGCGGCGCCGTGATGCGGTGCGCAATCAGGTCTGTGTCGACAAGCGGCACGCCGTGCGCGGCGAACAGGTCAGCCACGGTCGATTTGCCGCTGCCGATGCCGCCGGTCAGTCCCACAGCAAACATGCTTCAGCCTCCCAACGCCAGATAAAGCGGTGTGCCGAGAAATAGCGTAACAGCACCGCCTGCTGCGAGAAACGGCCCGAACGGCAGCGGTTCTTCGAAACGCATACGGCCGCGCCACGTCGCCGCGAGGCCGACCACCGCGCCGGCGACCGCCGCGATCAGCACGATTTGCGGTAGCGCGGCCCAGCCGAGCCACGCACCAAGCGCAGCCAGCAGTTTGAAATCGCCATAACCCATCCCTTCGACGCCGCGTACCAGCCGGAACAGCCAATGTACGACCCACAGCACCAGATAGCCGAAGATCGCGCCCAGCACGGCATCGTGCAGGCTCGCGAACATGCCGTTGAAGTTGACGATCAAGCCGGCCCACAGGAGCGGCAGCGTCATGGAGTCAGGGAGCAGATGGGTGTCGATATCGATCGCGCTCATTGCGAGCAAGGCGGCGCATAGTCCGAAGGCGGCGAGTGCCATGCCCGTCGGCCCATACAGCGCGAGCGCCCCGGCCGCGAAGGCGGCGCTGGCGATTTCGAGCAGCGGGTAGCGCAGGCTTACGTGTGTCTTGCATGCGGAGCAGCGTCCGCGCAACAGCAGATAGCTCAGCACCGGCAGGTTCTCCCACGCGCTGAGCACGTGGCCGCAATGAGGGCACGCGCTACGCGGCACCCACAGGTTGTAGCGGGCGGGCAGGCCGTCGTCTTCGGGCACTTGTTCGGTGGCCTCGCTGACTTCCTCGCGCCACGCACGCTCCAGCATGATTGGCACCCGATGCACGACCACGTTCAGGAAACTGCCGATCACCAGCCCGAACACGATCGCGAATGCAATCTGCAGGCCGCTGGGCAAGCTGCCGAACGCGAGGCCGAGACCGGTTGTGACGTGGCCGGACAGCAGGCCCGAAAACAGGCTGGAAGAAGTATCTGACACGAGCGGAGGGGTAGCCTGCATATAAAGGGTGGGATTCGGCTGCGATGCTACACCACGTTGCCGAGTTGAATAATGGGAAGATACATCGCGATCACCAGGCCGCCGACCAGCGTGCCCAGCACGATGATGACAAGTGGTTCGCACAGGCTCGAGAGCGTGCCGATCTTTTCGTCTACCTGACGATCGGCGAGCGACGCCACATCGATCAGCATCGTATCGAACGCCCCTGACTCCTCGGCAACCGCAACCGGCTGCACGACCTCCGGTGGAAAGCAGTGCGCCGCGCGCATTGCGGCGGCGAGCCGTTCGCCGCGCCGCAGCCGCGCAGCAATCTCCACGGTGGCACGATCGAAGAAAGCGTTGCCGGTAGCGTGAGTCAGTGAATCGAATGCGTCCGCGAGCGGTGTGCCCGCCGACAGCAAGGTGCCGAGTGCTCGGCTCCAGCGCGCCGCGCACAAGGTGCGCAGCAACGGACCGGCGACCGGCATTGTCAGCGATATGCGCGCGAAACGGATGCGCGCTGCTTCGGAACGTCGTAGCAGAAACGTCATAGCCGAGCCCACGGCGAAAACCATGATGAGCAGAGGAATGCTCCAGCGCGCGGCACCCGCAGACAAGGCCAGCACGAACTGCGTGGGCGCGGGCAGTTTCGCGCCGAAGCCGTCGAAGATCTGCTTGAAAGTCGGCACGACCCACACCAGCAACGCGGCGGTAATTGCGATGGCAAGCAACAGGATCGCGACCGGATAGGTGAGCGCCGCGCGCACCTTGGCACGCTGCGCGGCGGCGCGTTCGCGGTCGTCGGCGATCCGGGCGAGGACGGCAGGCAGCGCGCCGGCTGCTTCGCCGACTTCGACAAGTTGACAGTACAGCGCGTTGAACTGCGCCGGATGCCGCTGCAACGCTGCCGAAAAGCGCAGGCCACCGGTGATGCCGCGTGCCAGCGCGCCGACGATCCGCGGCATGCCTTGCCGGCGCGAACCATCCGCTTGCGCCAGCAGTTCCAGCGAGGGCGCGAGTGGTAAGCCGGCACGCAGCAGACTGGCGAGCTGCCTGGTGAACACCGTGACGTCGTTGGTGCGGGTTTGGGGGCGCGGCGCTGGCCCGCGTGCCGCGAGTTCGACGATGAACAGCTTTTCGCGTTTGAGTATGGCGCGTGCTGTGCTGACGTCCGGCGCAATGAGCGCGCCGGTTTTCTGTACGCCGTCGGCATCGACGCCGCGCCATTTGAAGCGCAGCTCGGCCGCTGGCGGTGGGT
This sequence comes from Paraburkholderia sp. SEWSISQ10-3 4, assembly GCF_030464785.1. Lineage (NCBI taxonomy): Bacteria > Pseudomonadati > Pseudomonadota > Betaproteobacteria > Burkholderiales > Burkholderiaceae > Paraburkholderia > Paraburkholderia sp. SEWSISQ10-3 4. The sequence continues at coordinate 38,122 of NZ_JALPRI010000033.1, forward strand.
GAGTCGTCGCTGTGCTCATGCGACCTCGGTGGCGCCCAGCGCCTCGGTTAGGCTCGTCGTGCCGTCGCGTACACGCGCCAGGGCGGCATCGCGCAAGGTGACCACCTGTTCGGTTTGCGCGAGCCGGGCCAGTTCATGGGTACCTGCGCGTGCCACGATCAACTCGCGCATCGCCTCGGAGACGGGCATCACCTGGTGAACCCCAACGCGGCCACGGTAGCCGATGCCGTGGCAGGCTTCGCATCCGATGGCGGCGAATGGTTGCCAGCTGTCGAGGTGATCGTCAGTGAAGCCTGCTGCTCGCAGCGCCGCTGCCGATTGCTGCGCCGGTGCGCGGCATGCCACGCAGAGCCGCCGCACCAGCCGCTGTGCCGTCACCATCCGTAGCGCGGCGGCGAGATTGTACGGTTCGACGCCGATGTCTATGAGGCGCGCGACCGCCGCAGGTGCGTCGTTCGTATGCAAGGTGGACAGCACCAGGTGACCGGTTTGCGCTGCCTTCACGGCAACATCGGCGGTTTCGTCGTCGCGAATTTCGCCGACCATGATCACATCGGGGTCCTGACGGAGAAACGCACGTAGCGCCACCGCGAACGTCAGGCCGGCCTTTTCGCGCACGCTCACCTGATTGATACCCGCCAGTTGAATCTCCGCCGGATCCTCTACTGAGCACAGATTGCGCGCCTCATCGTTGAGCATGTGCAAGAAGCAATACAGCGACAGCGTCTTGCCGCTACCGGTGGGGCCAGTGACGAGCACGAGGCCGTGCGGAGCGCGAATCGCGGCATCGACGGCTTCACGTTGCTGTGGATCGAGGCCGAGCGAGTCGAGCGACAGATCGGTGGGTAGTGCGTCGAGCCTGCGCAACACCAGCTTTTCACCGAACAACGTAGGCAGCGAGTTGACACGATAGTCTTCGACGCGGCCGGGCGACGTGGCAATCCGCAGCCGTCCGTCTTGCGGTACGCGCCGTTCGGCGATATCCATGCGCGCTAGCACTTTCACGCGCGTGATGAACGCGTCGCGCAGATGCGCGGGAGGCTGAGGGATTTCATGCAGTACGCCGTCGATACGTAAGCGCACGCGCCAGCCATGCTCCGCCGGTTCGATGTGCAGGTCCGACGCATTGCGGCGGGTTGCCTCCTGCAAGGTGTCGGTTAGCAGGCGTACGGCGGGCGCGTTGTCAGAGTCGGCGAGATTCGCGCTTTGGTTGCTATTGACACTGGCATTGGCGTTTGCTGCAAAGGCGTTATGTCTGGGTTGGGCTGGACTTTCGCCATCTAAGACGGCAGCCCGCAACGACGCCGTGCGTTGAAGAGAATCTTGCATGAGAGACCGGTGATGAGCCGCCTGTAGAACACGACGACTTCATCATCCGGTAAGGCCGCAGGCACCACCATTCAGCCGATCGGCTAATGGCGCGTTTCGAGCCGATGTGCGACGCTGTGCGGTGTGCAGGCCTTAGCCGCGCGCCGCCTTGATGGCTTTCGCGCCCGCGCGAACGGGCGGTTTGAACAGCTTGACGGTGCGGATCGCCTGGTCGTCGCTGCGCATCACTTCGAGTTTCACCTCGCCGATCTGCACGCAGACGTCGCCGTCCGGAATCTCTTCGAGGATCTCGAGGATCAGGCCGTTGAGCGTTTTCGGTCCGTCGGTCGGCAGCGTGAGATGCAGCCAGCGGTTCAGTTCGCGCAGCGGCATACTGCCCGCCACGATACATTCGCCGTTCTCGTTCCAGCCGCCGCGTGAATTGGCACTACGCGGAATCGAGGTAGTGAATTCGCCGATCAACTCTTCGATGATGTCTTCCGGCGTGACCAGCCCTTGCAACTCGCCGTATTCGTTCACGACCAGCGCCGTGCGGTGACGGCTTTCCTGGAAGTACTGTAGTTGCTGGAATACCGGCGTGCCGCTCGGCACGAAATACGGCTCGGCCAGCAACTCGCGCAGTGTCTCGCGCTCGAGTTCCTGGTTGTGCAGCGCAGCCAGTGTCTTGCGCACGTGGAGCACGCCGAGCACCCGGTCGATGTCGCCTTGATAGACGATCAGCTTGTTGTGATAACAGGTTTCCAGCTGATGCAGGATCTGTTCGAACGGCGCGTCGAAGTCGAGCGCTTCGATGCGGCGGCGCGGGATCATCACGTCGTCGACGGAGATGTTCTCGAGGTCGAACAGGTTCAACAGAATGCTGCGGTGCTTGGTCGGCATGAAGCTGCCTGATTCGAGCACGATGGTGCGCAGCTCTTCGGTGGAAAGCCGCTGATCGTGCGCGCCTTTGGTATTGATATGCAGCACGCGCAAGATCGTGTTCGCGAACAGATTGACGAACCAGACGAGCGGCCTGCCGATGCGCATCATCGGTGCGATCAGCAGGCTGGCCGGCAGGGCGATCTTCTCGGGGAAGGTTGCGCCGACGATCTTCGGCGTAATTTCCGCGAACACGATAATCAGAAACGCGACGATGCCGGTCGCGATCGACAGCACTACGTTGTTACGGCCGAAGGTGTGCAGCGCGATCGAGGTGGTGAGCACCGGGATGATCGTGTTGAACAGATTGTTGCCGATCAAGACCACGCTCAACAGCTGATCGGTGTGCGCGAGCAGGCCTTGAGTGGTCTTTGCGCCGAGCGCATTCTGGTTGGCAAGGTGTTTCAGGCGATGGCGGTTGATCGCCATCATCGCCGTTTCGGAAATCGAAAAGAAGCTGGAGCAGATAAGCAGCAGAAAGACGGCGCCGATCTGCGCCCATAAGGGAAGTTGTTCCACGCGTAGTGAAGGATAGGGGACGGGATGGAGAGAATATAGCAGAGGGGGCTGGGCGAGCCGCCTCCGCGGAGGGTCTATGACGCTTTGGACAAATCGTACGTAGTGGCGAGGCGTCGGCGGGACACAGAAAATCGCGGCCCAAAACAAAAAACCGCCAAGCAAGCTGGGCGGTTTTTCAAGCCTTGAACTAACAAGGCAAATCTGGTCGGGGTGAGAGGATTCGAACCTCCGGCCTCTACGTCCCGAACGTAGCGCTCTACCAGGCTAAGCTACACCCCGATCTGTACTGCTGGACTCTTACGGTGTTTCAGTCTCGTTCAAGACTGTCTTGCCGTCGAGTAAGAACATAATTCTAGCAGGCTATCTTTGAAAATGGAATCCGGAAATGAAGAAATTGCTGTAGCTGCGGCCATCGCTTCCTGCTTCGCGCACTCGAGCGTGTGATCCAATGCGCCGGAACGCGTGATCGCCTCAAAAATGGTGTCGAAACGATCGGTGCCGCCTTGCTCGATGGCTTCCCGCGCGAGTGCCGACTGCTCGGGCGTGCCGCGTTCGATCAGATAAATCAGCGGAAGCGTGGGTTTGCCTTCGCGCAGATCGTCGCCGGCGTTCTTGCCCATCGATTCAGCCGTGCCGGTGTAGTCGAGCCAGTCGTCCATGATCTGGAACGCGGTGCCGATGCGGCGGCCGAATTCCGCGGCAGCGGCTTCCGTCTTCGCGTCCGACCCGGCCAGCACGGCGCCGAGTTGGGCCGCGGCTTCGAACAGTTTGGCCGTTTTGTAACGAATCACCTGCATGTAGCGCGCTTCGTCCACGTCGGCGTCGTGCATGTTCAGCAACTGCAGCACTTCGCCTTCGGAGATGATGTTGGTCGCCTCCGACAGGATTTCCATCACGCGCATCTTGCCCACGCCGACCATCATCTGGAACGAGCGGGAGTAGAGAAAATCGCCGACCAGCACGCTCGCAGCGTTGCCGAACAGCGCATTGGCGGTCTGGCGGCCGCGCCGCAGGTCGGATTCGTCGACCACGTCGTCGTGCAGCAGCGTCGCCGTGTGGATGAATTCCACCACCGCGGCGAGCTCGTGCCGATGACCGGTGGTTTCACCCAGCGCGCCCGCCACCAGCAGCAGGAGCGCGGGCCGCAGCCGCTTGCCCCCGGCACTGATGATGTACTCAGAGATCTGATTGATCAGCATCACGTCGGACGCCAGACGGTGCCGTATGACGCGATTGACCTGCTGCATGTCTTCGGCGATCGGAGCGAGCAGGCTGGCGGCGTTGGAGGAGGGGGTGGCAGTCGACGACATGATGGCTGAATTGGGTAGTGCCGCGAATTATAAGGCGAATCGCGACAGTTCCGGGTCGCAGGCTGCGGCACGGCGCGACGGAGGCAACGGCGAGGCCGTGTGCCGGGGCTGGACGGCAAAGCGCCGGGCGGTGCGCGCGGCGACTCTCAATGAGTTTTGACCGAGCAGCTAACTCTATGTATAATCACGGGTTTCCGCGCGCGGTGCGTGGGAAAAATGAACACAGAGTGAGGTTCTCAATGTACGCGGTCATAAAAACCGGTGGCAAGCAGTATAAAGTTGCCGTCGGCGAAAAACTTAAAGTAGAACAGATACCGGCAGACATTGACGCTGAAATCACGCTCGACCAGGTTCTCGCAGTGGGCGAAGGCGAATCGATTAAGTTCGGTACGCCGCTGGTCAGTGGGGCTTCCGTCAAGGCTACCGTCGTGTCGCAAGGTCGTCACGCAAAAGTGACCATCTTCAAGATGCGTCGCCGGAAGCACTACCAGAAGCATGGCGGCCACCGCCAGAACTATACCGAACTGCGCATCGACGCGATCAACGCGTAAGCGCAACGGTTAAGGAGCAAATCAAATGGCACACAAAAAGGCAGGCGGATCATCCCGCAACGGCCGCGACTCTGAATCGAAGCGTCTCGGCGTCAAGGTCTACGGCGGTCAGGCCATCAACGCTGGCGGCATCATCGTTCGCCAACGTGGCACGCGTATGCACCCGGGCGAAAACGTCGGTATCGGCAAGGATCACACCTTGTTCGCGCTGACGGACGGCCACGTCAATTTCTCGACGAAGGGCGCAGCGAAGAAGCACATGGTCAACGTCGTCCCGGCAGCAGTCTGAGTTTAATCAGGCACGGGCTTCAGGACCGGAAAAAGGCCCCGCGAAGTTCGCGGGGCTTTTTTTTATTGCAGCGCTTTTTGTCCGAAGAATTGGCGGATTGCATCGCCAAATCGGCGCGGTTAGCCGATCGGCTGATTGCCCACCGTACGGCGAGCGCGGCAAAATAGCAGCATCTGAAAGCATCAACCCAGCAGCACCATCTAGCAGCACACCACGGGACGGAGTTACGCATGAAGTTCATTGACGAAGCGAGGATTGAAGTCATCGCCGGCGACGGAGGGGATGGCAGCGCGTCGATGCGCCGCGAGAAATTCGTTCCGTTCGGCGGCCCGGATGGCGGCGACGGCGGCCGGGGCGGCAGCGTGATTGCGGTCGCGGACCGCAACATCAACACGCTGATCGACTACCGCTACGCGAAAAAACATTTGGCGCGCAACGGCGAAAACGGCCGCGGCGCGGACTGCTACGGCAAGGGCGGCGACGACATCACGCTGCGCATGCCGGTCGGCACGACTATTACCGATATGGAAACCGGCGAGCTGATCGCCGACTTGACCGAGCACAACCAGAGCGTGCAGATCGCGCAGGGCGGTGCGGGCGGTCTCGGTAACCTGCATTTCAAATCCAGTACGAACCGCGCGCCGCGTCAGAAAACCGACGGCAAGCCCGGCGAGCGTCGCATGGTGCGCCTCGAGTTGAAGGTGCTGGCCGACGTCGGTCTGCTCGGCATGCCGAACGCCGGCAAGTCGACCTTCATCTCATCGGTGTCAAACGCGCGGCCGAAGATTGCCGATTACCCGTTCACGACGCTCGCGCCGAATCTCGGCGTGGTGCGTGTCGGGCCGAGTCGCAGCTTCGTGATTGCAGACATTCCTGGCCTGATCGAAGGCGCGGCGGAAGGCGCAGGCCTCGGTCACCAGTTCTTGCGCCACCTGCAGCGCACCGGCTTGCTGTTGCATATCGTCGACCTCGCACCGTTCGACGAAGCCGTCGATCCCGTCGCGGAAGCCAAGGCGATCGTCAACGAGCTGCGCAAGTACGACGAGCTACTCTATGAGAAGCCCCGCTGGCTGGTGCTCAACAAGCTCGACATGGTGCCCGAAGACGAGCGCGAAGCGCGCGTATCGGCCTTCCTTGAAGGCTACGGTTGGGAAGGCCCGGTGTTCGAAATCTCGGCGCTGACCGGCCAGGGCTGCGAAAGTCTTTGCTACGCGGTGTATGACCACATCGCCGCGCATTCGGACGCGCAGCGCGCGGCGGAAGCCGAAGATCTCGCTGCCGACGTGCGTTTCCGCGCAAAGCCGGAAGCACCGGCCGCTGCGTCGGACGACTCGAGCGTCGACCCTCAGTAATAACAAGCCTGAGCGCCGGCGCCTGCACGGGCCGCCGGCATGCATCACGCGTCATCTTGGGAGACCGCGCACAATGCGTTCCGTCATCGCAGATTCACGGCGATTGGTAGTGAAAGTCGGCTCGAGCCTCGTTACGAATGACGGGCGCGGCCTCGATCATGCTGCGATCGGCCGCTGGGCCGCGCAGATTGCCGCACTGCGCGCGCAGGGCAAGGAAGTGGTGCTGGTCAGTTCGGGCGCCATTGCCGAAGGGATGCAGCGGCTCGGCTGGACCAAGCGGCCACGAGAAATCGACGAATTGCAGGCGGCCGCGGCTGTCGGTCAGATGGGGCTCGCGCAAGTCTACGAAAGCCGCTTTGCCGAGCATTCGATCCAGACCGCGCAGATTCTGCTGACCCACGCCGATCTGGCCGATCGCGAACGCTATCTGAACGCGCGTTCCACGTTGCTGACGCTGCTGCGTCTGGGCGTCGTGCCGATCATTAACGAGAACGACACGGTCGTCACCGACGAAATCAAGTTCGGCGACAACGACACGCTAGGCGCCCTGGTCGCCAATCTGATCGAAGGCGATGCGCTCATCATCCTCACCGATCAGCAGGGGCTTTTTACCGCCGACCCGCGCAAGGATCCAAACGCAACGCTCGTTCAGCAGGCCGATGCCGGTGCGCCGGAGCTCGAGGCAATGGCGGGCGGCGCGGGTTCGAGCCTGGGCCGCGGCGGCATGCTGACCAAGATTCTTGCCGCTAAACGCGCGGCGCATAGCGGCGCCAATACGGTGATCGCGAGCGGGCGTGAAGCAGACGTGTTGTCACGGCTGGCCTCGGGTGAGGCGATCGGCACGCAGTTGATCGCGCGCACGGCACGCATGGCAGCGCGCAAGCAATGGATGGCCGATCACCTGCAGGTGCGAGGCCACGTGGTGATCGACGACGGTGCAGTCGAAAAGCTGACTGAAGGCGGCAAGAGCTTGCTGCCGATCGGCATCGTTGGCGTGCAGGGCGCGTTTGCGCGCGGCGAAGTGATCGCTTGCCTGAGCGCGGCAGGGCGCGAAGTCGCGCGTGGCCTGACGAACTACAGCAGCGCGGAAACCAAGCTGATCCAGCGGCGTCCGAGCGGCGACATTGAATCGGTGCTCGGCTATATGCTGGAGCCTGAGGTGATTCACCGCGACAATCTTGTGCTGGTCTGACTCCCGAGCACGGTTCGCACGACAGAAAAAAAGCCGTTCCAGCGTGAGCTGGAACGGCTTTTTCACGTTCGCGGCGGCTTCCACTTTCGAAGAAGTCCGCTCGCGAAAACTGCTTTAGTGAACCAGTGAGGTCTGCGTGCGCTTGTAGCGGATGTTCTCGACAATCTGCTTGGCGTTGCCCGTGGGCATCTTGTTCGCGCAGAAATAATCCTGATACAGCACCGCCTGATAGGCGTTCAGCGCGCCATTCTCAATGCGCCTGAAGTCGTTGGCGACGGTCTGGTCCCAGCCGTCGTGATCGGCGTTCAGCCCCGCGTATTGGCGCCATTCATACGTATCGCAGCGGATCCCTTCGTAGTTCACATTGCGTGCGCCGCTCTGGCTCGTTACGACGACGGTGTAGCGCACTACGCCGTCGGTGCCGACGGTAAGCGAATTTCTATCGATCGCGAATTGCAGCGGCGTATTGCCCGAAACCTCGAAGGGCAGCAGATTCGAGTCTTGCGGCAGCGGCGGCAAGGCGTCCACCTTGTTTTCAACCCAGTTGCTCGGCCGGTCCAGCAGATAGGCAAACGCGCTGTCGTCTTTATTTGAGGGTTTGCTGGCGCAACCAGCCAGCAGGGCGCCAGTGGCGACGCACGCCACGACGAGAGCAAGTGCTTTCAATATGGTTTCCTCGAAACACTGGTGCGGCTCATCGAGCCGCACCAGTAGAGGCGGCGTGGACAGCCGCACAGAATTGTTAATTGCGCACGCCAGGGCGGAACAGCGAGCCAGCGGTTTCGCGCTCCGATTCGTCTTCGTGTTCCGGCGCGGAGCCAACTTCGGCAACCGACCCGGAGCCCGGACCGCAATCAGACGCGATCGTCGTGTGAATCGACGTTTCGATGGTGAGTGTGGTCACCGAGGCGGTGACCGTCATCATCGTCGAATCCGGCGGACTTTCCATTGACGACGCTATCCGGGGATAACGCGGCCCATGGTGCCCGCCAGGTTTTTCCGCACGCGGCGCAGCCCGGCGCATGAAACGGGATAGCTCCGTCAGCGCCAACTGATACACATCCCGCTTGAACTCGATCACACAGTCGAGCGGCACCCAGTACTCGTTCCAACGCCACGCATCGAACTCAGGGTGGTCGGTGGCGCGCAAGCAAATGTCGCAATCGCGTCCAACCATCCGGAGCAAAAACCAGATTTGTTTCTGGCCGCGGTAATGACCGCGTACTTCGCGCTTGATGAACTTGTCAGGCACCTCGTAACGCAACCAGTCGCGCGTGCGACCGATCACCTTGACGTGCTCAGGAAGCAGCCCGGTTTCTTCGTGTAACTCCCGATACATCGCTTGCACGGGGGTCTCTCCGTACTTGATGCCCCCTTGCGGAAACTGCCAGGAATGTTCACGGAGCCGTTTGCCCCAAAACACCTCGTTGTGCGCGTTCAAGAGGATGATGCCGACGTTCGGGCGAAAGCCTTCACGATCCAGCATACAACCACCTTCGAATCCTTTAAAATTGCTTTGATTATAAACAGATAACGGACCCGACGCACCGATTCGCACCAGATTGGAACGATTCGCCGCAAAAGGCCCGCGTTTGCGGTAGCCTGTCAGTCTTTCCGTGCCTTATCCCTTGCTGCAAAGGCTTTGCGCGGCGGCTTCGGCGCCGCGATCGGGCCGGTTTTGCCGGGGTTTTGCCTGGTATGCGCAGGCCGTTTGCCGGGTCTGAGCCGAATTCCTGGTCAGAGTTTGGCCGGATATGCGGCGCGTCCGTGCCGGCGCAAGGCCGGGTCTGTGTCGGTTTCCCCACCGTTTTCACCTTTCGGGCGGTCCCTCCGGAGCCGCCGCTTTTGGAAAATCTGAATGAAAGCTTCCCGTTTCTTTATCGGCACACTGAAAGAAGCGCCCGCCGACGCCGAGATCGTCAGCCACAAGCTCATGGTGCGCGCCGGCATGATCCGCCGCGTTGCCGGTGGCATCTATAACTACCTGCCGGTCGGCCTGCGCTCGATCCGCAAGGTGGAAGCCATCGTGCGCGAAGAAATGAACCGGGCAGGCGCGATCGAACTGTTGATGCCTTCGGTGCAGCCGGCTGAGCTGTGGCAGGAATCGGGCCGTTGGGAAAAATACGGCCCCGAGCTGCTGCGCTTCAAGGATCGCAAGCAATCCGATTTCGTGCTCGGACCGACCCACGAAGAAGTGGTCACGGATATCGCGCGCGGCCAGATCAAGAGCTACCGCCAGTTGCCGGTGAACTTCTATCAGGTCCAGACGAAGTTTCGCGACGAGATCCGTCCGCGTTTCGGCGTGATGCGTGGTCGCGAGTTCATCATGAAAGACGCGTACTCGTTCGACAAAGACGCGGAAGGCCTGCGCGAGTCGTATCGCAAGATGTACGACGCGTACGTGCGCATCTTTACGCGCCTCGGTCTGGATTTCCGCGCAGTGGCAGCGGACAACGGTTCGATCGGCGGCAGTGGTTCGCATGAATTCCACGTGATCGCCGACACCGGTGAAGACGCGATCGCGTATTGCCCGACCTCGGAGTTCGCTGCGAACGTTGAGGCGGCCGAAGCGTTGCCGTTGTACGCTGAACGCGCAGCGCCGACCGAAGAGATGAAGAAGACGGCAACGCCGGGCAAAGCAAAGTGCGAGGCCGTGGCCGAGCTGCTGAACATCCCGCTCGAGCGCACCATCAAGTCGATCATCCTCGCCACGGAAAACGAAGGCGCCGAACCGACCATCTGGTTGCTGATGCTGCGCGGCGATCACGAACTGAACGAGATCAAGGCAAGCAAGCTTCCGGGTCTGGCGGACTTCCGCATGGCGACCGAGGCCGAGATCATCGAGACCTTCGGCACGCCGCCGGGTTACCTCGGCCCGATCAACACGAAGAAGCCGATCAAGGTTATCGCGGATCGCACGGTCGCCAACATGAGCGACTTCGTGGTGGGTACGAACGAAGTGGATTACCACACCACCGGTGTCAACTGGGGCCGCGATCTGCCGGAGCCGGTCGTCGCTGATATCCGCAATGTGAAGAAGGGCGATCCGTCGCCGGACGGCAAGGGCGTGATCGACATCTGCCGTGGCATCGAAGTCGGTCACGTGTTCCAGCTCGGCAAGAAATACTCGGAAGCGATGAACGCCACCTGTCTCGACGAGAACGGCAAGCCGCAGCCGATGGAAATGGGCTGCTACGGCATCGGCATCACGCGTATTCTGGGCGCGGCGATCGAACAGAATTTCGACGACAAGGGCATCATCTGGCCGGAGTCGATCGCACCGTTCGAGGTCGTGCTGTGCCCGATGGGTTACGACCGCAGCGAAGCCGTGCGTGAGCAGGCCGACAAGCTGTACGCGGAACTGGTCGAAGCCGGTGTCGACGTGATCCTCGACGATCGCGGCGAACGTCCGGGCGTGATGTTCGCCGACTGGGAACTGATCGGCGTGCCGCATCGCCTGGTGATCGGCGATCGTGGTCTCAAGGACGGCAAGCTCGAGTATCAAGGCCGCCGCGACGCTGAAGCGACGCTGCTGCCGGTCGAAGACGCCGCTCAAACGGTGATCGGCAAGGTTCGCGCAGCATTGGCGCAATAAGCGGAGCGGACGGTGGAGTACACCTTCGTATCTGCGACCGTCCTGCTGATTCTGATCACTGATCCGTTAGGCAATATTCCGCTCTTTATCAGTTGCCTGCGCAGCGTTTCGCCGAAGCGGCGCACGATCGTCATCCTCCGTGAGGTGGCGATCGCCTTCGCGATCCTGCTGGTGTTCATGGTGGTCGGCGACCGCTTCCTGCGCATGATGAGTCTGACCGACCAGTCATTGCGCATCGGTGGCGGGATTGTGCTGTTTCTGATTGCGCTCAGGATGGTGTTTCCGCATCCTGACGGCCCGTTCGGCGGCGATACGCGCGGCGGCGAGCCACTCATTGTGCCGCTCGCCATTCCGGCGCTGGCGGGTCCGTCGGCTCTCGCGACGGTGATGCTGCTGACGTCGCAGGCGCCCGGCAAGATGTTCGAGTGGATCGGCGCGCTGACCGTCACGATGATCGTCTGCGCGATCGTGCTGATGCTGGCGGAGCGCATTCAGGCGTGGCTCGGTGAGCGCGCCATGATGGCCTTTGAACGGTTGATGGGATTGGTGCTGGTGGCGATCTCAGTCGAAATGATGCTCGGCGGTATTCGCTCTTTTGTGCATCAACTTTGAGCGAGATCCGGTGCGGGGTTCCGCACGGTAGCGCAGCAGTGCTATCGCCAGCCTGACAAACAAAAAGCGGCCCGCGGGCCGCTTTTTTTACGCCGGTGCGCGCCGTACGCGGGGCCGCCGGAACAACCAGGCTTTAAATTAAGCCCCTTCGGTCAACGCCCGAATAGTCGGCAGGTTGCGCCAGTAGCCTTTGGCGTCCATCCCGCAACCGAACACGTAGCGGTCCGGCACTTCGAAACCACAGTAATCCGGGCGCAGCGGCTTGGCCTTCGGAATGATCTTCTCGCACAGTACCGCGCTCAGGAAGCGCTTCGCGCCCATCGCGAGGATGCGGTCGCGGATCGCCGCCATCGTCTCGCCTTCGTCGAGGATGTCGTCGAGCACCAGCACGACGCGATCCTTCACCGACTCAGCCGGCGCCACGCGCCACTGCATCTCATTACCACCTTTGGTGGTGTTGCGATAACGGGTCAGGTGGATGTAGTCGAATTCGAGCGGGAAATCGAGGTGCGGCAGCAGCATGCCGGTGAACACCGCCGCGCCGCCCATCACCGACAGCACGAGCGGAAAGTCCTCGCTCATCTCGTTGCGGATGGCGGCAGCCATGCCGCTGATCGACGCGTTGACGTCGTTGGCCGAAACGATTTCTTCGGAGTGGCTAAAAATATGGAGAGCTTCTTCGCGGTTCATGACGTCTGACGGGCGGTAACTGTATACATAGTGTGGGTGAGAACGACGGCGTGCGGTACAGAATAAACCCGCACAAATTCCGAGTCAGCCGCGCGTGCCGTTGTTTATGCACGGAAGCACGCGCGCCGCCGTCTTGCTAAAGCTTAGCGCATGCCGGGCATCATGCCCTTCATGCCGCGCATCATCTTTTGCAGATTGCCGCCCTTCAGCTTTTTCATCATCGTGCGCATCTGGTCGTACTGATTCAGCATGCGATTGACTTCCTGCACCTGCACGCCTGCGCCGGCGGCAATGCGGCGCTTGCGGGTGGCCTTGATCAGATCGGGCTTGGCGCGCTCGAGCGGTGTCATCGAGTTGATGATGCCTTCCATGCGGCGCATCTGCTTTTCGGCCTGGCCCATGTCGGCGCCGGCGGCGGCTTGCTGGAACTGGGCCGGCAGTTTGTCCATCAGCGACGATAGGCCGCCCATGCCCTTCATCTGGGTCAATTGCGCGCGGAAATCGTTGAGGTCGAAGTCGCCGCCTTTCTTGACCTTGTCGGCGAGCTTCTGCGCGGCCTGAACGTCTACGCCGCGCTGCGCTTCTTCGACGAGGGCGAGAATGTCGCCCATGCCGAGAATCCGGTTCGCCATGCGATCCGGGTAGAAAATTTCGAGGCCATCGAGCTTTTCGGCGACGCCGACGAACTTGATCGGCTTGCCCGTCACGTGACGCACGGAGAGCGCCGCGCCACCACGTGAATCGCCGTCGAGCTTGGTGAGGACCACGCCGGTGAGCGGCAATGCGTCGCTAAAGGCCTTCGCGGTGTTGACCGCATCCTGGCCGAGCATCGCGTCCACGACGAACAGCGTTTCCGCCGGTTTCAGCGTGCTGTGCAGCGCGGCGATTTCGGCCATCATCGCATCGTCGATACCCAGACGGCCGGCCGTGTCGACCAGCAGCACGTCGTGGTAGTGGCGCTTGGCCCAATCCACGGCGGCGATCGCGATATCCACCGGCTTCTGATCCGGTTCCGACGGGAAGAAATCCGCGCCGACCTGCTCGGTCACCGTCTTCAACTGCGCAATAGCAGCCGGGCGGTAGACGTCGCACGAAACCGTGAGGACCTTCTTCTTGTACTTCTCGCGCAGGAGCTTGGCGAGCTTGCCGACCGTGGTCGTCTTACCGGCGCCTTGCAGACCCGCCATCAGGATGACAGCCGGCGGTGTGACGGCGAGATTCAGCTCGACGGCCTTGCCTTCATAGTCGCCGCCGATGATCGCGGTCAGCTCGCGCTGCACCACGCCGACCAGCGCCTGACCCGGCGACAGGCTGCTGAGCACTTCCTCGCCTAGCGCTTTTTCCTTCACCTTGGCGATGAACTCGCGCACGACGGGCAGCGCCACGTCCGCCTCGAGAAGCGCGAGGCGCACTTCGCGCAGCATTTCCTGGGTGTTCGCCTCGGTGAGCCGGGCTTCGCCGCGCAGCGTCTTGACGACGCGCGCCATCCGTTGAGTCAGATTGTCGAGCATGGGGAGCGATGAACTGTGCGGCCGGAGCGGGGCGCGAAGCGGGAGACGTCGCGGAGCAGGGGCCTAGTGTAAACTTCGAATATGGATATTGTACTGTATGCCCTCACTGCGCTCCTCTACGGCGGTCTCGCCGTGGCCGGCTGGCGCTCGCACCGGCACGCCGCCTTGCGCCCCATGCTCGAGAGCGTGCCGCCGGTGCCCGGTTCCGCGGGCATCCCGGCCTCATCGGCCGCTTCGGGCATGAGCAGCTCGGGCCGCGCGCTGCTGTTTGTCGCGCTGCTGGCCCACGGCGTGCTGCTGCACACCACCATCTTTCCCCAGAACGCGATGGTGTTCGGTTTCGCGTTCGCGCTGTCGGCGATGTTCTGGCTCGGCGCCGGCATCTACTGGATCGAGAGCTTTTTCTTTCCGCTCGACGGCTTGCGCCTGCTGGTGTTGCCGCTCGCCTGCGTCGCTTCTTTGTTGCCGCTGGCGTTCAATGGCGTGCGCGTGCTGCCGTATTCAGCCGCGCCGATGTTCAAGCTGCATTTCCTGATCGCCAATATCGCGTACGGTCTGTTCGCGATCGCGGCGCTGCACGCGGTTCTGATGCTGCTGGTCGAGCGGCGTCTGCATGCCATGCGCGGGGGCATGTCGCAACGCAATGCGGCTGCGGCGGGCAACGGCTGGCTGTCGAGCTGGCTCGACACCTTGCCGCCGCTGCTGACACTTGAAAAGCTGCTGTTCCGTTTGATCGGCGCCGGCTTCGTGCTGCTCACGCTGACCCTGGTCTCGGGCATCCTGTTTAGCGAGCAACTGGTGGACCGCGCCTTGCGGCTCGATCACAAGACCGTGTTCGCGATTCTTTCCTGGGTGATGTTCGGCGCGCTGCTGACTGCGCGCAAGGTTTCCGGCTGGCGCGGCCGTGCGGCATTGCGCTGGGTGCTGGCGTCGTTCGTCGCGCTGTTGCTGGCGTACGTCGGCAGCCGTTTCGTATTCGAGGTGCTGTTGCACCGTGCTGTAGTGTGAGTGTCCTGCTATGCGACAAATTTTTCTGCTGATCCTGTTGTTCATCGTTGGCCAGTGGCTGGTCAAGGCGCTGCGTCGTCACGACGCGCAAGCGTCGCAACGCACCGGCGCCGATGCGAATGGCGCCGCGGGCGCCGGCGGTGCACGAGGCCAGAGCGCTCCGAATGGCGGCGCGCGTGGGCCTAATGCGCCGCAAGCGCGACCCCAGCTCGCCGAGCCGATGATCCGTTGCGCCGAGTGCGGCGTGCACGCGCCGAAGAGCGACTCCGTGGTGGTGGCGGGGCAGCCTTTCTGCAGCGCCGCGCACGCGCAGCGTCATGGCGCGCGTCCCTCGGGCCGCGACGCTCGATGAGTGTCGAGTTCACCGTCGACGCCGACGGTTGGGTCGCCGCCGCACGCAAGCTGCCATCGCCGAATTTTGAAGCGCGACCCGAAGGGGCCGTGCCGACGCTGATCGTCGTCCACAACATCAGCTTGCCGCCCAATGAGTTCGGCGGCACCGCGATCGCCGAACTGTTCCTGAATACCCTCGACTGCGACGCGCACCCGTACTACGACACGCATCTGCGCGGCGTGCGGGTGTCGGCGCATTTCGTGATTCATCGCGACGGCGCGCTCGAGCAATTCGTGTCCTGCAACGAGCGGGCATGGCACGCCGGGCCGTCGAATTTTTTCGGCCGCGAGCGCTGCAACGATTTCTCGATCGGCATCGAGCTGGAGGGCAGTGATACGACTGCTTTCGAAGCGGCGCAATACCGCACGCTCGGCGCACTTGTGACGGCGCTCAAGGCCCGCTATCCGGTCGAGGGCCTCGCCGGTCACTCGGACATCGCCCCCGATCGCAAGACCGATCCAGGGCCGCATTTCGAGTGGCAGCGTCTGCAGCGCGATACCGCGTTGGCGGATCGGTACTTCCCCTATCTCAAGTTTTCCAAAACGCTGTAACGACCCTTCGCGCAACCTCGCGTGATGCGAGGAGAGCAAGGCACAGCCTTGTTCTCCGGGGAGTCGGCTTCGCGTCGCGCTATGCAAAAGTCAAGCCTTTGAAAGCAAATAAAACGATTTGACCTGTCTTGAAACTACACTATACTTGGTGCCAGAAATTCAGTTTCGCACTATATCTTGTGTCCGGTGTGTATAACTCTGTGCATAACTGAGTGCATAAGTTTGCGGCGCCCCGCTTCCCGAGCACGGCGCCGCAAGCATTCCGGGCAGCGATAAATATTCCTGCGGCGTGGCCGGTCGAGAGAAGCGGCAGCGTCCAGAAACATTCAGGAAAAGGGCATAGCAAGTGATCGCGACACACATGATGAAGACCGTTTTCAATTCGAACCAGGCTTCATCGCTGTCGCATCCCGCCACCCGGCTCAGCCGGCCTTTTTTCTGCACCCCATCGCTTGCGCACGCGGCGGCGCAGCGTTCGTTTTAATCCGCGGTTATCTCCGCAACATTTCCAAGACCAGGAGCTTTGCACATGCAAACCACCGACAACGCGACGACCCGGTACGAGGGTTCACCGGCTGGCCAGGCCTTTGGCCAGACACAAGGCGCCCAGGCGCTCGCGCCGCAAGTGACCTACGCCGACTACAAGGTGATCCGTCGTAACGGCAGCGTGGTGTCGTTCGAGCCGTCGAAAATCGCCATCGCCGTGACGAAGGCATTTCTGGCCGTCAACGGTGGTCAAGGCGCGGCGTCGGCTCGCGTGCGCGAACTGGTCGAGCAACTTACGCAGAACGTGGTGCGCGCACTTGTGCGCAGCCGTCCGAACGGCGGCACGTTCCATATTGAAGACATCCAGGATCAGGTCGAGCTCGCGCTGATGCGCGGCGGCGAACATAACGTCGCGCGTGCATACGTGCTGTATCGCGAGAAGCGCACCCAGGCGCGCGGTCATGACGACCAGATCGTCGCCAGCACGCCGGGTCTGAACGTCACCGACAACGGCGTGACGCGTCCGCTCGACATGGCTGCGCTGCGCGGCATCATCGAACTGGCGTGCTCGAACCTGGGCGACGCCGTGAGCGCCGATCCGATCATCGCGGAAACGGTCAAGAATCTGTACGACGGCGTGCCGATGAGCCAGGTCTATGATTCGGCGATCCTGGCTGCCCGCACGATGATCGAAAAAGACCCGGCTTATAGCCAGGTCACGGCCCGCATCCTGCTGCACACGATCCGCCGCGAAATCCTCGAAGAGGAAGTCACGCAAACGGAAATGGGCGAGCGCTACGCCGAGTACTTCCCGCAATTCATCAAGCGCGGCGTGCAAGCCGAACTGCTCGACGACAAACTCCTGCAGTTCGACCTGAAGCGCCTCGGCGCCGCACTCGACAACAACCGCGACCTGCAGTTCGGCTACCTCGGCCTGCAAACGCTGTACGACCGCTACTTCCTGCATCACGACGGCGTGCGCATCGAAATGCCCCAGGCATTCTTTATGCGTGTCGCGATGGGTCTGTCGCTGAACGAGATCGACCGCGAAGCGCGCGCGATCGAGTTTTACAACGTGCTGTCGAGCTTCGACTTCATGTCGTCCACGCCGACGCTGTTCAACTCGGGTACCCGCCGCTCGCAACTGTCGTCGTGCTACCTGACCACGGTCGACGACGACCTCGACGGTATCTACGAAGCGCTGAAGGAAAACGCGCTGCTGTCGAAATTCGCCGGCGGTTTGGGCAACGACTGGACGCGTGTGCGTGCTCTGGGTTCGCACATCAAGGGCACCAATGGCAAGTCGCAAGGCGTCGTGCCGTTCCTGAAGGTCGTCAACGACACGGCTGTCGCCGTGAACCAGGGCGGCAAGCGCAAGGGCGCGGTCTGCGCGTACCTGGAAACGTGGCACCTGGACATCGAAGAATTCCTCGAGCTGCGTAAGAACACCGGCGACGACCGTCGCCGCACCCACGACATGAACACGGCGAACTGGATTCCCGACCTGTTCATGAAGCGCGTGCACGAAGGCGGCGACTGGACGCTGTTCTCGCCGTCCACCTGCCCGGATCTGCACGACAAGTTCGGCGCGGAATTCGAAACGGCTTACACGGCTTACGAAGACAAGGTCGCGCGCGGCGAGATCAAGCTGTTCAAGAAGATTCCGGCGGCGCAACTGTGGCGCAAGATGCTGGGCATGCTGTTCGAAACCGGCCACCCGTGGATCACGTTCAAGGATCCGTGCAATGTGCGTTCGCCGCAACAGCACGTCGGTGTCGTCCACTCGTCGAACCTGTGCACGGAAATCACGCTGAACACCAGTGACGCCGAAATCGCCGTCTGTAACCTGGGCTCCGTGAACCTCGTCGCTCACTTGAAGGAACAGGCGGACGGCACTCTGGCGCTCGACCACGACAAGCTCAAGCGCACCGTCAGCGTCGCGATGCGCATGCTCGACAACGTGATCGACATTAATTACTACGCAGTCGCCAAGGCACGTAACTCGAACCTGAAGCACCGTCCGGTCGGCATGGGCATCATGGGCTTCCAGGACTGCCTGCACCTGCTGCGCACGCCGTATGCGTCGCAAGAGGCGGTTGCGTTCGCCGATACGTCGATGGAAGCGGTCTGCTACTACGCCTACTACGCGTCGACGGAGCTGGCGCAGGAGCGCGGCCGTTACTCCAGCTACCGCGGCTCGCTGTGGGATCGCGGCATTCTCCCGCAAGACTCGGTGAAGCTGCTGGCCGAAGCGCGTGGCGGTTACGTTGAAGTCGATTCGAGCGAATCGATGGACTGGACCGAACTGCGTTCGCGTATCGCCACCTACGGCATGCGCAACTCGAACTGCGTCGCTATCGCACCGACGGCGACCATCTCGAACATCATCGGCGTGTCGGCCTGTATCGAACCGACGTACCAGAACCTGTATGTGAAGTCGAATCTGTCGGGCGAATTCACGGTGGTCAACGACTACCTGGTGCGCGACCTGAAGGAACGCGGTCTGTGGGACGAAGTCATGGTCGCCGACCTGAAGTACTTCGACGGCACGCTCTCGCGCATCGACCGCATCCCGGCCGACCTGCGCGCGATCTACGCGACCGCGTTCGAACTCGATCCGGTGTGGCTGGTCGAGGCGGCTTCGCGTCGTCAGAAGTGGATTGACCAGGCGCAGTCGCTGAACATTTACATGGGCGGCGCGTCGGGTAAGAAGCTCGACGAGATCTACAAGCTTGCTTGGGTGCGCGGTCTGAAGACGACCTACTACCTCCGCACGATGGCGGCGACGCACGTCGAGAAGTCGACGGTGGCGCACGGCGCACTGAACGCGGTGAGCTCGGGTGGCGGCGAAGGATCGGGCGGTTCGGGTGGTGTCGGCGGCGGCGCGGCAGGCGGCTTCGGCGTGAGCGGTGGTGCAGCTTCGGGCGGCATCCAGGTCGCGGCGGCAGCGCCGGCAGTTGCAGTCGAAGCAGCCCCGGAAGCAGATGGTCCGGTGTGCATGATGCGTCCGGGCGATCCTGGTTTCGACGAGTGCGAAGCTTGCCAGTAAGAAGTCTGGCGATCGCGACTAAGCACGAAGCAGGCGGCAGGATCGCCGCTTGCTAAGCGGGTTGTAGGTAAAGACCCGAATGCAGCGATCAGCAAGCTTGATAGAAGTGATGCATAAGCGAAGTAGACGAGCGGCGCAGCGAAACGAAATCGACGTTGCGCCGCTCGTCGAAAAGCAGCGAAGCACGGCAAGCAACTGAAGTCGTGAAGCGGCAGGCAAACAGCAGGCAAGCGGTAAGCAAGTAGTAGATGACGCAGTCAGCAGTCGGCAGCACCGACGAAGCGCTCGACATGAAGCGCTCAGCAAACGCTCCGGTCGAAGGTCTATCGACACAACCGGTCAGATGCATCGCTCGACATTGCATTGAACTCCGCCTCGCCAGCACTGACGAACAGGCAAGCACGGGACAGCCGGAACGTCAGCACGAGGCAGCAGGAAGCAATCGCAAAACGCTGCAAGCACGCTCCGCAATACAGATAGATAGAGCAGCGAAACGTCGCTTTGACACGTTGCTCTTCGAGCTCGCGAAGCACCTCGACGACACGCGTTCAACACGCTTCACATGAGGCGACACACACAGTCTGTTGAACAAAGTGTTGTATGAACGTAGCAACGCGAATCGAAAACAGGATTTTTCATCAGCGAACTCTTTTATCGCTCGTGAAAAGATGGTACAAACCGTTCTAAATTGATGGTGACATTTATGCTCAACTGGGATGACGAGATCACTGCCGTAACTCCCTCGAGCGCTACGCAACAGAATGTGTTGCGCAACGCTGCGGGATCGGCTGTCGGTTCGCAAGTCGGAACGCGTTCCGCTCCTCACGCTCCCTCGGCTCAAGACATCTTCGCGAACGACATCGCTGTCGCTCCCGTCGCTCATGTGACCCACGCTGCTACCGGAACGGCTGCCGCCTCCGAAGCGCGAGTCAATGTCGCCGACAAACGCATCATCAACGGCCAGACCGACGTCAATCAGTTGGTGCCGTTCAAATACAAGTGGGCCTGGGAAAAGTATCTGGCTGGTTGCGCCAACCACTGGATGCCGCAAGAAGTGAACATGTCGCGCGACATCGCCCTCTGGAAAGACCCGAACGGTCTGACCGAAGACGAGCGCCGCATCGTCAAGCGCAACCTGGGCTTCTTCGTGACGGCCGACTCGCTGGCCGCCAACAACATCGTGCTGGGCACCTACCGCCACATCACGGCGCCCGAATGCCGCCAGTTCCTGCTGCGCCAGGCGTTCGAAGAGGCGATCCACACGCACGCTTACCAGTACATCGTCGAGTCCCTGGGCCTCGACGAAGGCGAAATCTTCAACGCGTATCACGAGGTTTCCTCGATCCGCGCGAAAGACGAATTCCTGATTCCGTTCATCCATACGCTGACCGACCCGGCCTTCAAGACCGGCACGCTCGAGGCAGACCAGACCCTGCTGCGCTCGCTGATCGTGTTCGCCTGTGTGATGGAAGGCCTGTTCTTCTACGTCGGCTTTACGCAAATCCTGGCGCTGGGTCGCCAGAACAAGATGACCGGCGCCGCGGAACAGTACCAATACATCCTGCGCGACGAGTCGATGCACTGCAATTTCGGCATCGACCTGATCAACCAGATCAAACTCGAAAACCCGCAACTCTGGACGGCTGAGTTCCGCGCGGAAATCCGCGAGATCTTCCAGCAAGCGGTCGAACTTGAATATCGTTACGCAGAAGATACGATGCCGCGCGGGGTGCTCGGCCTCAATGCGTCGATGTTCAAGAGCTATCTGCGCTTCATCTGCAACCGCCGTTGCCAGCAGATCGGTCTCGATCCGCTGTACCCGAACGAGGAAAACCCGTTCCCGTGGATGAGCGAGATGATCGACCTGAAGAAGGAACGCAACTTCTTCGAGACGCGAGTGATCGAATATCAGACTGGCGGCGCGCTGACCTGGGAGTGATCCGGGTTCGTGTCGCAGATGCATTCATTTTGGGGATGCCGGCAGGCTTCGGCCGCGGCAATTTAGTTAGGAGCAGAACCGCCTGATGCAAATTGTGCCCAGTGCGCCGCGTGCCTTCGCGGCCCACAAACATGACTGGCACTTTGCGAACCCTTCAGTGGGATGGGCAAACTTCCCCCCGGAAAAAGCCGCTGGCGTTGCCGCCAGCGGCCCGATCAAGCAATTGCCGGCGCTGAGATCCAGCGCCGACCAGATCTGGCGCGCGGTGCCCAAGGGCACGGCGCGCCTTACCGCATTCATTAGCGTAAGCGCGCAGCACCTGCGTACGCCGATGAATAGCCCGCTTCGTAGCGCGCGCCCTGAGAAGCGTCCGCGGGAAGCGGGTTTTGACGAAGGGTGTAGTTTGAACTGACTCTCATCTGAAAACCTGAAGGAGAAAATGATGGCAACTATCAAGAAAGCAGCAGCTAAGAAACCCGCAGCCAAGAAAGCTGCTCCGGCAAAGAAGGCCGCTCCGGCGAAAAAAGTCGCTGCCAAGAAAGTCGCAGTGAAGAAGGTTGCAGCGAAGAAGGCTGCGCCGGCAAAGAAAGTCGCTGCCAAGAAAGTCGCAGTGAAGAAGGTTGCAGCGAAGAAGGCACCGGCAAAGAAGGCAGCGCCGGCTAAGAAAGCAGCTGTGAAGAAGGTTGCAGCAAAGAAGGCAGCACCGGCGAAGAAGGCCGCAGCAAAGAAGGCGCCGGCTAAGAAGGCTGCTGCCAAGAAGGCTGCGCCTGCTAAGAAGGCTGCTGCCAAGAAAGCTGCGCCTGCTAAGAAGGCTGCCGCCAAGAAGGCTGCGCCTGCGAAAAAGGCTGCCGCTAAAAAGGCTGCGCCTGCCAAGAAGGCTGCCGCGAAGAAGGCCGCTGCTCCTGCCAAGAAGGCTGCCCCTGCGAAGAAGGCTGTTGCCAAGAAGGCTGCACCTGCTCCCGCTGCGACTTCTGTCTCGAGCGCACCGGCGGCGACGGTGAAGACCGCGCTGAACCCGGCAGCTGCATGGCCGTTCCCGACGGGCAGCCGTCCGTAAGCAGTAGAAGTATTTCGACACGTCTTACTGTGTGTCGATGATCGAGTAGCGCTTGAAGCAGCATCACCGAGCGCTACTCGGTCAGGGTCCCGTTGCCGGGTTTCTGGCGACGGGATTTTTTTTGCCCGGGCGAGGGTGCTGGCTTTGAGAAGCGAGTTCGAAACCCGCAGGCGAAAAAAAACGCATGCACAGAGGGCATGCGTTTGAAGTCGTCGCGGTGGCGCGTGAAGCGCGACCGCACGAGAGGGGAAACTTAGTGTGTGACGCGCGTGACGCCGCCGCTGGAAAGCAGACGGACGCGCTCGCCGGCGCGGAAGATTTCGCCGGTGGCGCTTTGCGTGATCGCACGCATGTCGCCGTTATCGAGTCGCACGGTGATCTCGAGGCCGTCGTGCACCGCGACGCCGTTCTCGACCGCATTACCTGCCACTGCGCCAGCCAGGCCGCCGATGATGCCCGTCACGATCGAGCCGCGGCCACCGCCAATCGCGCTGCCGGCCACCGCGCCCAACGCCCCGCCGCCGATCGCACCCAGGCCGCTCGGCTGGCCGTTGTTCGAACTGATCTTCACGGCCCGAACGCTGTCGACCGTGCCCATGCGGACCGTTTCTTCGCGTTGTGCCTGCGACGCCGTGTAGACGTCGGCAGAACTGCTGTTGTACGCACACCCCGACATGGCCAGCGAACCGGCGATCAAGGCGGCCACTACCAGGCGACTCGTTGTTCTCATTCCCTAACTCCAATAGCTTGCGGCATTACTGCAGGTCGTATCCGAACGCCTGCTTGAACCGTTCGTTGATCTCCGCCCGGTTGGGCGCGTAGTTTTGCGGGCCTTGGTGTTCGATCTTCAGCGCGCCCATCAGACTTGCCAGACGCCCCGTGGTCGCCCAGCCCAGCTTGTTCTCGATGCCGTAGAGCAAGCCGCCGCGGAATGCGTCGCCACAGCCCGTAGGGTCGAGCACCTGCTGTGCCTTGACCGCCGGGATGGCTTCGATGCCACCGGCGTGATGGATCTGCGCGCCTTGTTCGCCGAGCGTGACAATCAGCGCTTCGACCTTGCCGGCGATCTCTTCGATCGACCAACCCGTTTTGTTGCTCACCAGTTTGGCTTCGTAATCGTTGACAGCTACGTAAGTAGCAAGTTCAATCATGCGGCGCAGCGACTCACCGTTGAACAGCGGCAAACCTTGGCCCGGATCGAAGATAAACGGCACGCCGGCCGCTGCCAGGTGCTCGGAATGCTGGATCATGGCGTCGTAACCGTCCGGTCCGACGATGCCGAGCGTGATGCCCTTCGCTTCGTCGGCGCGGTTCAGGTGCGCCTGCATCATTGCACCAGGGTGGAACGCGGTGATCTGGTTGTTTTCGAGGTCGGTGGTGATCATCGCCTGGGCCGAGTACGTGTCCGGCACCACCAGGACGTTTTCCGTCGAGAGGCCGAGCTGCCTGAAGCGGTCCATGTAGAGCTGCGCGTCGATCGCACCAAGCGCGCCCATGATGCGCGCGTTGCCGCCGAGCAGATGCAGCGAGTAGGCGATATTGCCCGCGCAGCCGCCGAACTCACGGCGCATCGTCGGCACGAGAAAGCTCACGTTCAGGATGTGGACCTGCTCCGGCAGGATGTGCTCCCGGAAGCGGCCTTCGAAGGTCATGATGTTGTCGTAGGCGAGCGAACCGCAAATCAGCGTAGCCAAGGCGAGCGTTCCTGTAAAAATCGATAAAGAGAATGGGCACGACGATGTGACAGCGCCGCGCATGAAGCGCGGCGCCGGGGTTCGTGCGCGAAGGTTTTACTTCAGCGCGGCAAGCGCTGCGTCGTAGTTCGGCTCGTTCTTGATTTCGCCGACCAGCTCAGCGTGCACGACCTTGTCGTTCTCGTCGACGACCACCACGGCGCGTGCCGTCAGACCCGTCAGCGGGCCGCTCGTGACGTCCACGCCATAGGCTTGCGCGAACTCATGGCCGCGGAACGTGGACGCCGTCACGACGTTCTCGATGCCTTCGGTCGTGCAGAAACGCGATGCGGCGAACGGCAGGTCGCCCGACACGACGATCACAGCCGTGTTGCTCAGCTTGGCTGCAGCCTCGTTGAACTTGCGGGTCGACGTGGCGCAGGTCGGCGTGTCGAGGCTCGGGACGATGTTCAGCACCTTGCGCTTGCCGGCAAAGTCGGCCAGCGACAGCGGCTTCAGATCCTTGCCGACCAGCGAGAAGGCGGGGGCAGTCTGGCCCACGCTCGGGAACGTGCCGGCTACTTCGATCGGGTTGCCACCCAGCGTAACTTGACTCATGTTGTCGTGCTCCGAAAATTCGTCAGTAATGACGGTGAACACGCCCGGTCAGTGCCGGGCGCGAGGATGCGTTACGGATAAAAAATCTGTACGCGGAAATTTGACGCGACCGCATTGCCCGTGTCGAGATGCACGATCATGGTCTGGGTCGTGTGCGCCGGCAGTCCGGCCGCAATCGGCGTGCCGGGTGCGACGTAGTCTTGCGGCCACAACACGCGGCGCACGGCGACATTGTTCTGGTCGTCGAGCAGCGTGAGTTCGATCGCCGGGTAGGCCAGCGCAACATTGGCGCGGTTGCGCAGCGGCATCTTCAGTTCGAGCTTGTGCGGGCCGTCGATCTGCCGCAGGTCGGACGGTTCGACCTGCAAACCGTCGATGTCGTGCGGCGGCGTGATCTGGCAGCCGAGCTGCGCGCAGGCCTTTACGTAGAGCGTCTGCGAACGTGGGAAGTAGACCTGTACGGTTTCGCGCTGCCACCAGGCGAGTTGCGCGAGCAGGGCGATAACCAGCAACGCGGCGACCACCGAGCCGAAGATGATCCAGCCGAGGCGGCGCGGTTCGGCCGGGCGGGTTTCGCGTACCACCGGGAAGGGGTCGACGCCGTCATGTACCGGCTGGACCGCGAAGGGCTCGCCGCTCGATCCAAAGGTGGCCGGGCCTGGACCCGAGCCACCACCCGAGGCGGCTGCACCGAGGCCGGCCGCCGCAGCTACGCCTGCAGCACCTAAGCCGGCCCCACCGAAATGCGGTTCATTGTCAGGAATGCCATGCAAGCTGGCCGGCTCGTGCAAAACCGGCTCGTCAGCATCAGCAAGATGTTCAGAAGGACGCTCGGTCTTGTGCCAGACCCGCGGCGCTGCTTCCGTAGACGGATTGGCCTCGTAAGCGAAAGGCTCACGCGGCAGGTCCGGGGGCGTCTCGGCCTCGTTGGCAACGGGTTCGAGCGGCGCGTTCGCGAGACTGGGTTCGTGGTCGGCAGCAATCGGCGTGGTGAAGGCGCTCGCCGGCAGTTCCGGCTCGGTAGCGTGACGCGGCGTGACCGCGACGCCTGCGCCCGTTGAAATCGGCGTAAGCGGCAGATTGCTGGCGTTGTGAAGCAGGCGGTTGTCGATCGTGGCGTCGGGCGCCGGCGCCCATGGATCCCATGCTTCAGCGCTGAAATCGGGGCCCTTTGGGCGTACGCCGGACAAGGCCTCGATCGCCGCAGCCGCGGCAATTGGCTTGGCGGAGGAGAAGTCGCCGGCCTCGTTCAGTTCGAACAGGCTGCTCGACGCGTCGAATACTTCATGGCAATGCCCGCAACGCACGAGGCCGCGGCGCAGCGCTAGCTGCGCCGGTTGCAGGCGGAAGACGGTTTCGCAGAAGGGGCAACGCGTCGCCAGGAGCATATTGAGCCGATAAGCCGAAAGGCCGTTGGTTGGACAATACGCCTTATTCTAATGGCTTTCGCGGCGCGTTCCCGTCAGGCATACCCAACCTTCGTGTTCGCGCCATACGCCGATGTCGATCCATCGCGAATAGACCTGCGCCACTTCGTCCGCCTGGCGCGCCAGAATGCCTGACAGCGCGATCCGGCCACCCGGCTTGACCTTCGACGACAACATCGACGCCATCAGCTTGAGCGGGTTGGAGAGGATGTTGGCGACCACGATATCGAACTCGCCGGTGGGGCATTCGTCTGGCAAACCGTACGTGACTTCCGCTCGGTTCCGCTCGCTGTTGTAACGCGCCGATTCGACCGCCTGCGGGTCGATATCGATGCCGTACACCGGGTTGGCGCCGCACTTCTTCGCGAGGATCGCGAGGATGCCCGAGCCGCAGCCGTAGTCGAGCACGGATTGCTCCGCCTTCACCGACTGCTCCAGCCATTCCATACACAGACGCGTAGTGGGATGGCTGCCGGTGCCGAACGCGAGGCCCGGATCGAGTTCCAGCACGAGTGCGTCAGGGTCCGGTGCGTCGTGCCACGAGGGCACCACCCAGATGCGCTCGCCGATCGAAATCGGATCGAATTGCGACTGTGTGAGACGTACCCAATCCTGCTCTTCGACTTCACGCACGGTAAACGATGGCGCGCTTTCCAGCCCCACCTCGTTGGCCGCCGCTGCGAGCAGCACACCTGGCTCCTGTTCCGGCGCGAGCAGTGCGATCACGCGCGAACGCTGCCACGCCGTGCGATCCGGCGTGAGACCGGGCTCGCCGAACAGCGGCTGCTCGTCGGGCGTGTCGGCGTCCGCATCTTCAACCGATACGGACAACGCACCCAACTCGAGCAGCGCGTCGGAGAACTCCTCCGCGTGCTCGCGTGCCAGTTCGGCGATCAGTTCCCGGTAGCTCATGACTTACGCTTCTTCCGGCGCGGCCTGCTGTTTCGCGGCCAACCGGTTTTCGAGGTAGTGAATGCTGGTGCCGCCTTCCACGAACTTCGCGTCCAGCATCAGCTCGCGATGCAGCGGGATGTTGGTCTGGATGCCTTCCACCACCATTTCCGACAGTGCGATGCGCATCCGCTTGATCGCCTGCTCGCGCGTCGCGCCGTAAGCGATCAGCTTGCCGATCATCGAATCGTAGTTCGGCGGCACGAAATAACCATTGTAGGCGTGCGAATCGACGCGGATGCCGGGGCCGCCCGGCATATGCCACGACGTCAAACGTCCCGGCGACGGCGTGAACTTGAACGGATCTTCCGCGTTGATCCGGCATTCGATCGCGTGACCCTTGAACACGATGTCGCGCTGACGGAACGCGAGTTTCTCGCCCGCTGCAATGCGAATCTGTTCCTGCACGATGTCGACGCCCGTGATCAGCTCGGTCACCGGATGCTCGACCTGCACGCGCGTGTTCATTTCGATGAAGTAGAACTCGCCGTTTTCGTACAGGAATTCGAACGTACCCGCGCCAAGATAGCCCATCTTCTTGCAGGCGTCCGCACAGCGATCGCCGATGCGGTCGATCAGGCGGCGCGCGATGCCGGGCGCCGGCGCTTCTTCGATCACTTTCTGGTGACGGCGCTGCATCGAGCAATCGCGCTCGCCGAGCCAGACTGCGTTCTTGAACGAGTCGGACAGAATCTGAATTTCGATGTGCCGCGGGTTCTCCAGGAATTTCTCCATGTAGACCTGCGGGTTGCCGAACGCACGGCCGGCTTCTTCGCGCGTCATGTTGACGGCGTTGACCAGCGCTGCTTCGGTGTGGACCACGCGCATGCCGCGGCCACCGCCGCCGCCGGCGGCCTTGATGATCACCGGGTAGCCGACCTGGCGGGCAATTTTCACGATCTCTTTCGGATCTTCCGGCAACGCGCCTTCAGAACCCGGCACGCAGGGCACGCCGGTCTTGATCATGGTTTGCTTGGCGGTCACCTTGTCGCCCATCATCCGGATGGTTTCCGGGCGCGGGCCGATAAAGGTGAAGCCGGACTGCTCGACGCGCTCGGCGAAGTCGGCGTTTTCCGACAGGAAGCCGTAGCCGGGGTGGATCGCTTCGGCGTCCGTCACTTCTGCCGCGCTGATCAGCGCCGGCATGTTCAGGTAGCTCAGATTCGAAGGCGCCGGGCCGATACAGACCGCCTCGTCGGCGAGCTTCACGTACTTGGCTTCCTTGTCGGCTTCCGAATAGACGACGACCGTCTTGACGCCCAGTTCGCGGCAGGCGCGCTGGATACGAAGCGCGATCTCGCCACGATTGGCAATGAGAATTTTTTCAAACATAGCGGATTTTCGACTCATCAATAGGCGCCCGGTCGATCACAACACGGGCTGCCTCAGAGGATCGGTCGCGCGCCTCGGGAGGGCAGGCGCGCGGGCGGCAGGCGCAAAAAAAGCGCAAAGCGTGCCGCGTTAGCCGACCACGAACAGCGGTTGGCCGTACTCGACCGCCTGGCCGTTTTCGACGAGGATTTCCTTCACCACGCCGGACTTGTCCGACTCGATTTCGTTGAGCAGCTTCATCGCTTCGATGATGCAGATCGTCTGGCCTTCCTTGACCGTGTCGCCCACCTGGACGAACGGGTCGGCGCCCGGCGACGGCGCGCGGTAGAACGTGCCGACCATCGGCGATGTCACCACGTGGCCTTGCGGCGCGACGGGCGCCGGCGTAGCCGGCGCGCCCGCTGCGGCAGCCGGTGCTTCGCCGCCCGGCAGCGGTGCCGGCTGGGCATATTGCGGAGCATACGAAGCGGACGGTTGCACGTAAACCGGCGGCGCATTCTTGACGATGCGGACCTTGCCTTCGCCTTCGGTCACTTCGAGTTCGGAAATACCGGACTCCGAGACGAGGTCGATCAGAGTTTTCAGTTTACGTAGATCCATCAGGAAGCCCCTTTCAATGCGTAAAGTGCCGGCGCGTGCAATCGCAGTACCCGGCTTAAATTGGACGTGTTTGGAATCAGCCGCGCGACGAGCCGGCCGACAGCCGGTCGAGCGCGAATTCGAGCGCGTACATATATCCCTTCCAGCCAAGGCCGCAAATCACGCCTTCAGCCTGGTCGGAGAAATACGAGTGATGCCGGAACGGTTCGCGGCGATGTACGTTCGAGAGATGAATCTCGACGAACGGGATGCCGACCCCCGCCAGTGCGTCCCGAATGGCCACGCTGGTGTGCGTGTACGCGGCGGGATTGATCAGTATGAAATCGGTTTGTTCAGTCCGGGCGGATTGGATGCGATCGACGAGAGCGCCTTCATGATTGCTCTGGAACGACGCGAGTTCGACGCCTGCGTCCGCTGCGCGGTCCGCAAGTGCCTGATCGATCTGCGGCAGCGTTACGCGGCCATAAACCTCCGGTTCCCGGGTGCCGAGAAGGTTGAGGTTGGGGCCGTGCAGTACCAGCAGTCGCGTCATGGTCGCTTCTTTTTCCGTGGAATTGGGCGCACTTTAGCGCTGATTAGAGAAACTTGTCTAGTTTCCTGCGCGTTGGAAACGATCCCGGCGATCTTTCGCCATCTCTCCGGGCGCCCATCTTCTCTCAAATTCGAGCGATTTGCGCGTAATTTCGCGCCTTTTGCCCCGATCTGATCGTCAAAAGAATGTGAAATTTAGAGCGCGTCGAGCGTCTGTTTCAGCGCTTGCGGGTCGATTTGCCCTAATTTTGTCGAGCGGATGTTGCCTTTTGCGTCGATTACGACGGTAAAGGGCAGGCCGCCCGCAGTATTGCCGAACGCGCGCGCAAGGTCGGCGCCGCCGAACCCGGTGACGTAGACCGGGTAGGCCACTTTCACCTTCTGCAGGAACGCCTGGACGTTTTTATCCGAATCGACGCCAAGTCCGACGAACTGGATTCCTTTCTTCGCATATTCGCGTTGAAGTTGCGAAAGAGCGGGCATTTCCTCTACGCACGGTCCGCACCAGGACGCCCAGAAGTTGACGACGATTGGGTGGCCTTTAAGCAAACTTAGCGATTGCGGCTTGCCGTCGACATTCGTGACGGGCGCGGTCCAGAGTTGCTCGACGGCGCTTTGCGTGGAACCGGGCTGCGCCGCGTGGGCGACTTCCGGGTCGCCGTTCAGCAAGTGATTGGCCAGCACCCCGCCACCCGCGGCGGCGATCGCGACGAGCGCGCCTGCCAGAATCCGTGTCGTATTCATTCCAGGTCTAGGTCTGTCTAATTAGTTGAAGAGGTGACGTTGCTGCTGTCGAGCAGCGCCTGAACGGCCTGCTGATTCGCCCGAGCCGTGCGGCCGCGCGCGTCGGCCCGAACCGCGCCGCGCAAGTCGTCCGTTTCGTACAGGGCGACGTGGATGCCGGCCGGCTCCGCATCGCGCCCTTCGTTCGTGGGGCGCCAGAGGAAGCTAAGCGTCTCGACGTAGCCGCGACCGGCGAAATGCCGTGTCTCCGAAACGTCGTACTGGATGTTGGCGTTCAGAAAGTAGATCGCGACTTCTTTCGGGTTGTCGCAGAACACCTGAAGGTGAATATCCGAGTGTTCGCCGGCTGTGCCGCCGAGCACCGCGCCGGTCAGATAGGGATTGAACGGCGCAAGCCGCTCCATCCAGTCGATCGCGATACGGCGGAGCCGCCGCAACAGCACTGGCTGACTGTCGCCCTGGAACAGCGACTGATATTCACGGATTTCTTCTTCGATCTGGTCGTTATCCGGCAGCCATTCGCCGGCAACACGGCTCTCGCCGACTACCTGCCGTGCCGCTTTACGCTTGGCCGTTGCGTAGTCCAGACCGTCTTCAGCGATCATCCGGGCAGCCGCGATGGCGATTTCCTCGCGCACGCGCTGCGGATCGAAATGTGATTTGCGAACCATCTCTCAATCATACTAGAGATTGATGACAGCCCTTTCTGGGCGGTTCACGCAGGGCGTTTTGCCGGGGCGGGACGGGCAGCCATCCTGGCGGCCCCGTTCGTAGGGCGATTCGGAGGCGTCGGTTACAATAGCGTCCTTTGCGGACGGTCGTTTCGACCGCTCTTCCGCACTCCCATCCCTCGCAAAATACGCCCGCGCGGCACGACAGGCTTATGCACATCCACATCCTCGGTATCTGCGGCACGTTCATGGGCGGACTCGCGGTCCTCGCGCGCGGCGCGGGCCACACCGTGACGGGCTGCGACGCCGGCGTCTATCCGCCCATGAGCACGCAGCTCGAGGCACAAGGCATTCGTCTGATTGAAGGCTATGACGCCGAGCAGTTGAACGGTCTCAATGCCGACCTGTTTGTGATCGGCAATGTGGTCTCGCGCGGCAACCCGCTGATGGAAGCGATCCTCGATCGCGGCCTGCCTTATGTGTCCGGTCCGCAGTGGCTCGGCGAGCACGTACTGAACGGCAAGTGGGTGCTGGCGGTGGCCGGCACGCACGGCAAGACCACCACCAGTTCGATGCTGACCTGGCTGCTCGAAGACGCGGGTCTCAATCC
The DNA here is from genome assembly GCF_030464785.1 of Paraburkholderia sp. SEWSISQ10-3 4. Taxonomy (NCBI): domain Bacteria; kingdom Pseudomonadati; phylum Pseudomonadota; class Betaproteobacteria; order Burkholderiales; family Burkholderiaceae; genus Paraburkholderia; species Paraburkholderia sp. SEWSISQ10-3 4. The sequence goes on from NZ_JALPRI010000033.1 coordinate 69,631, forward strand.
GGGCTTCCTGATCGGCGGCGTGCCGCTGAACTTCGGGGTGTCGGCGCGGCTAACCGATTCGAGCTTCTTCGTGATCGAGGCCGACGAGTACGACACGGCCTTCTTCGACAAGCGCTCCAAGTTCGTTCACTACCGGCCGAAAACCGCGGTGCTGAACAACCTCGAGTTCGATCACGCCGACATTTTCCCGGATCTGGCGGCGATCGAAACGCAGTTCCATCATCTGATCCGCACGGTGCCGGGCATTGGCCGTATCGTCACGAACGGTCGTGAAGACGCGCTGGAGCGCGTGCTGACACGCGGTTGCTGGAGCGAAGTCGAGCGTTTCGGCGTGCAAGGCGGCTGGGAAACCCTGCCAGCTGAAGACGGCGTGCCGGTCGATGAGCGTTTTGCCGTGTATCACAACAGTGAGCGCGTCGGCGTGGTCGAGTGGCAGGTGCAGGGCGAACACAACCGCATGAACGCGCTTGCCGCGATCGCCGCCGCGCGCCATGTCGGCGTGCCGCCAGCGCAAGCCGCGAAGTCGCTGGCGAGTTTCCGGAATGTGAAGCGCCGTATGGAAGTGCGCGGCAGCGTCGACGGCGTGACTGTCTACGACGATTTCGCTCACCACCCCACGGCCATCGAAACGACGGTGGCCGGACTGCGCGCCCGCGTCGGCCATGAAAACACGCGAATCCTGGCCGTGCTGGAACCGCGCTCGAACACCATGAAGCTCGGGGTGATGAAGGCGCAACTGCCGGCGAGTCTGGCCGACGCCGATCTCGTGTTCGGCTACGGCGCGCCGGCTGGCCGCGACGCACTCGGCTGGGATCTCGGCGAGGCGCTCGCACCGCTCGGCGGCAAAGCGCAGGCATTCGACAATCTCGACGCGCTGGTCAAGGCGGTGGTTCACGCAGCGCGCCCCGGCGACCAGGTTCTGGTGATGAGCAACGGCGGCTTCGGCGGCGTGCATCAGAAGCTGCTCGACGCACTTTCCGCACGAGGCGCTTCGTGATCCTTTATCTGCACGGTTTCCGTTCGTCACCCAATTCGTTCAAGGCGCGCGTGCTGGCGGCGCGCCTCGTCGAACTTGGCCGCAGCGACGAATGGTGCTGTCCGATGCTGCCGGTTTCGCCGTTCGAGACCGTTGCGCTCGCTGAATCGCTGGTCGCGGCTGCGAAGCCGAAAGACGTCACGGTGATCGGCAGTTCGCTCGGCGGTTACTTCGCCACGCATCTCGCCGAGAAGCACGGCTGGCCGGCGGTGCTGCTGAACCCGGCGGTCGTGCCGCAGCGCGACCTGAGCGCCTATCTCGGCGAGCAGCCGCTGTGGCACGGCGGCGGCAGCATCACGGTCGAGCCGCATCATCTGGACGAGCTCCGGGCGCTCGGCGTCGCGTCGATCACGCGGCCCGAACGCTATTATTTGATGGCCGCCACCGGCGACGAAGTGCTCGATTACCGTGAAATGCTCGCGCACTATCCGGGCGCACGCACTACGCTGATCCAAGGGAGTGACCACGCGATCAGCGAATTCGCGCAATACGTCGACGAGGTGCTGGCCTTTTGCGATGCCGAAGACGTTGAGCCGCCGGCGCCGCGCGAAGCCGCCTGAGCGTGCCGACGATCCCGCAGCGAGGCCGCTGCGGATCACCAGAATCATGCCGCCGGCGCGCGCGTATCGCGCCGCGGATCCACTACCACGAACACGTTGCCGTGCCGCGCACGCAGTGACCGATAGCTGAATCCAATCGGGCGCGCCGGCAGATGCAAGACAGAACGAGAGTATTGAGTGAACGTTTTCTTTGAGGAATCGGGCAGTTTCAAGGCGGGCAGCGTGCTGTCGCGCCAGGGCGATGCTTTTCAGGTCGAGCTGCCGGGCGGCCGGCGCGCCAAGGTGCGCGCGAAAGACGTGCTGATCGAATTCGAAAAGCCGAGCGCGGGCGAGTTGATGCAACAGGCTGACGCCGCCGCTCAGGATATCGATCTGGACTTCCTGTGGGAATGCGCGCCGGAAGACGAATTCCCGTTTGCCACGCTGGGCGCCGAGTATTTCGGCGATGGGTTCGGCGCCATCGAGCGTGCGGCGCTGGTGCTGCGCCTGCACGGCTCGCCGGTGTACTTCCGCCGCAAGGGCCGCGGCATGTACCAGCGCGCGCCGCAGGAGCAACTCAAGATGGCGCTCGCCGGACTGGAGCGCAAACGCCAGCAGGCGCTGGTGCAGGCCGGTTACGAAGACGAACTGAAGGCGGGCCGTCTGCCGGAAGGCTTCAGCGGCAGCAAGGCGCTGGCTTTGCTCACGAGGCCTGACAAGAACACGATCGAATACAAGGCGCTCGAAGGCGCGGCAGCGGCGCGCGGCATCTCGCAGGCGCGGCTGATGCTCGAATGCGGCGGAATTCCGTCGGCTCGCGCGTTGCATGAGGCGAAATTCCTCTCCGAGTTTTTCCCGCACGGCACCGGTTTTCCGCCGGTCACGGTCGGCACATTGCCGGAAGATCTGCCGGAAGCCGATGTACAGGCGTTCTCGATCGACGACATCACCACGACCGAAATCGACGATGCGTTCTCCGTTGAGCATCTGGCCGACGGCCGCGTGCGGATCGGCGTGCACATTGCCGCGCCGGCGCTCGGCATCGCGCGTGGCGACGAGGTCGATGCGATCGCACGCACGCGTTTGTCGACCGTCTATATGCCGGGCGACAAGATCACGATGCTGCCCGATAGCGTCGTGGAAGCGTTCACGCTGGCCGAAGGCGGCTTGCGACCGGCGCTGTCGCTGTACGTGATCATCAATCGCGAGACGCAGGAAATCGTGGCGAGCGAAACGCGCGCCGAGCGTGTGTTCGTGAAGAACAATCTGCGCCACAACACGCTGGACGAACTGGTCACCGAAGAGGCGCTGGCCGCCGGCACCGGCGATTATCCGCACAAGGAAGACATTGCCGTGCTGTGGCCGTTCGCGCAGGCGCTGTTCGAAAAGCGTCAGACCGCGCGCGCCGGTTACGGCCTGCGCCGCGAAGTGCAGCGCAACACCGATTTCAACTTCTATGTGGAAGGCGAGCACATCACGATCACGCCGCGCCGACGTGGGTCGCCGCTCGACACGATCGTCGCGGAGCTCGCGATTCTCGCCAACTCGTCGTGGGGCGCGTTCCTGCATGACCACGGCGTGCCGGGCATCTACCGTACGCAACGTGCGTTCGGTGCGCCGACCGGCCCGAAGCGCACTCGCATGCAAACCAATGCGGCGCCGCACGAAGGCCTGGGCGTCACGCAATACGCGTGGAGCACGTCGCCGCTGCGCCGCTACGTCGACCTTGTGAACCAGTGGCAGTTGCTCGCCTGCGTGCAGCATGGCGTGACCGCGAAACTGGCCGCACCGTTCAAGCCCAAGGACGCCGATCTGTTCGCCGTCGTGCAAGGTTTCGACGACACCTACACCGCGTATGCCGATCACCAGCGCCGCATGGAGTACTTCTGGTGCCTGCGCTGGCTGAAGCAGGAGAACCGGAAGCAGGTGGTGGCATCGGTGGTGAAGGGCGATCTCGTGCGTCTGGAAGAGATTCCGCTGCTGCTGCATGTGCCGGGTCTCGGCGTGCATGCACGCGGTACGCGCTTGCAGATGGAAGTGATGTCGATCGACGAACTGACCGTCGAAGCGTCCGTGCGCCTGCTGCATGTGCTCGACGCGCCGGCGGTGACGAGCGGCAGCGAAGCTGAGGAAGCCGACGAGGGTGAAGAAGAAATCATCGACGTGGCTGAGGAAAGCGCCGAAGGCGAAGCCGAGGCTCAGGCGGAAGCCGACCTCGACGGCGGCGCGACCGAACCGGGCGACGCCGAAAACGCCGCTGGCACCAGCGATGCAGCAGCCGACCAGCAGCACGTAACGGAGCCGGGACGATGAGCGTCAGCGATTCGCGCGACCGCTACGCGGTCATCGGAAACCCGGTCGGTCATAGCAAATCGCCGTTCATTCATGGCCGCTTTGCCGCGCAAACCGGCGAGCCGATCGAGTACGGCCACCTGCTCGCGCCGGTGGATGCTTTCGTGCCGCACGTGCGCGCTTTTATCGAAGCTGGCGGCCGCGGCATGAACGTGACGGTGCCATTCAAGCTCGACGCGCATGCGTTCGCCAACACACTGTCGCCGCGGGCGGCAGCAGCGGGCGCGGTGAACACACTGCGGTTCGACGCAAACGGTGTCTACGGCGACAACACGGACGGCTTCGGCCTCGTGCGAGACATCGAGGTGAATCTCGGCGTTTCGTTGAAGGGTGCACGGATTTTGCTGCTTGGTGCGGGTGGTGCCGCGCGTGGCGTCGTGCTGCCGATGCTGGACCGCTCGCCGCATTCGCTGACGATCGTCAACCGTACGGCAGCGAAGGCCGAAGTGCTCGTGGACCAGTTCGCGCAGGCCGCACGCGATGCCGCTTGCCGTCTGACTGGCGGCAGCGCGCGAGCGATCGAAGCGGGCACATACGACGTGATCGTCAACGCGACGGCGGGCAGTCTGGATGCTTCGTTGCCCGAATGCGATGACCGCGCGTTCGGCGCCGGCACGCTCGCCTACGACATGATGTACGGCGCTCATCCGACGGTCTTCATGGAGCACGCGCGGAAGCTGGGCGCACGCGGCGCCGACGGCCTCGGCATGCTGGTCGAGCAGGCGGCCGAATCGTTTTACGTGTGGCGAGGCGTGCGGCCCGACGGCGCGCCGGTGCTGGCGGAATTGCGAGCGTTATTGACGGCGCCATCGCACACCTAGGCCGTCGTTTTAATTTCCGGACTACGCAACTCACCAACCCACACGTTCACCGACTTGAGGACTCCAGGCACGATGAAAACAACGCGGCGCGCGAGCCGGCAAGGTCCGGTGCGATGGATCGTTTATCTCGGCGCCGTGTTGGCGATTGCATGGCTTGCGACGCAGGCGTTTTACTTCGCGCAGATTGCGGTGTGGAATTACACGAATCCCCGGTCGACCGCTTTTATGCGATCGGACGCGTGGCGTTTGTCGCAGGACCGGCCTGATCTGTCGGTGCAACGCACGTGGGTACCGTACGAACAGATTTCGCACAATCTGAAGCGAGCGATTATCGCGTCCGAAGACGCGAACTTCGTGAACAACAACGGCTACGAGACCGACGCCATTCTGCAGGCGTGGGAGAAGAACAAGGCCAAGGGCAAGATCGTTCGCGGTGGTTCGACGATTACCCAGCAGTTGGCGCGGAATCTTTTTCTATCACGTGAGAAGAGTTATATCCGCAAGGGGCAGGAGCTGATCATCACGTGGATGCTTGAGACCTTGATGGACAAGCAGCGCATCTTTGAGATTTATCTCAACTCCGTTGAATGGGGCAATGGGGTTTATGGCGCGGAGGCGGCCGCGCATTATTACTACAAGACTTCTGCTGCCAAATTGACTGCCGGGCAGTCGGCGCGGCTGGCTGTGATGCTGCCGCAGCCTAAGTATTTTGATGAGCACAGGGGCTCAGCGTATCTGGCTCAAAGGTCGCGCGTGATTGCGCGGCGGATGGGGGCTGCTGAATTGCCCGATTGACGGTTTTTTGCCTGCGCGGCGCTTGTTTTGTCCGTGTTCCTGGGGCTTTGGCCTTTCCTTGAATTGTTAGTGGTTTATTAGCGTTGCCCCTGTGCGGGGCGGCACTTACTTTCTTTGCCGCCGCAAAGAAAGTAAGCAAAGAAAGCGGCTAGAAGCCCCTGCTAAGCGGGTCCCGCAGATCGGTCAGGGTAGTGGTGCATCTGGAATCTGTGTTCGTGCCGATGCATGCGCTTGTGACAAGGGCGTCATACTTCCGGCGGCGCTGCGCGCGCCGAAGAGTACTTCATAAAACCTCCCTCTACGTTTCAATTCCTACGCCTCGCCGACAGGTCGCGGCCCGTCATTGCACCGCCATCACCATCTCGATTCCGATTGCAACGCCAACGCCAACGCCAACGCCAACGCCAACGCCAATGCCAATGCCAATGGCACATGCGAACGCGACCGTGGTTGGGATTGGGGCAGGGTGGAGCGAGGCGGGGCGGTGATTCAGCACACCGACATATCGTTTGAGGCGGGGGTTCCGGGGGGGAGTGTAGAGGCGCCTCGCCGAGGCGAAGCCGATGGCTCCCACAGATCTTGAACGAAGCCCCTGGTTTCCCATGCATACCCGTCCGCGACGCACGTAGTGCGGAGTGGGAGCTGATGACTCCTTTGTCACTA
>NZ_JALPRI010000034.1:0-71146 GCF_030464785.1 Paraburkholderia sp. SEWSISQ10-3 4
CCGCCCCGCACAGGGGCAACGCTAATAAACCACTAACAATTCAAGGAAAGGCCAACACCCTAAGAACACGAACAAAAAGCGCCGCGCAGGCAAAACCGCCACATATTTATTGCCGCGCCAGCCGCAAATTATCCGGCATAGGCAAATTAAAATTCGTCCGGAACGGATTAATATCCAGCCCCCCGCGGCGGGTATACCGCGCGTAAACAGCTAGCTTCACCGGCCGGCAGGCCTTAAGCACATCGATAAAAATCCTCTCGACGCACTGCTCATGAAACCCAGTGTGATTCCGATAGGAAATAATGTACCTCAGCAAGCCCGCATGATCGATCTGCGGCCCAACATAGTGAATCTGCACACTGCCCCAATCAGGCTGCCCCGTCACAGGACAATTCGACTTGAGCAAGTTGGAAACCAAAGTCTCCTCAACAGGCGACTCGTCAAACGCAGCCTTCAGCAACGAAGCATCAGGATGATAAACGTCGGTATCGAGATCGAGTCGATCCAGCGACAAGCCGTCAAACTCTTCCATCTGCAATTTGCCGAACTCATACGGCGCCGCCAGATGAACCGACACCGTCGCTCCGCATGAAGCGGAAACATCCCGCTTGATCGTGTCACGCACAACTTCCATCGACTCGAAAGCCGTCTGCGCAAACGACCCCAGATAAAGCTTGAACGACTTCGACTCGACAATATTCGGCGAATCAGCCGGCACAAAGAAAGTCGCCACCGCAATCTGCGGCTTGCCGCGCGCGTTCAGCCAGGAAAGCTCGTAAGCATTCCAGATGTCCGTGCCGAAAAACGGCAACTGCGCGCCAATCCCAATCGCCTCGCGCGCATTCTTCCGGGCAATCGGAAAGAGCAGCGAAGCGTCATATTGTTCGGTGTAAGTGGAAGCCTTACCCAGCGGTGACTGTTCAGGTGTCATGATGCGTTCACGATGCCACTCAGCACGTGCCCCGTCGCCGTCACGACGCGGGCCGATTCGCAATGGCCAATTTGGTCGTCGAAGAAAAAGTCCGGCTCGAACTCGCGCAAAAACGCGCTCTTGTCGAGGCCGCCGAGGAACATCGCTTCGTCGATTTCGATGTTCCACGCCATCAATGTGCGGATCGCGCGCTCATGCGCCGGGGCCGAGCGCGCCGTTACCAATGCCGTACGAATATGCATCGGTGCGGCTTCGTCCGCGAGTTTCTGCAGGCGGTGCAGCGCTTCGAGCAACGGCTTCAAAGGCCCATCCGCAAGCGGCAAATCCTTGTTGTGAATCTCATGGCCGACGAACGCGCGCAAGCCATCTTTCTGAAAGATACGCTCGGCTTCGTCGGAAAACAGCACGGCGTCGCCGTCGAAAGCAATCCGGATTTCGTCCGGGTACTTGCTCGCCATTTTCGCCGATTCGGGCAAGACGCGCGCGGCCGGAAATCCGGCAGCCAATGCGTCGCGCACGTCGTCCTGATTCGCGGACAAAAACAGCGAGGCGTTCAGCGGCTTCAGATAACCGAATGGCGCGCGCCCACGTGTGAACACGCCGCGCTCGATCGCCAGCCCGTACTCCCTGCACGAATGAAATGCGCGCAGTCCACTGATCGGATCGCTGCGCGACAGGATCACCACTTCGACCCGATGGCCGCCGGCATTCAAGGCCAGCAGCTTGCGGATCAGCGGAAACGCGACGCCCGGTTTGGCGGGCACAGCCAGCCGCTCGCGCTGCAACGCTTCATACGCCTGCAGGTCGCCTTTCTCGTAAACGCAGTTCTCTTCCTCGAAGTCGAACAGCGCGCGCGACGAGATTGCCACCACCAGTTTGTCGACAAGCGAAAGAGCCATCTGCGCGTTTTAGTCCAATAAGGTCAAGCGAGAAATAATCGGTACACGGGATTCTGCGTCTCTTCCCAGCACGGGTAACCAAGCGTCGTGATAAAGCGGTCGAACTCGCTGTTCTCGCTTTCCGGCACCTGAATGCCGACCAGAATCGAACTGTAGTCCGCACCCTGGTTGCGATAGTGGAACAGGCTGATATTCCAGTTCGGCGCCATCGACGACAGAAACTTCATCAACGCGCCCGGACGCTCCGGAAACTCGAAACGGAACAGACGTTCGTCGTGGGCCAGCGGCGAGCGGCCGCCGACCATATAACGGATGTGCTGCTTCGACAGTTCATCGAAAGTCAGATCGACGGTGGCAAATCCGTGTGCCTCAAATGCGCCCGCGATCTGCGCCGATTCGCTGCGATTGCGGATCTGCACGCCGACGAAGATATGGGCTGAATTCGCGTCCGCGATGCGATAGTTGAACTCGGTGACGCTGCGCGTGCCCACCAGTTCGCAGAAGCGGCGGAAACTGCCGCGCTCCTCCGGGATCGTCACGGCGAACACCGCTTCACGTGCTTCACCCACCTCAGCGCGCTCGGCCACGAAACGCATGCGGTCGAAGTTCATGTTCGCGCCGGACGTGATCGCAATCAGCGTCTGGTCCTCGATGGCTTCGCGCTCGGCATACTGTTTGGCGCCTGCTACTGCCAGTGCGCCGGCCGGTTCCAGCACGCTGCGGGTGTCCTGGAACACGTCCTTGATCGCGGCGCATAGCGCATCGGTGTTCACGAGCAGCACGTCGTCGAGATATTCGCGGCACAGGCGGAAGGTTTCTTCACCCACGAGTTTCACCGCGGTGCCGTCCGAGAACAGGCCCACTTCATTCAGCGTCACCCGTTCGCCTGCTTTCAAGGAAGCGGCCATCGCGCACGAGTCGTCGGTCTGTACGCCGATCACCTTGATCTCCGGGCGCACCGATTTCACGTACGCGGCCACACCCGCGGCGAGTCCACCACCGCCGATCGGCACGAAGATCGCGTGAATCGGGCCCTGATGCTGGCTGAGAATTTCCATCGCGACCGTGCCCTGGCCGGCGATCACGTACGGATCGTCGAACGGGTGGACGAACGTCAGGCCGCGTTCTTCCTGCAGTTTCACTGCATGTCCATAGGCGTCGCTGTACGACTCGCCGAACTGCACGACTTCGACGGTCGCGCCGCCATGCGCGCGTACCGCATCGACTTTCACCTGCGGGGTCGTGACGGGCACCACGATGATCGCCTTCACGCCCATCCGGGCCGCCGACAACGCCACACCCTGCGCGTGATTGCCCGCCGACGCGGTAATGACACCCCGCTCCAGCGCGTCCGCCGGAATATGCGCCATCTTGTTGTACGCGCCGCGCACCTTGAACGAGAACACCGGCTGGTTGTCCTCACGCTTCAGATAAACCGGATTACGCAGCCGTGCCGACAGATTCGGCGCGCGTTCGAGTTCGGTCTCGCGGGCCACGTCGTAGACGCGCGCGGTCAGGGTTTTCTTCAGGTAGTCGTGGGAAGCCATGCGGGTGGCGCGGTGCGCTTTGCGAGACGGGAAAGGGTCAATGATAGCGCCAACGGTGTGCACGCTGGCCCTCTGTGAACCTTGGGTGTATCCCGGCGCGCCGCCGCCAAAGTCCAACCCGACCGTCCGGTCGGAGAATCGATCGTATGCGCTCGAGATCGCCGTTCAGGACAAAAACGCCAAAAGTCCTGCCACAACCCTGATTTCAGGCGTCAACGCGTGGCGGGATCATGGGGTAGAATTCCATTTTGGAATAAGGATCGGAAGATGCACTGGCAGCCTCGGATCGCCCACTTGATGCCCGTCCCGCGTGAGTCTTGCCCCGCGGCGGAGCGTCACGTCCGCCACGCGCGATCGTGTAGCTGTCTCTGAGCGCCGTGAAGCGACTGATGTGGGTAGGCCGTCGGTTGCGCTTCGCTCCCCTAGAAGATTTCCAGCATTGCGCCCCACGCGCACCGTCCGCCGACGCCTCACAGAGATGAGCGCGCCCGGTTGACCCACCGAGTCGTCCGAACATGAACGCACCTCAAGTTTTCGATCCGCACGGGGCCGCCACTGCGGTGGCCGCCGATCCCGAAGCGCGTCTGCGCGAAATTCCCTATAACTACACGTCGTTTTCCGACCGCGAAATTGTTATCCGTCTGCTCGGCGACGAAGCCTGGGCGGCCCTGGCCGAACTGCGCGCGGAACGCCGCACTGGCCGCTCGGCACGGATGCTGTACGAAGTGCTCGGCGACATCTGGGTCGTACGCCGCAATCCTTACCTGCAGGACGACCTGCTCGACAATCCGAAGCGCCGCGCGCTGCTGATCGAGGCGCTGCATCACCGTCTGAGCGAGATCGAGAAGCGCCGTCGCGCCGATCTGGTCGAGCACGGCGATGAAGCGGGCGTCGATCGGGCCGCTCGCGTCGAAACGCTGGTGGCGGCTGCTCGCCGTGCCGTCGACGATTTCGAGAGCGAATTCCAGAAGACCTTCGACCTGCGCCGTCGCGCGAACAAGGTGCTGGGCAAGGTCACGGAAAAAGACAACATCAAGTTCGACGGCTTGTCCCGCGTCTCGCATGTGACGGATGCGACCGACTGGCGCGTCGAGTACCCGTTCGTCGTGCTGACGCCGGATACCGAGGCCGAGATCGCCGGCATGATCAAGGCGTGTTTCGAGCTCGGTCTGACCGTGATTCCGCGCGGAGGCGGCACGGGCTACACGGGCGGCGCGGTGCCGCTCACGCCGTTTTCGGCCGTCATCAACACGGAAAAGCTCGAACAACTAGGCGCGGTCGAGATGACCGAACTGCCGGGCGTCGAGCGTAAGGTGGCGACGATTTTCTCCGGCGCGGGCGTGGTCACACGCCGCGTGACCGAAGCGGCCGAGCAGGCCGGCTTCGTGTTCGCCGTCGATCCGACTTCGCTGGATGCATCCTGCGTCGGCGGCAACGTCGCGATGAACGCGGGCGGCAAGAAGGCGGTGTTGTGGGGCACGGCGCTCGACAACCTCGCCTGGTGGCGCATGGTCGACCCGGAAGGGAACTGGCTCGAAGTCACGCGTTTGGACCACAACCTCGGCAAGATCCACGACATCGAAGTCGCGCGTTTCGAGTTGAAGTGGTTCGACGGTAGTCACGCGCCAGGCGAAAAGCTGCTGCGCACTGAATCGCTCAACATCAAGGGCCGCGTATTCCGTAAGGAAGGTCTCGGCAAGGACGTGACCGACAAATTCCTGGCCGGTCTGCCGGGCGTGCAGAAGGAAGGCTGCGACGGCCTGATCACGTCCGCGCGCTGGGTGCTGCACAAGATGCCGGCGCATACGCGCACGGTTTGCCTCGAGTTCTTCGGTCAGGCCCGTGAAGCGATTCCGAGCATCGTCGAGATCAAGGACTATCTGTTCGAAACGTCGAAGCAGGGCGGCGCGATTCTCGCCGGCCTCGAGCATCTGGACGAGCGCTATCTGCGCGCGGTCGGCTACGCGACCAAGAGCAAGCGCAACGCGTTTCCGAAGATGGTGCTGATCGGCGACATCGTCGGCGACGATGCGGACGCGGTGGCGCAAGCGACCTCGGAAGTGGTGCGCATGGCCAACGGTAAGAGCGGTGAAGGTTTCGTCGCCGTCAATGCCGAAGCGCGCAAGCGTTTCTGGCTCGACCGCAGCCGCACCGCCGCGATTGCCAAGCACACCAACGCGTTCAAGATCAACGAAGACGTGGTGATCCCGCTCAACCGGATGGGCGAATACACCGACGGCATCGAACGCATCAATATCGAACTGTCGATCAAGAACAAGCTGCAACTGGTCGACGCGCTCGAAACGTTCTTCAAGGGCGGCAAGCTGCCGCTCGGCAAGAGCGACGACGCCAACGAAATCCCGAGCGCGGAGTTGCTCGAAGATCGCGTGCAACAGGCGCTCGACGTTCTGAAGAAGGTGCGTACGCGCTGGGAATTCCTGCGCGACAAGCTCGATCTGTCCGTGCGTGAGGCGCAGCACTATCTGGTCGGCCTCGGCTACGAAGGGCTGGCGGAGAAATTCGCTGACCGCGCGGACGAGCAGCCGGATGCCACCGTGTTCCATATCACGCAAGACCGTACGGTGCGCGTGTCATGGAAGGCGGAGATCCGGGCTGAATTGCGCCAGATCTTCAACGGCGGCGAGTTCAAGCCGATCCTCGAAGAAGCGCAGGCGATTCATAAGAAGGTCCTGCGTGGCCGCGTGTTCGTCGCGCTGCACATGCACGCGGGCGACGGCAACGTCCACACGAACCTGCCGGTCAACTCCGACAACTACGAGATGCTGCAGGACGCCCACACGGCGGTCGCGCGCATCATGAAGCTGGCGCGTTCGCTCGACGGCGTGATTTCCGGCGAGCACGGCATCGGCATTACCAAGCTCGAATTCCTGACCGAGGAAGAGATCGGCGAATTCCGTGCGTACAAGCAGCGCGTCGATCCGCATGGCCGCTTCAACGCGGGCAAGCTGCTCGAAGGCGCCGACCTGCGCAACGCCTACACGCCGAGCTTCGGCCTGATGGGCTATGAATCGCTGATCATGCAGCAGTCCGACATCGGCGCGATTTCCGAGTCGATCAAGGACTGCTTGCGCTGCGGCAAGTGCAAGCCGGTGTGCGCGACTCACGTGCCGCGCGCGAACCTGCTGTACAGCCCGCGCAACAAGATTCTTGCGACCTCCTTGCTGGTCGAGGCATTCCTGTACGAAGAGCAGACTCGCCGCGGCGTGTCGATCAAGCACTGGGACGAGTTCAACGACGTCGCCGATCACTGCACCGTCTGTCACAAATGCGTGACGCCGTGTCCGGTGAAGATCGACTTCGGCGATGTGACGATGAACATGCGCAACCTGCTGCGCAAGATGGGCAAGAAGAAGTTCAATCCGGGCAACGCGGCCGGCATGTTCTTCCTGAACGCCACGAATCCGCAGACCATCAACCTCGCGCGTACCGCGATGATGGGCATCGGTTACAAGGCGCAGCGCCTCGGCAACGATGTGCTGAAGAAGTTCGCGAAGAAGCAGACGGCGCACCCGCCGGCAACCGTCGGCAAGCCGAAGGTCACGCAGCAGGTGATCCACTTCATGAACAAGAAGATGCCGGGCAACCTGCCGAAGAAAACAGCACGCGCGCTGCTCGATATCGAGGACAACAAGATTGTCCCGATCATCCGCAATCCGAAGACGACCACGGCCGATACGGAAGCGGTGTTCTACTTCCCGGGTTGCGGCTCCGAGCGGCTGTTCTCGCAAGTGGGTCTGGCGACGCAAGCGATGCTGTGGGAAGCGGGCGTGCAAACCGTGCTGCCGCCGGGCTATCTCTGCTGCGGCTACCCGCAGCGCGGCTCGGGTCAGTTCGACAAGGCCGAGCAGATCGTCACGGATAACCGCGTGCTGTTCCACCGCGTCGCGAATACGCTGAACTATCTCGACATCAAGACGGTGGTGGTGTCGTGCGGCACGTGTTACGACCAGCTCGCCGGCTACGAATTCGAGAAGATCTTCCCGGGCTGCCGGATCATCGACATTCACGAGTTCCTGCTCGAGAAGGGCATAAAGCTCGAAGGCGTGAACGGCGTGCGCTACATGTATCACGACCCGTGCCACTCCCCGATCAAGACGATGGACCCGGTCAAGCTCGTCAATCAGCTGATGGGATCGGAGAAGGACGGCTACAAGATCGAGAAGAACGATCGCTGCTGTGGCGAATCCGGCACACTCGCGGTGACGCGCCCGGACATTTCGACGCAAGTCCGTTTCCGCAAGGAAGAGGAAATGCGCAAGGGCGCCGCGAAGCTGCGTGGCATTCCTCTCGTAGCCGAGGCGGGTGCGAATGGGATCAACGCGGCCAATGCATCGGCCGGCGCGGCGGGTGCGCCGGATGGCTCCGTGCTCAAGGCGGGCGACGGGCCGCAACCGAACGGCGCCACTGAGGTGAAGATCCTCACGAGCTGCCCGTCCTGCCTGCAAGGCCTGTCGCGCTATAACGAGGACGCGGGCACCGAGGCGGACTACATCGTCGTTGAAATGGCGCGTCACGTGCTGGGCGAAGACTGGATGGCGGATTACGTCCAGCGGGCGAACAATGGCGGAATCGAGCGCGTGCTGGTTTAATGGCACGACTGACGATTTTTGCCTGAGGACGACGATGGAATGCGTTTTTTGCCGTGAAGATGGCGGCGATGTGCTGTGGCAGGACGACACCCTGCGTGTCGTCCTCGCCGACGAACACGACTACCCGGGCTTTTGCCGGGTGATCTGGAACAAGCATGTCGCTGAGTTTTCCGATCTCGCCGAGACCGACCGCGATCGCGTGATGCAGGCCGTGTATGCGGTCGAGCGTGCGATCCGGCGCATTCTCCAGCCGTTGAAGGTCAACCTGGCGAGCCTCGGCAACCAGGTGCCGCACGTGCATTGGCATGTGATTCCGCGTTTTTCGAACGACGCTCATTTTCCGCTGCCGATCTGGGCGCCGCGCCAACGCACGGTGTCCGAAGCCATGCTGTCGTCGCGCCGCGCGCAAGCTACCCTGCTGCGCGAAGCCGTGCGGCAAGAAATCGAACAGGCGTTTGGCTGAACGCTCCAAACCTGGCGTTCAGCGCCAGAGGCGGCCCGGCGCTTTCTAATGAGGTCAATATGAGTGGCTTGACTCGCGATACCCCGGTGCCGACCGGCGTGGTCGTGCATTCCAAATCGCGCGTACTCGAATTGCAGTACGCAAATGGCGAAACGTATCGCCTGCCGTTCGAACTGCTGCGCGTGTATTCGCCGTCGGCAGAAGTGATGGGCCACGGGCCCGGCCAGGAAACTTTGCAAACCGGTAAGCGCGACGTCACGATCACCATGATCGAAGGCGTCGGCAACTATGCGCTGCAGCCGACTTTCTCCGACGGACACGCTACCGGCATCTATTCCTGGGACCTGCTGCACGACATGGCTGTCCGTCAGGATGAACTCTGGCGCGACTATCTCGCCAAACTGGCAGCGGCCGGCGTCGACCGCGACGCCCCAATGGCGCCAGCCGGTGCTGCGCACGGGCACTGTCACTGATACGATTCGCCCTGGTCGCCGCACTGATGCGGCGCAACATTTCAGAATACGCGAAAGGACGAGCGCGATGAGCAAAACCCACTTCGGCTTTCAATCGGTCGACGAACAGGAAAAAGCGCAGAAGGTGGCGGGCGTGTTCCACTCGGTCGCCTCCAACTACGACTTGATGAACGACCTGATGTCGGGCGGGTTGCACCGGGCGTGGAAGATGTTCACGATCGCCCAGGCCAACGTCCGGCCGGGCTTCAAGGTGCTCGATATCGCGGGCGGCACGGGCGATCTCTCAAAGGCGTTCGCCAAACAGGCGGGCGACACCGGCGAAGTCTGGCACACCGACATCAACGAATCGATGCTGCGCGTGGGCCGCGACCGCCTGCTGGACAAGGGCGTCATCACCCCGGCGCTGCTCTGCGACGCCGAAAAGATTCCCTTTCCGGACAATTACTTCGATGTGGTGACCGTGGCATTCGGCTTGCGCAATATGACGCACAAGGATGTGGCGCTCGCCGAGATGCGCCGCGTGCTGAAGCCGGCAGGCCGTCTGCTGGTGCTGGAGTTCTCGAAGGTGTGGGATCCGCTTAAAAAGGTCTACGACGTCTATTCGTTCAAGGTGTTGCCGTGGCTCGGCGACCGGTTCGCGAAGGACGCCGAGAGCTACCGCTACCTGGCGGAATCGATCCGGATGCACCCGGATCAGGAAACTTTAAAAACAATGATGGAACAAGCGGGCCTGGACGGCGTCAAATATTACAATTTGTCAGCTGGCGTGGTAGCTTTACATGTGGGGACCAAATACTAGGGTTCCTAACCCATCGATTTTTAAAGGAAAGTACGAAAATGTCCGATTCAGGTGTGTTATCTCCCCGTAAGGTTACGAGGTCATTGGTGAGAAGAATCGGACTGATCGCGATGGTCGGTCTGATCATGGCCGGCTCTCTCGCCTCGCTCGATGCGGAAGCCCGCCGCATGGGCGGCGGCCGTAGCATTGGCCGTCAGTCGAACACGGTTCAGCAACAGTCCGCTCCGTCGCAACCTTCCCAAAGCAATCAGGCCATGCAGCAGCGCGCGCAGCCGGCACCGGCGCCCGCGCCGACTCCCGCCGCAGCGCCTAACCGCTCGCGCTGGCTCGGGCCGATCGCCGGTCTCGCTGCCGGTCTTGGTATCGCGGCGCTGTTGTCGCACTTCGGTCTGGGCGGCGCGTTCGCCGGCGCCATGGCCAACATTATCGTGATCGCGCTCATCGCGATGATCGGCATCTGGCTGATCCGCCGCTTCATGGGTCGTAAGCGCAATACGTCGCAACCGGCGTACGCGGGCGGCGCACCGTCGCTGAATGCGGGCGGCACCGGCTATACCCAGGAGCCGCGTTACTCCGCTCCGCCCACCGGCTCGTACCTCGAACCGCAAGGCAACCCGCTGACCACGCCGTCCATCAACGCTGCCCCGGCCGTGCCGGCCGGCTTCGATTCGGAAGCCTTCCTGCGCAACGCGAAGGTGTACTTCGTGCGCCTGCAAGCCGCGTGGGACGTCGGCAACACGGAAGACATCCGCGAATTCACCACGCCGGAAATGTTCGCGGAAGTGAAGGTGGATCTGAACTCGCGCGGTGCCGAGTCCAATCAGACGGACGTGGTGCAACTGAATGCGGAGCTGCTGGGCGTCGAAGAACGTGCGTCCGAATACTTCGCCAGCGTGCGCTTCTCCGGTTTGATCCGCGAATCGGCGGGTGCGGCGGCTGAACCGTTCGTCGAAGTCTGGAACCTGACGAAGGCGAACCGCCCCGGCGAAGGCTGGCTGCTGGCCGGCATTCAGCAGGTGGCACAGCACTGAGCCAGCGCTGCTTGCCCTGACTTTGCGCAAAGCATTGGCCGTTCGGCATAGCAAGCCGCGAAGCGAACGGACGTTACAATAGGAACCCGCGCGGGCACCTCGCCCGCGCGGGTTTTTTCTTGCCACTTTCAATGACCCTCGCCGCCAAGCCCTTCGCTGCTGCTGTCAATCATCTGCTCGCCCGCGAATCGTGGGCTCGAGAGCGCCTCGCCCCTTACGCGGGCAAGACCGCCAGACTGTCCTGTCCGCCAGTCGTGCTGATGCTGCTGGTGCAACCCGACGGCTACCTCGGCGCGCTCGGCGAAACCGATGCGCAACAATTCGATGTGACCATCTCGGTGCCGTCCGACGCGTTCCCGGCCTTCATGCAAGGCGGCCAGGCCGCCGTGATGAAGCACGTGAAGATCGAAGGCGACGCCGAGTTTGCGACCGTGATCGCCAAGCTTGCCGAGCATCTGCGCTGGGAGCCCGAAGAGGATCTGGCGAAGCTGATCGGCGACGGTCCGGCGTGGCGGGTGGCTTCGGTCGTGCGCACGGTAGGCGAACATGCACGGCGTACCGGGCGCAATCTGCTCGACACCGCCGCCGAGTATCTGCTCGACGAAAACCCACAGCTGGTGCGCCGCGCCGCGCTGGAAGACTTCAACGTCGAACTGGCCCGCGCCCGCGACGCTTTGGCGCGCGTGGAAAAGCGCATCGAGCGTCTTGAACAGAAGGTCGAAGCCCGCGGCGCAGATGCGCTGGGCGGCGCCGCCACGTCGCGCGGCACGCGCTAGTCATCGGGCACAACTATGCGTTTTCTGCGTTTCCTCAAGATTTTCTTTACGGTCATCCGCTTCGGTCTCGATGAGATGATGCTCAGCCGCGTCAATGACCGGCGTGTGCGTCTGCTGCTGCGTATCACCACCATCGGCCGCAAGTTCGACGCGCCTCCGGGTGTGCGTTTGCGGCTCGCGCTTGAGAGCCTCGGGCCGATCTTCGTCAAGTTCGGCCAGGTGCTGTCCACGCGGCGCGATCTGCTGCCGGTCGATATCGCCAATGAACTGGCCAAGCTGCAGGATCAGGTGCCGCCGTTCGATTCGGCGGTGGCGATCGGGCTGGTCGAGAAGTCGCTCGGCGCACCGGTCGACGTGCTGTTCGACGATTTCGAGCGGGTGCCGGTGGCGAGCGCGTCGATCGCGCAGGTTCACTTTGCGAAGGTGAAAGCAGGGCAGCACGCGGGCAAGGCAGTCGCCGTGAAGGTGCTGCGGCCGAACATGTTGCCGGTGATCGACTCCGACCTGGCCTTGCTTCGCGACATCGCCGTCTGGGCCGAACGCCTGTGGGCCGACGGCAAGCGCCTGAAGCCGCGCGAGGTGGTCGCTGAATTCGACAAGTATCTGCACGACGAACTTGATCTCATGCGCGAGGCGGCGAACGGCAGCCAGTTGCGTCGCAACTTCGCTGGCCTCGATCTACTGCTGGTGCCGGAGATGTACTGGGAGTTCTGCACGCCCACCGTGCTGGTGATGGAGCGCATGGTCGGCGTGCCGATCAGCCAGGTGGAGACGCTGCGCGCGGCCGGTGTCGATATTCCGAAGCTGGCGCGCGAAGGCGTGGAGATTTTCTTCACCCAGGTGTTCCGCGATGGTTTTTTCCACGCCGACATGCACCCGGGAAACATTCAGGTGAGCCTCGATCCGGCGCATTTCGGCCGCTATATCGCGCTCGACTTCGGCATCATCGGCGCGCTATCGGACTTCGACAAGAACTACCTCGCGCAGAACTTCCTCGCTTTCTTTAAGCGTGACTATCATCGTGTCGCCACGCTGCATCTGGAGTCCGGGTGGGTGCCGCCTACCACTCGGGTCGAGGAACTGGAAAGCGCAATCCGCGCGGTTTGCGAGCCCTATTTCGACCGCGCGTTGAAGGATATTTCGCTCGGCCAGGTGCTGATGCGCCTGTTCTCGACTTCGCGCCGCTTCAACGTGGAAATCCAGCCGCAACTGGTGCTGCTGCAAAAAACCATGCTGAACGTGGAAGGGCTCGGCCGCTCGCTCGATCCCGAGCTGGACTTGTGGAAGACCGCCAAGCCCTATCTCGAACGCTGGATGAACGAGCAGATCGGTCTGCGCGGCTGGTACGAGCGACTGAAGATCGAAGCGCCGCAGTGGAGCAAGACGCTACCGCAGTTGCCGCGCCTGATCCATCATGCGCTGGCTCAGCGTCACGACCACACGCGCGGCGCGAACGACGACATGATTCGCCAGATCCTCCTCGAGCAGAAGCGCACCAACCGGCTGCTTCAAGGGCTGCTGCTGTTCGGCGTGGCGGTCGGTGTCGGGGCGGTGCTGGCGCGGGCGTTTCTGGCGTTCGCTTACGGCGGGTGATCCCGCCCCGATCCTGATTCCTACGAGGCATCCCATGAGCGACCCGACCCAGCCTTCCGTGCCCGACTTTGCGACCCGCGATCCCAACTCGCCCGAGTTCTGGGACGAGCGCTTCGAACGCCATTTCACTCCGTGGGATCAGGCGGGCGTGCCGTCGGCGTTCCAGTCGTTCGCTAGCCGGCACACCGGCGCGGCCGTACTGATTCCCGGCTGCGGCAGCGCCTACGAGGCGCTCTGGCTGGCCGGGCAGGGCAACCCAGTCCGGGCGATCGATTTCTCACCGGCCGCCGTAGCGGCAGCGCGCGAGCAGTTGGGCGCGCAGCATGCGCAACTGGTCGAACAGGCTGACTTCTTCGCTTACGAGCCGCCGTTCACGCCGGCCTGGATTTACGAGCGCGCGTTTCTGTGCGCGCTGCCGTTGGCGCGCCGTGCAGACTACGCGCAACGAATGGCCGCGTTGTTGCCGGAGGGCGCACTGCTGGCGGGTTTCTATTTCATCGGCGCGACGCCGAAAGGGCCGCCGTTCGGTATCGAGCGTGCCGAACTCGATGCGTTGCTCTCGCCGTTCTTCGATCTGATCGAAGATGAAGCCGTGACCGACTCGATTGCCGTCTTTGCCGGCCGCGAGCGCTGGATGACCTGGCGCCGTCGAGGCTGAGCGGGCCGCCGCGTTTGACGATGGAGCAGGCCGCACTTGATTCGATAGTGGCCGCCCCCATTTACGTAGACGGCGGCTGCGCCTGGCTTTTGTCCCGGAAATTCGCGGGTGCCTAGCCATATGCGGCTATAATTCAAGGCTTTGCAAGCGTTTACAAGATTTCAGTAGGGAAAAGTTCATGCCGATCTACGCTTATCGTTGCGAGTCATGCGGCTTCGGGAAGGACGTGCTTCAGAAGATGAGCGACCCCCAGTTGACGCAGTGTCCCGAGTGCGGGAAAGACACCTTTCGCAAGCAGGTGACAGCAGCCGGTTTCCAGTTGAAGGGCTCCGGCTGGTATGTGACCGATTTCCGCGGCGGCAATGGCGGCGCAAGCGCGCCGGCCAAGCCCGACGCGAATGGCGGCTCGAATGCGAATTCGGGCGAAAACGCTGCAGCCGGTAATAACGGCGCGGCGAATTCCGACACGGCTTCGGCCAACGGCACGGCCGCCGCCGCTTCGTCGGGCGCCGCCGCAACGCCTGCCACGCCTGCTGCCGCACCCGCCGCATCGTCGAATTCGAGCGGCTCCGGCAGCGCCTAGTAGCACGGCCGCCCTTATGGGCGGCGCACACGCCGCGCGTCGGGTATCGGCTCGCGCGGCTTTCTGGCGGTACACATGACGACGAAAAAAACGACGCTCAAATCGGTGTTCCTGACTGGCCTGCTGGTGCTGGTGCCTCTGGCTATCACACTGTGGGTGCTCGGCCTGATCATCGGCACGATGGACCAGACGCTATTGCTGCTGCCGACCTCATGGCAGCCGGAGCGCGCGCTCGGCTTCCGTTTGCCGGGCCTCGGCGCGGTGCTGACGCTGGCGTTCATCTTTGTCGTTGGGCTGTTGACGCAAAACTTCATCGGGCAGAAGCTCGTGAAGTGGTGGGAAGTCGTGGTCGCTCACATTCCGGTGGTCGGCCCGCTCTACACCAGCGTCAAGCAGGTGTCGGACACCTTGTTGTCGAGTAGCGGCAATGCGTTTCGCAAGGCGCTCCTGATCGAGTACCCGCGCCGCGGTTCCTATACGATTGCGTTTCTGACCGGCATTCCGGGCGGCGACGTGGTCAATCACCTGAAAGAAGACTACGTCAGCGTGTATGTGCCGACTACGCCGAACCCAACGTCCGGCTTCTTCCTGATGGTGCCCAAGAGCGAAGTGATCGAACTCGACATGACGGTCGACGCTGCGCTCAAGTACATCGTCTCGATGGGCGTCGTGGCGCCGTCCGCGCCGCCGGCGCCGGTGCGCCGCACGACAGTCGAGCCTCCGCTGTAATGCCGGTGCGCAGCGTTTATCGCCGCGCGCCGTCCAACCAATGCATAACGAAAGACAAACATCATGTCGATGAGATCTGAATACTGCGGTCTGGTGACCGAAGAACTGCTGGGCCAACCCGTCTCGCTGTGCGGTTGGGTAAGCCGCCGCCGTGACCATGGCGGCGTTATCTTCATCGACTTGCGCGACCGCGAAGGCCTCGTTCAGGTCGTCTGCGATCCGGATCGCGCGGAAATGTTCAAGACTGCCGAAGGCGTCCGGAACGAGTTCTGCCTGCAGATCAAGGGCGTGGTTCGCGCCCGCCCGGAAGGCACGACGAACGCCTCGCTGAAGAGCGGCAAGATCGAAGTGCTGTGCCACGAGCTGATCGTGCTGAACCCGTCGATCACGCCGCCGTTCCAGCTCGACGACGACAACCTGTCGGAAACCACGCGCCTCACGCATCGCGTGCTCGACCTGCGCCGTCCGCAGATGCAGCACAACCTGCGTCTGCGTTACCGCGTCGCGATCGAAGTGCGCAAGTATCTGGATTCGCTGGGCTTCATCGACATCGAAACGCCGATGCTCACCAAGAGCACGCCGGAAGGCGCGCGCGATTACCTCGTGCCGTCGCGTACCAACCCGGGCCAGTTCTTCGCGCTGCCGCAATCGCCGCAACTGTTCAAGCAGCTGCTGATGGTCGCTAACTTCGATCGCTACTACCAGATCGTCAAGTGCTTCCGCGACGAAGACCTGCGCGCCGACCGTCAGCCGGAATTCACGCAGATCGACTGTGAAACCTCGTTCCTGTCGGAACAGGAAATTCGCGATCTGTTCGAAGCGATGATCCGTCACGTGTTCAAGGAAACGATCGGCGTCGAACTGGCCGAGAAATTCCCGGTCATGGAGTACTCGGAAGCCATGCGCCGTTTCGGTTCGGACAAGCCGGACCTGCGCGTGAAGCTCGAATTCACCGACCTGACCGACGCGGTTAGAGACGTCGACTTCAAGGTGTTCAGCACGCCGGCCAACACGAAAGACGGCCGCGTCGCGGCGATCCGCGTGCCGAAGGGCGGCGAGCTCTCGCGTGGCGACATCGACAGCTACACGGAATTCGTGCGTATCTACGGCGCGAAGGGTCTGGCGTGGATCAAGGTCAACGAAGTGGCGAAGGGCCGTGACGGTCTGCAAAGCCCGATCGTCAAGAACCTGCACGACGAAGCGGTCAAGGCGATCATCGAGCGCACTGGCGCGCAAGACGGCGACATCATTTTCTTCGCGGCGGATCGCGCGAAGGTGGTGAACGACAGCCTGGGCGCGCTGCGCCTGAAGATCGGTCATTCGGAATTCGGCAAGGCCAACGGCCTCGTCGAATCCGGCTGGAAGCCGCTGTGGGTGATCGACTTCCCGATGTTCGAATACGACGAGGAAGACAACCGCTACGTCGCCGCGCATCACCCGTTCACGAGCCCGAAGGACGAGCACCTCGAGTATCTGGAAACGGATCCGGCGCGCTGCCTCGCCAAGGCCTACGACATGGTGCTGAACGGCTGGGAAATCGGCGGCGGTTCGGTGCGTATCCACCGTGAAGAAGTGCAGAGCAAGGTGTTCCGCGCGCTGAAGATCGGTGCGGAAGAAGCGCAGGCCAAGTTCGGCTTCCTGCTCGACGCGCTGCAATACGGCGCGCCGCCGCACGGCGGCATCGCATTCGGTCTGGACCGCATCATCACGATGATGGCCGGCGCCGATTCGATTCGCGACGTGATCGCGTTCCCGAAGACGCAACGCGCGCAGTGTCTGCTCACGCAGGCGCCGAGCGAAGTCGACGAGCGCCAGTTGCGCGAGTTGCACATCCGTCTGCGTCAGCCGGAACCGAAGGTCTAAGGTGGATCAAACTAACGCTGTCTGAAAACGACAGCGTGAGGTGACGAAAAAGCGAAACGAAAAAGGCGCGTGATGCGCCTTTTTCGTTTTTTGCGTTACAGTCGCAGCAACCGGTCTCGACCGCTTATTGGACCATTCGCCGACATGTACCGCGCAAGCGTTGCGCCCAGTCTTTACGCCATGCCGAAACCGCCGAAGATCCCGCAATCCGTACTCGTCGTCATCCATACGCCCGCGCTGGACGTGCTGTTGATCCGGCGCGCCGATCACGCAGATTTCTGGCAATCGGTGACTGGCTCGAAAGACCAGCTCGACGAACCCTTCGTCGAGACGGCGACGCGCGAAGTGGCGGAGGAAACCGGCATCGTGGTCGGCAGTACGCTCGTGCCGCATAGCGCGCTGTTCGACTGGCAGTATTCGATCGAATACGAGATCTACCCTCAGTTCCGGCATCGCTACGCCGAGGGCGTGATCCACAACACCGAGCACTGGTTCAGTCTGGAAGTGCCCGAGCAGCTCGAAGTGACGCTCGCGCCGCGCGAGCACACCGCGTTCCTGTGGTTGCCCTATGAAGAAGCGGCCTCGCGCTGCTTTTCGTCGTCGAATGCCGACGCGATCCTGCAATTGCCGAAACGGCTCGCTGGGCGCCTGAATGGCCAGCCCGAGGAGCGTGCCCGGTGAGCGTCGGCGGCGCGCGCCGTTTCGCGCGACTCCGTCAATCGCTCCTTGGCCGCCGTTACTGGCAGCGCTACCGCTTCACCAGCGGCAACGAGGTCAAGCTGCTGCGCTCCGGCGACGAGTTCTTCGCCGCGCTGATCGAACGCATCGACGCGGCGCAAAGCGACGTCGTTCTCGAAACTTATATTTTCTGTGGCGACAGCGCCGGCCAGGCCGTCAGCGCGGCTTTGCTGCGCGCAGCCTCGCGCGGCGTGAAAGTGCGCGTGATTACCGACGGTATCGGCACCGAGCGCCTGCCGATGTTCAACGAATGGCCGCTCGCCGGCGTCGACCATCGCATCTACAACCCGCATCTGTTCGGCCGCTTCGGCTTCTCGCGCACGCACCGCAAGATCGCGGTGGTGGACGATCAGTTCGGCTACTGCGGCGGCATCAATATCGTCGACGATTACGAGAACAACGGCGAGACGCTGCCTTACCGGCGCTGGGACTTCGCGGTGGAATTGCGCGGGCCGGTGGTCGCCGATATCCGCCAGGCGTTCGAAGTGCAATGGCAGCGGATCCGTCTCGGGCATCGGCCGCTGGACTCGCTCGAGCCGGATCTTGCGCCGAAGACCATGGCGTCGCTCGGCACGCTGCGCCGCCGGCGCCGCAATCGCAACGAGGCGCTCTGGGCCGGAGGGCTGCCCTGCGTGGCCTTCGTCGCCCGCGACAACCTGATCAACCGCCGCGCCATTGAAAAAGCGTATCTGACCGCGATCGGCCAGGCGCGCAGCGAAGTACTGCTGGCTAACCCGTACTTCATGCCGGGCCGCAAGCTGCGGCGCGCGCTGGTGTTCGCGGCGCGGCGCGGCGTCGACGTGAAGCTCATTATCGGGCGCAAGGAGTTCAAGGCGCTCGATTACGCCGTGCCGTTCCTGTATCGTGCGCTGCTCAAAGCCGGCGTGCAGATCGCCGAGTACGAGAAAACCATGCTGCATGGCAAGGTCGCGGTGGTGGATTCGAATTGGGGGACGGTCGGCTCGTCGAACCTCGACGCGTTGAGCCTGATGCTCAACAACGAGGCCAACGTGGTGCTGGTGAACGACCCGTCGATCGACGCACTGCGCGAAGCGATCATCGCCGCGTTCAAGGAATCGCGCCGGATCGACGAGGCGCGCTATGATGCCCGTCCGGCGGGCGAGCGCTTGCTCAACTGGCTTGCCTACACGACCTATCGGGCCGTGATGAAGCTATTAACGGTGGGTGGCTATGACTAGCTCATCAGCACCTCGCACATAACCGCAAGGGCGCAGCGTCAATGAAAGGGACAAAAAGAAGGCAAACGCCTCTAAAAAATCTCCTTCCTCTGATTGACGGATGCCGCAGAATTGAAACCGGGTTAGAAACCGGTTTCTAATAAAGTCCTTGTTTCGCGGACGGCAGCACTCAATAATAGTACGGCCGTTCGATTTTCTTTCGGTCACATTAGAACGGTAAAAAGCTATGCGAAAAGGCGAACAAACACGAGTCGCGATTCTCGAAGCAGCACTTGATCTGGCAAGCCGCGACGGACTGGAAGGTCTGACGATTGGGTTGCTGGCTGAGCGCATGCAGATGAGCAAAAGCGGTGTGTTCGCGCATTTCGGGTCGCGCGAGGATTTGCAGGTCGAAGTCGTGCGCGAATACCACCGTCGTTTCGAAGACGAGGTGTTTTTCCCGAGCTTGCGTGAGCCTCGTGGATTGCCGCGCTTGCGCGCGATGATTTCCCGCTGGATCGAGAAACGCATTCAGGAAGTCACCACGGGGTGCATCTACATCAGCGGCGCCGTCGAGTACGACGACCGCGGGGATAACCCGGTGCGTGAACAACTGGTGTCGAGCGTGACGATCTGGCGTGCGGCGCTTACGCGGGCAATTTCGCAGGCGATGGAAGAAGGGCATCTGCGTGCCGATACCGATCCGCAGCTGATGCTGTTCGAACTATACAGCTTCACGCTCGGCCTGCATCACGACGCGCGCTTCCTGCACTTGCCGGATGCAGTGCGTCTCACGTGGGCCGCGCTGGAAAAATTGATTGTTTCGTATCAGAGCGAAAGCCGTTAGCAGAACCGCCGAACTTAAAGCAGATTCAGCGGCGCTGAAAGATCCGATCCACGGACTCAGCTAACGGCCTGGCTCCTTGTCAAACTTGGGAGAGAGTCATGGGACAGTACGCCGCGCCGCTGCGCGACATGCAATTCGTGTTGCACGAGCTGCTTAACGTCGAAGCCGAGATCAAGCAGATGCCGAAGCACTCGGATCTCGATGCGGACACGATCAACGCCGTGCTCGAAGAGGCCGGCAAGTTCTGCTCCGAAGTGCTGTTCCCGCTCAATCACAGCGGCGACCAGGAAGGCTGCACGTACGTCGGCGACGGCGTCGTGACCACGCCGAAGGGCTTCAAGGAAGCCTACAAGCAATACGTGGAAGCCGGCTGGCCGGCGCTCGGCTGCGATCCGGACTACGGCGGCCAGGGCCTGCCCGCGTTCGTGAACAACGCGCTGTATGAAATGCTGAACTCGGCGAACCAGGCGTGGACGATGTACCCGGGCCTGTCGCACGGCGCGTACGAATGTCTGCATGCGCACGGCACGCCGGAGTTGCAGCAACGCTATCTGCCGAAGCTGGTCGCGGGCGTCTGGACCGGCACGATGTGTCTGACCGAGCCGCACTGCGGTACCGATCTCGGCATCCTGCGCACCAAGGCCGAACCGAACAGCGACGGCTCGTACGCGATCAGCGGCACGAAGATTTTCATCTCCAGCGGCGAACACGATCTCGCGGAGAACATCGTTCACCTGGTGCTCGCGCGTCTGCCGGATGCGCCGAAGGGCACCAAGGGCATTTCGCTCTTCATCGTGCCGAAGTTCGTGCCGAACGAAGCGGGTGAACCGGGCGAGCGCAACGGCGTGAAGTGCGGCTCCATCGAACACAAGATGGGCATTCACGGCAATGCGACTGCCGTGATCAATCTGGACAACGCGAAGGGCTGGCTGGTCGGTGAGCCGAACAAAGGCTTGAACGCGATGTTCGTGATGATGAACGCCGCGCGTCTGGGCGTTGGCATGCAGAGCCTGGGCCTGACCGAAATCGGCTATCAGAACTCGCTCACGTACGCGAAAGAGCGCCTGCAAATGCGTTCGCTGACCGGCCCGAAGGCGCCGGAAAAAGCGGCTGACCCGATCATCGTGCACCCGGACGTGCGCCGCATGCTGCTCACGCAGAAGGCCTACGCTGAAGGCGCGCGCGCGTTCTCGTACTGGTCCGCGTTGCACATCGACAAGGAACTGTCGCACGCCGACGAATCGGTGCGTAAAGAAGCGGCGGATCTGGTCGCGCTGCTTACGCCGATCCTGAAGGCATTCCTCTCGGACAACGCGTTCGAGAGCACCAACCACGCCATGCAGATCTACGGCGGCCACGGCTTCATCACCGAGTGGGGCATGGAGCAATACGTGCGCGACGCGCGCATCAACATGATCTACGAAGGCACCAACGCGATTCAGGCGCTCGACCTGCTCGGCCGCAAGATTCTCGGCGACATGGGCGCGAAGATGAAGAAGTTCGGCAAGCTGGTGTCGGATTTCGTCGAAGCCGAAGGCGTGAAGCCGGAAATGCAGGAGTTCATCAACCCGCTCGCCGACATCGGCGACAAGGTGCAGAAGCTGACGATGGAAATCGGCATGAAGGCGATGCAGAACCCGGACGAAGTCGGCGCTGCCGCCGTGCCGTATCTGCGTACCGTCGGCCACCTGGTGTTCTCGTACTTCTGGGCGCGCATGGCGCGTATCGCGCTGGACAACGAAGCATCGGGCGATCCGTTCTACAAGGCCAAGCTCGCTACCGCACGCTTCTACTTCGCCAAGCTGCTGCCGGAAACGGCCATGACGATCCGTCAAGCGCGCGCCGGTTCGAAGTCGATGATGGACGTCGAAGAGTCGCTGTTCTAAAGCACACACTTCACGGCAAGCGCCACGCCTTCAGAAGGCGTGGCGCCTTCCACCGCCACAAGTCACACATCGCGAAACATAAGAGACACCTTCGCGACACCGCATAACTCCCCGGAGGAACGACGTGAGCAATCTGATCATTCGCAAGGTCGCCGTACTCGGCGCCGGCGTGATGGGCGCGCAGATCGCAGCGCACCTGATCAACGCCAAGGTGCCCGTGCTGCTGTTCGACCTGCCTGCCAAAGAAGGCCCGAAGAACGCGATTGCCCTGAAGGCGATCGAGAATCTGAAGAAGCTGTCGCCTGCGCCGTTCGGCGTGAAGGACGACGCGCAATACATCCAGCCCGCGAATTACGACGACGACATCGAGAAGCTCGCCGAGTGCGACCTCGTGATCGAAGCGATCGCCGAACGCATGGACTGGAAGCACGACCTGTACAAGAAGGTGTCGCCGCATATCGCACCGAATGCGATCTTCGCGACCAACACGTCGGGTCTGTCGATCACCGAACTGTCGAACGGTTTCTCGGATGAACTGAAGGCGCGCTTCTGCGGCGTGCACTTCTTCAATCCGCCGCGCTACATGCACCTGGTCGAACTGATCCCGACCGCGACGACGCGTCCGGAAATCCTCGACCAACTCGAATCGTTCCTGACGAGCGTGGTTGGCAAGGGCGTCGTGCGCGCGAAAGACACGCCGAACTTCATCGCCAACCGCGTGGGTATTTTCTCGATCCTCGCTGTTATCACCGAAGCCGCGAAGTTCGGTCTGCGTTTCGACGAAGTGGACGACCTGACCGGCTCACGTCTGGGCCGCGCGAAATCGGCAACGTTCCGCACGGCGGACGTGGTCGGTCTCGACACTATGGCGCACGTCATCAAGACGATGCAGGACACGTTGAAGGACGACCCGTTCTTCCCGGTCTACGAAACACCGCCCGTGCTGGCTGAACTCGTGAAGAAGGGCGCGCTCGGTCAGAAGACCGGCGGCGGCTTCTACAAGAAGGAAGGCAAGGCGATCAAGGTGCTCGACCCGAAGACGGGCGGATACGTCGACGGCGGCGCGAAAGCAGACGAACTGGTCGGCCGCATTCTGAAGCGCCCGCCGGCAGAGCGGCTGAAGCTCCTGCGCGAATCGGAGCATCCGCAAGCGCAATTCCTGTGGTCGATTTTCCGCGACGTGTATCACTACATCGGCGTGCATCTGGAATCGATCGCCGACAACGCACGTGACGTCGATCTGGCGATTCGTTGGGGCTTCGGCTGGAACGAAGGTCCGTTCGAAGGCTGGCAGACGGCCGGCTGGAAGCAGGTCGCCGAATGGGTGCAGGAAGACATCGCGGCAGGCAAGGCGCTGTCGAACGTGCCGCTGCCGTCGTGGGTGCTGGAAGGTCCGGTTGCTGAAAAGGGCGGCGTGCATACGAACGAAGGTTCGTGGTCGCCGGCTTCGAAGACTTTTGTGCCGCGCTCGTCGCTGTCGGTCTACGACAAGCAGGTGTTCCGCGCACCGCTGATCGGCGAAACGTCGGCTGATCCGAAGACCTACGGCAAGACGCTGTTCGAAACCGACGCCGTGCGTGCGTGGGTCGACGACCGTGCCGGCGAAAACGACGTCCTGATCGTGTCGTTCAAGAGCAAGATGAACACGATCGGACCGTCGGTGATCGACGGTTTGACGCAAGCCATCGAACTGGCCGAGAAGGACTACAAGGGTCTGGTCGTGTGGCAGCCGACGTCGCTGAAACTCGGCACGCCGGGCGGCCCGTTCTCCGCGGGTGCGAACCTCGAAGAAGCCATGCCCGCGTTCATGATGGGCGGCGCGAAGGGCATCGAGCCGTTCGTGAAGAAATTCCAGCAAGGCATGCTGCGTGTGAAGTACGCGAGCGTGCCGGTCATCTCGGCTGTGTCGGGCATCGCGCTCGGTGGTGGTTGCGAGCTGGCGCTGCATAGCGCGAAGCGTGTCGCGCACATCGAAAGCTATATCGGTCTGGTCGAAGTCGGCGTGGGTCTCGTGCCGGCGGGCGGCGGTCTGAAGGAAGCGGCACTGCGCGCAGCAGAAGCCGCAACCGCGGCCGGCGCGACCAATGACCTGCTGAAGTTCGTGCAGAAGTCGTTCGAAAACGCGGCAATGGCGAAGGTCTCGGCCTCGGCACTCGATGCCCGCGCCATGGGTTACCTGAAGCCGTCCGACACGATCGTCTTCAACGTGTTCGAACTGCTCGACATCGCGAAGAAGGAAGCGCGTGCCCTGTCCGCCGCGGGTTACCGTCCGCCGCTGCGTGTCACGCAGGTGCCGGTGGCCGGCCGCTCGGCGATTGCGACCATCAAGGCATCGCTCGTCAACATGCGCGACGGCCGTTTCATCAGCGAGCACGACTACCTGATCGCCAGCCGCATCGCGGAAGCGGTGTGTGGCGGTGATGTGGAAGCGGGCAGCCTCGTCGACGAAGAATGGCTGCTCAAACTCGAGCGTCAAGCGTTCGTCGATCTGCTCGGCACGCAAAAGACGCAGGAACGGATCATGGGCATGCTGCAAACCGGCAAGCCGGTGCGCAATTAAGCGACGATAGAGGAGCTTCAAATGGCAAAGCAATTGCAAGACGCATACATCGTCGCCGCGAGCCGCACGCCGATCGGCAAGGCGCCGCGCGGGATGTTCAAGAACACGCGCCCGGACGAACTGCTGGTGCACGCGATCAAATCGGCCGTGGCGCAAGTGCCCGGCCTCGACACCAAGGTAATCGAAGACGCCATCATCGGCTGCGCGATTCCTGAGGCCGAGCAGGGCCTGAACGTCGCGCGCATGGGCGCATTGCTGGCCGGCCTGCCGAATACGGTGGGCGGCGTTACGGTGAACCGCTTCTGCGCTTCGGGCCTCACCGCGCTGGCTATGGCGGCTGACCGTATCCGCGTCGGTGAATCGGACGCGATGATCGCGGGCGGCTGCGAATCGATGAGCATGGTGCCGATGATGGGCAACAAGCCGTCGATGTCGCCGCATATCTTCGATCGTAACGAAGACATCGGCATCGCCTACGGCATGGGCCTGACCGCGGAGAAGGTCGCCGAGCGCTGGAAGATCAGCCGCGAAGCGCAAGACGCGTTCTCGGTCGAATCGCATCGCCGCGCCATCGCTGCGCAGCAAGCCGGTGAGTTCAACGACGAAATCGCCGCGTACACGATCGCCGAACGTTTCCCCGATCTCGCCACCGGCGAAGTGCGTATCAAGACGCGTGAAGTCGCGCTCGACGAAGGCCCGCGTGGCGACACGTCAATGGAAGGCCTCGCCAAGCTGCGCACTGTGTTCGCTAACAAGGGTTCGGTGACGGCCGGCAACAGCTCGCAGACGTCGGACGGCGCGGGCGCGCTGATCGTCGTGTCGGAAAAGATGCTGAAAGAGTTCAACCTGACGCCGCTCGCCCGTTTCGTCAGCTTCGCCGTGCGCGGCGTGCCGCCGGAAATCATGGGTATCGGTCCGAAGGAAGCGATTCCGGCCGCCCTGAAGGCCGCCGGCCTGAAGATCGAAGACATGGACTGGATCGAACTGAATGAAGCATTCGCCGCGCAATCGCTGGCGGTGATTCAGGACCTCGGCCTCGATCCGTCGAAGATCAACCCGCTCGGCGGCGCGATTGCACTCGGCCACCCGCTGGGTGCGACCGGCGCGATTCGTGCGTCGACGGTGGTGCACGGCCTGCGCCGCCGCAACTTCAAGTACGGCATGGTGACGATGTGCGTCGGCACCGGCATGGGCGCGGCGGGCATCATCGAACGCCTGTAATCATGTTCGCTCAGATTCAAGCGGTGATCCTTGTCGCGATCGCTGCGGTAATCCCCGCAGCGGTTCCCTAGGGATCGCGGAAACGGTTCGCAGGCCGCCTGGCTTGCGAACCGTTTTTTCATTCAGCAGCAACGAGGAGTACGAGGAGATGACAATGGACATTCTGGTCGAGCGCGCCGACGGCGTGCTGACGATTGCCTTCAACCGGCCCGAGAGGAAAAACGCGATCACGGCTGCGATGTATCAGACGATGGCCGACGCATTGGTCGAAGCGCATGGCGATACATCGATCCGGGCGATTCTGATTCGCGGCAGCGCCGGCATTTTCAGCGCCGGCAACGATCTCGAAGACTTCATGAAGAAGCCGCCAGGCGGTGAAGACGCGCCCGTATTCCAGTTCCTGCGTGCGCTCAGTTCGGCGGAAAAACCGGTGGTGGCGTCGGTGGCGGGCCCAGCAGTCGGCATCGGCACGACGCTCCTGCTGCATTGCGATCTGGTCTACGCTGCGAACACGGCGAGCTTTTCGCTGCCGTTCACGCAACTCGGACTTTGTCCGGAAGCGGCGTCGAGTTTGCTGTTGCAGCGCGTGGCCGGCTACCAGGCCGCAGCGGAAAAGCTGCTGCTCGGCGAAGCGTTCGACGCCGCCGAAGCGCACCGTATGGGTTTCGTGAACCGCGTGCTGCCCGCGGCTGAGGTCGATGCGTTTGCAACTGCGCAAGCGGCGAAGCTGGCGGCGCTGCCGGCGTCGTCGCTGCGGGTGACGAAGAGTCTGATGAAGCGCGCGAGCCAGCATGAACTGCAAACGCAGATGAGCGAGGAAGCGGTGCACTTCGGCAAGATGCTGATCGCGCCGGAAGCGCGCGAGGCGTTCAAGGCGTTCTTCGAGAAGCGCAAGCCGGACTTCCGGCAGTTCGACTGATTGGCTGGGCAAGGGGCGGATTCGGGCGCCTGAATCATTTTCAGGCGCCTCGCGCACTCAAGCTTGCGTTGGCTGCAAGGTGTCGTAGTCGACGTAGCTGGTTTCCCGGCAGAAGCTGACCAGCCGCACGCCCGCTTTGCGGGCAATCGCAATTGCCAGCGAAGAGGGCGCCGAAATCGTCGCGAGCATCGGCACGTCGACGCGCGCCGCCTTGCGCACCAGCTCGTAGCTCGCACGGCTCGACAGAAACACAAAACCTTCCCGAGTATCCACGCGATCGAGCACCAGCTGGCCGATCAGCTTGTCGAGCGCGTTGTGGCGGCCGACGTCTTCGAACGCGTAACGGATAGCGCCTGCCGCATCGCACCATGCGGCGGCGTGCAGGCCGCCGGTGAGACGCGTCAGCGCCTGGTGTTCCGGCAATTCGCGCGCGGCACGCGCGATCGCATCGGGTGCCAGCCGTTGCAGAAAGCCGGTGTCCGGCACGCGTTCCGGTTTCAGATCCAGCAGATCGATGCTTTCGATCCCGCATACGCCGCAGCCGGTGCGCCCGGCGAGCGCGCGGCGCCTTTCCTTTAGCGCGACGAAAGCTTGCTGCACCACCTTTAATTGCACTTCGGCGTGCGGCAATTCGTCATCGTCGTGCAGCTCGACCTCGATGTCCTGAATGTCGCTGCCGCGTTCCACGATGCCTTCCGAAATCGCAAAACCGACCGCGAACGCTTCCAGGTCGCGCGGCGTGCACATCATCACCGCGTGCGAGATGCCATTGAAGACGAGCGCTACCGGCCATTCCTGACCGACGTGATCGGTGACGGTTTCGACCGCTGCGCCGCGATGCCGGTGCACCTGGCGCTCCACGGCGCCCGTCTGCCCGTCTGTGTCCAGTTCGTTCAAGCGACTTCACTCCTTTCATGCTGCGCGTGTTTCTGTGGCTTGCAGCGTTGCCCGGCGGCGCGAAGCAGCGCCAGACCACGCCGCTATCGCGCGAATAAGGTTCTAAAATACCTCAAGCTGGGCTTGCGCGTTGCCCGCCACCAAAGAGGAATACTGTCATGGGACTCAACGAAGCACCGCTTCTGTTCAACTTCGAAGTCGCGTCCTCGGAGAATTTCACCTACATCCCGATGTCGGTGCGCTTCAATCTCGATCGTTTCGGGCTGCGCATCACCCTTGAGCAGTGGCAAATGCTGCCGCTCGAAGACCGCAAGCTGCTTGCGCGATTTCCGGTCGAAGAAGACGCGGAAATCGAGCCGAATTTCGACCACGCACTGTTCGAGATGCTGCGCACGCACGCGAATGTCGAGCCGGAGTGGTTCACGCCCGAGGACGCGCCTGCCTGGCGCCGCACGGATGCCGTGCCGGACGGCGTAGTGCATCAGGCGGGGCTGGCCGGCCTACCCACGCCGCGTGTCGCGCAGTGGGCCGAACTCGAGCCGTTCAAGCGCTACGTCCTCGCCAAATTGTCGCGCAAGCCGGAAAGCAACCACGACTTCGTCCCGGCGATGAGGGAATTCGGTACGGCCGGTTAGGCGCTGCTGGCTACTACAGACCACCCAGGGACGTCCGGCCAGCCGCTGCCGCCCAGGCACCGCCAGCCAGACGCCCCCAGCCAAATCCGCGAAATATTTCGCCTCGCCCCCTCAATCTGTTCCGAACCCTGCCGTTATCCATGGGTTGGCGCGTAAAAAGACTCGACCCGGTGCGACCCGACGCACCGAAAGCGACCCCGCGCTCCCGCCCTCAGAACGATTGACGTTCGGAACCCATGACTCCTTTTTTATCGAAGCGGCTGCTGATCAATCTGGCGGTCGTCGCCGCGGCGGTCGGCGCGAACGCGTTCGTCGCCTATACGCAGATTTGCGGCCAGCGCGACGCCGACGCGCGCATGCTGCGTTCGACGAACGTGCGTCAGAATCTCGACGCATACCATACGGCGCTCGACGGCGGGCTGGCCGCGCTCGGCCGTTTCGAAGCAACGGGCGAGGCCGCGCCTGTCAACGAGGCCGCCGCCATGGCCGCCTCGCTGGCAGGTCTGGAGCGCGAGTTGCGCAACGAACTCGCCGGCGAACCGGCCATGCTCGACACGCTCGCGAGGCTGAGCGTGGACAGCCGCGCGCTGCAACACGATATCGATGACGCGCTCCTGAAGAGCGCCAGCGCCACGCCGGATGAGTCGCGCGCGTGGGCGGCCTCGACCTATACGCATCTCGGGCTGGGTCTCGGTCGTGTGGAAGACGCTCTGGCGGCGTTGCGCAAACAGGAGAACGAGGCGCTGCAGGTGTCGCTCGCGAGTTCCGCGAACGAAACCCAGCGCGCCATGTTTCTGCTGATCGTGACGATGATGGCCGGCAGCGCGCTTCTGATTTTCACGTTCGGCGCCCGCGAAAGCAGCGCGCGCGAGAAACTGCGCACGGTGCGCGCGCTCGGCCGCAACGATGAGCGCTTTCGCGGTCTGTTCGATGACCATCCGGTGCCGATGTACATTTTCGATCGCGAGACCTTGCGCTTTCTCGCCGTCAACGCGGCGGCGATTCAGCAATACGGTTACTCGGAAAGCGAATTTCTCGGCATGACGATTCGCGCGATCCGGCCGAATGGCGAAATCTCGCGCCTCGAATCGCACATGCAGCGCAGCGACACCGCGCAACACGGCCGCACGATGGCGGGTGTCTGGCATCACCGGCGCAAGGACGGCTCGATGATCAGCGCCGACATTTCATATCACGCGCTCAACTTCATGGGCCGCGCCGCTTTCTTCGTGCTGGCCGACGACGTTACCGAACAGATCAATACCGAAGCCGAAGCGCAGCGTTCGAACCAGATGCTCGAAACGGTGATGGACAACATCCCGCAGCGCATTTTCTGGAAGGATCACGAGTCGCGCTATCTCGGCTGCAATATGGCGTTCGCGCGCGATGCGGGGCTTTCTTACCCCGAGCAGGTGGTGGGCAAGAGCGACAGCGACATGCCGTGGCGCGCCTTCGCCGACCTGCTGAACGAGCACGACAAGGAGGTGGTGACCACCGGCGTGCCGAAGATGAGTTTCGAGGTCGACCTGGTGATCGACGGTGTGCACCGCACCACGGTCACGAGCAAGCTGCCGTTCACCGACGGCGACGGCCGCGTGATCGGCGTGCTCGGTTCGTATACGGACATCACCGAGCGCAAGCGCGCCGATCTGGCTTTGCGTCTGCAAAGCCGCGCGCTCGATGCGAGCGTCAACGCGATTCTGATTACCGCGCCGTCGCCGGCGGGCAATCTGATCGAATATGTGAACCCCGCGTTCATGCGGATCACCGGCTACGATCCCGCCGAAGTGATCGGTCACGATTGCCGCGTGCTGCAGCGCGACGACCGCGACCAGGAAGGCGTCGCCTTGATCCGCCAGGCGCTCGCCGCGAATCGCGAGGTGAGCGCCGTGGTGCGCAACTATCGCAAGGACGGCGCGCTGTTCTGGAATCAGCTGTTCATTGCGCCCGTGCCGAACGCAGAGGGCGTGATCACGCACCACATCGGCGTGATCAATGATGTGACGGATCTGATCCGCTATCAGGAACAGCTCGAATATCAGGCCAACTACGACAGTCTCACGCGGCTGCCGAACCGCAACCTGCTGCGCGATCGTCTGCAGCATGCGTTGATCGTCGCTCAGCGGCATCACAAGGGCGTCGCGGTCGTGTTCATCGATCTGGACGGCTTCAAGAACGTCAACGACAGCCTCGGCCATAGCGTCGGTGACCGCTTGCTGAGCGTGGTGGCCGAACGGCTCGCCCGTTGCACGCGGACCAGCGACACGGTCGCGCGGCATGGCGGCGACGAGTTCGTGATCGTGATGACCGATACCGTCGACGAGCAGTCGCTGATCGCGTGGATGGAGCGGGTGCGCGCGTCG
This sequence comes from Paraburkholderia sp. SEWSISQ10-3 4, assembly GCF_030464785.1. NCBI lineage: Bacteria > Pseudomonadati > Pseudomonadota > Betaproteobacteria > Burkholderiales > Burkholderiaceae > Paraburkholderia > Paraburkholderia sp. SEWSISQ10-3 4. The sequence goes on from NZ_JALPRI010000034.1 coordinate 30,200, forward strand.
ATTTCCGAGCCGGTGTGGCTCGACGGCACCGAGTTGTATGTCGGCTGCAGCATGGGCGCGAGCCTCTTCCCGCAGGACGGCGAAGACGCGGAAACGCTGATGAAAAAGGCCGACCTCGCGATGTACCGCGCGAAGGACATGGGCCGCAATACCTTCCAGTTCTACCAGCCGGAGATGAATGCGAGCGCGGGTGCGCGCATGAATCTCGAACGGCGTCTGCGCCGGGCCTTGCGTGACAACGAATTCCTGCTGCACTACCAGCCGCAGGTGGATATCGTGAGCGGGCAGATCGTCGGCACCGAGGCGCTGGTGCGCTGGCGCGATCCGGAAGTCGGCTTGGTGCTGCCGTCGCTGTTCATTCCGGTCGCCGAAGAGAGCGGGCTGATCGGGCCGCTGTCGGAATGGGTCTTGCGCGAGGCGTGCCGCCAGAACAAGGCCTGGCAGGACGAAGGACTGCCGCCGGCGCGGGTGTCGGTGAATCTGTCGGCGCGCGTTTTTCAGCAGCGCGATATCGCGAAGCTCGTCATGCAGGTGCTCGCCGAGACGGGGCTCGAACCGCAGTATCTCGAACTTGAGCTCACCGAAAGCACCATCATGCGCAATGCCGAGGAGGCGGTGTTGATGCTCAACGAGCTGCACGCGCTCGGCATCGGTCTTGCCATCGACGACTTCGGCACCGGCTATTCGAGTCTCAGCTATCTGAAGCGCTTCCCGGTGGACCGGTTGAAGATCGACCGCTCGTTCGTGTCGGATATCGGCGTGTCGGGCGACGATGAGACGATCACCTCCGCGATCATCGCGCTCGCGCATTCGCTGAAATTGCAGGTGATTGCTGAAGGCGTGGAGACCTCGGCGCAACTCGACTTTCTGAAGGAGCGTGCCTGCGACGAGATGCAGGGCTTCTACTTCGCGAAGCCGATGTCGACGGACGCGATTTCGGCCTTGTTTCAGGGAGGAGTTGGGCGGGAAGCGGAGACGGTGTAGTTCGGCGTCCCGCTCCCCGCCGCGGTGCGTCAGGCGGCCGGCGTATCGAGGAACACCGGCAGTTGTTCGGCTACCTCGGAAAACGCCTGCAAGTGGGGATACGCCGCCTTGGTAACGATCTCCGAAATGTACATTTGCGTGAAATTCCACGCGACGGCCACCGCCACGTCCGCCGCACCAAAATGGTTCGGTTCGACCGGCAACGGGGCCGACGCGAGTTCCTCTTCGAGTTCGCGGTACGCGGCGTGCAATTGCTCGGTCACGCGATCGACCCACGGCTCGTGCTGTTTGTCCGCCGGGCGCAGATTGCGTTCGTAGACGATTTGCACAGTCTTTTCACTGGCGGCCAGCGCGAGGCCGGTAAGGCGCGCGGCGCGCAGGCAGTGCTCCGGCTGTGACGGGAAGATCCGCTGATCCGGCGCGGCGAGCGTGGCGAGATACTGCAGGATCACCGTCGAGTCCATCACGCTCTGGCCGTTGTCGAGGATCAGCGTCGGCGCTTTCACAACCGGGTTGATCTTCGCGAACGCCTCATACGTGCTGAACACGGAAATCGACTGGTGCTCGAAGTCGAGTTTCAGCAACTTCATGCAGATAGCGACGCGGCGCACGTAGGGCGAATCCAGCATTCCGATCAGTTTCATCTTATTTCCGTTAGAAGATCTATAAGGTTAGCCTGAGCGGGCGAAGAGGCGGCTGTTCGCTTGCCAGACGGTGCTTGTGATGCATCAGACCAATAGATTAAAGCGCTCGGCGAGGCAAAAAAAGCGACATTAATCGACGGTTTACGTCAGAATTTCTTACATGAAGCCGATCCCACCCCTCACTGCTTTGCGCTGCTTCGAAGCCGTCGCCCGCCTGGGCGGTGTGACCCAGGCCGCGCGCGAATTACATGTCACGCACTCCGCGGTGAGCCAGCAGATCAAGGTGCTGGAAGATTCGATGGGCGTCGCGCTGTTCGTGCGCGAAGCGCGTGGCCTGCGGCCCACCGAGGAAGGCCGGCTCTACGCGCTGGAAATACGCTCGGCGTTGCGCGACATTACGCGGGCGACGCGCCGAGCGCAGGCGCGGCCCCACGAAAGCGAATTGATCATCGCGACCGTGCCGTCGTTTGCGCAGCATTGGCTCGTGCCGCGTCTCGCGAGTTTCCGCGAGATGCACCCGTACTACCGGGTCCGTCTGCTGACGAGTCTGCAGGTCGAGGATTTGCGCCAGAGTGTGAGCGACATTGGCATTCGCATGGGCCAAGGGCATTGGCCCGATGTCGCGCAGCAGAAACTGTTCGACGACGAAGTGCTGGTAGTCGCGGCGCCACACTTCACGCTCGCGCCGGGGGGCCGCCTCCCCGTTACAGCCGAGGACGTGATCGCGTGTCCGTTGATCTCCAGCCCCAACACGCCGTGGGCCGAATGGTGCCAGGCGGCGCAGGTGGCGGAGCCGGCCGCCGAGGCGGTCGTGCTGTCTGCAAACGATTCGAACATCGTGCTGGGCGCGGTCTTGCTGGGGCAGGGCATTGCGCTCGAACGGCGCAGTCTGGTCGCGCATGCGCTGGCCCGCGGTGATCTGGTGCAGATCACCGATATCCGCGTGCCGTACCGGTATCCGTACTGGCTGGTGTGGCAGCAACGCGAGACGCTGAACGCGAAGCAGGCCCATTTTGCGCAGTGGATCGAAGCGCAGGTCGACGGCTATTTGCGTAGCGGCGGGTGAGATTCCAGGACGATTGGCGCGCGCAGACTTTCGCTTACGGGGGGATTACCGGTTTGCGCGCGAGGGGCACTCGTATATATTTGGGATTCCCATCTCTGACTTCGCTGGGAACCACGAAGCATCGATTCACGTGGCGTTGCGCCCGCTTTTCGCTGCTCGCACTTGGTCACGGGCGTTTCGCCGTCGAATATTTGCCAATCCGACTGGAGAGAGAAATGACGTCTTCACCTGCAAAGAAATGGGCTGTGCTGTTCGCATCGGTTGTATTTAGCGTGGCTTCGGTTACACCGGCGTTAGCGCAAAGCGCCGGTAGTGCCCCGGCGGCCGATCAGGCCACGGCCGCCACGCCGGCGGCCGCATCCAAGGCCGCCGCCAAGGCGCAACGTAAGGCTGCCCGCAAGCAGGCGCGGGCGAAGAAGAACGCCGAGTTGAAGCAGCTGGAAAGCAACGGGTACAACCCGTCGCGCAACGATCCGAACTATCCGACGGATCTCCAGAATGCGCAGAAGAAGGCGGCAGCGGGCGCGGCGGCGAGCCAGTAAGCGGCTGCGGGCCGGATGAAGGTTGCCGGCTCTGTTGTGCTTGCGCTGGGGATCCCGGCAAAGTACGACGTATGAAACCAAACGAGGCGCCCAGGCGCCTCGTTTTTCGTTCAAATTCCGCCGCTCAATCGAGCACCGGCAGCGCGCGCGGGCGCCGGTCGCTGTCGGTTGCGACATAGGTCAGGGTTGCCTCGGTGACCTTCACGAGCTCTTCGGTCAGGCTCATGCGCTGCGCGTAAACCTCGACCGCCACCGTCACCGACGTGGTGCCCGTCTTGACGATATCCGCGTAGAAGCTCAGCAGATCGCCGACGAACACCGGCTGCTTGAAGACGAACGAATTGACCGCGATGGTCGCCACCCGCCCATTGGCGCGGCGGCTTGCCGGAATCGAACCGGCAATATCCACTTGCGCCATGATCCAGCCGCCGAACACGTCGCCGTGGACATTCGCGTCCGACGGTTGCGGCATGACGCGCAGCGCGCACGGCTTTTGCGGAAGTTGAAGAATATCGGTCATGGGGATGAAAAGCGGCGCCAGCCAGCTTCTGCGACAATAGAAAGATCAGGAATTGTACGGGAAAGCGCCCAGCCGGGTCGCGCGACATAAAGCAGGATGCCATCTTGGCACGCTGCCGGTCGGCGCGCCGCTGCGAACTCCGTCGCTTCCATACACTCCCCAGCCGATCCCATGCGTCGTACGCCCTCGTCCGAACCTTCCCCGATCTCGACCCAGCCGCGCAACGACTGGCAAACGATCCTGTCGCTGCTGCCTTACCTCGCCACCTATAAATGGCGCGTCGGCTTCGCGCTGAGCTGCCTGATCGGCGCGAAGGTCGCCAATCTCGGCGTGCCGATCGTGATGAAACGGATCGTCGACAGCCTCGCGTCGGTGCAGCATCTCACCGCGCTCGGCCGCGCGCACGATTCGCCGGCCATCGTCCTGCTGGGCGGCGTCGGTTTGCTGGTGGTCGCCTATGCGGTGGTGCGGCTGTCCACGTCGCTCTTTACCGAACTGCGTGAAATCCTGTTTTCGAAGGTGACCGAAAGCGCGGTGCGGCAACTCGCGCTGAAAGTGTTTCGCCACTTGCACGCGCTGTCGTTGCGGTTCCACCTCGATCGGCAGACGGGCGGCATGTCGCGCGATATCGAACGCGGCACGCGTGGCATCACGCAACTGATTTCGTATTCGCTGTACAGCATCTTGCCGACCCTAGTCGAAGTCGGCCTCGTGCTGGGTTTCTTCGTCGTCAAGTACGAGGCGTATTACGCGATCGTCACGTTCATTGCGCTTGCCGTGTACATCACGTTCACAGTGAAGGTCACCGAGTGGCGCACGCATTTTCGCCGCACGATGAACGACCTCGATTCAAAGGCGAATTCGCGCGCGATCGATTCGCTGCTCAACTACGAGACGGTAAAGTACTTCGGCAACGAAGAGTGGGAAGCGCACCGTTACGACGAAAACCTCAAACGCTATCGCACGGCCGCGATCAAATCGCAGCGCTCGCTGTCGGCGCTGAACTTCGGGCAGCAGGCGATCATCGGCACGGGGCTCGTGTTCATTCTGTGGCGCGCAACTGAAGGCGTGATGGCCGGGCGCCTCACGCTCGGCGATCTGGTGTTGATCAACACCTTCATGTTGCAGCTCTATATTCCGCTGAATTTTCTCGGCGTCGTGTATCGGGAGCTGAAGCAAAGCCTCACCGACATGGACCGCATGTTCACGTTGCTTGGCGCGGCCCAGGAAGTGCCCGACGTGCCGGACGCGCCCGAGTTGCGGGTGAGCGGTGCGCAGGTGCGCTTCGAGCATGTGAACTTCTCGTATGAGCCGGCGCGGCAGATTCTGCACGACGTCAGCTTCACGATTCCGGCGGGCGCCACCACGGCGGTGGTGGGCCATAGCGGTTCGGGCAAATCGACACTCGCGCGGCTGATGTTCCGCTTCTACGATCTGGACCGGGCGACGGGCGGCGCGATCACCATCGACGGTCAGGATATTCGCGACGTCACACAGGATTCGCTGCGTGCTTCGATCGGCATCGTGCCGCAGGATACGGTGCTGTTCAACGATTCGATCTACTACAACATCGCTTACGGCCGCCCGTCGGCCACGCGCGATGAAGTGATCGCGGCGGCGCGCGCGGCGCATATTCACGACTTCATCGAAGGGCTGCCGAAGGGGTACGAGACACCGGTCGGCGAGCGTGGCCTGAAGTTGTCCGGTGGAGAAAAGCAGCGAGTGGCGATTGCGCGGACCATCCTCAAGAATCCGCCGATCCTGCTGTTCGACGAAGCGACGTCGGCGCTCGATTCGCGCTCGGAGCGCGCGATCCAGCACGAGCTCGATCAGATCGCCCGCGAGCGCACGACGCTGATCATCGCGCACCGGCTTTCAACAGTCGTGCACGCGCAGCAGATCATTGTGATGGACAAAGGACGGATCGTCGAGCGGGGGACGTACGCCGAATTGCTGCAGGCGAACGGCTTGTTCGCGCAGATGTGGGCCTTGCAGCAGCAACGTGCCGCAGAGGCGCCGGAGTCGGCTGAAACGGTGGGTGCGGGGGATGGCGGGCGGTGAGTTTTGCGGCGGCGTTGGGCGGCGCGCTATCGCACGATACCGCGCGGCGCCGCTCAACACCTTGCAGTACTCAGCGTGAGCTTACACGCCGATCCAAATCCTGTAGTTGCGTCGGCGTACCGACGTTCTCCCACAATCCTTCATACAATTCGCCGCTCGCGAGACCGCTTGCAATCGTCGCGCGATAGTAAGGCGTGAGCGCGCGCCGCGTGCCGCGCGGCAGATCGCGAAACATACGCGTGTCGTACAGACCGATATTGCCGAACGTAAAGCGCGGTTGCGCCTCGAGCGACAGCACGCCGTCGACCAGACCAAAGTCGCCGTTCGGATGAAACGCCGGGTTCGGCACCATCACAAGATGCATGCCGGGCTCGCGCAATGCCGCGAGCGTCTCAGCGCGAGCGTTCAGCGCGGCGTAATCGAAATCCGCGTACACGTCACCGCTTACCGCGACGAACACTTCGCTAGCGCCGTCATCTTCGAGCAGCGGCAACGCCTGAACGATCCCGCCGGCCGTTTCCAAGGCTTCATGCTCGGCTGAATAGCGCAATTGCACCCCCCAGCGCGAACCGTCGCCGAGCGCGGCCTCGATCTGTTCGCCGAGCCAGGCGTGATTGATCACAATGGTTTGAAAACCGGCGTGCGCGAGGCGTTCGATCTGCCACACGATCAACGGCTTGCCACCCACTTCGAGCAAAGGCTTCGGGCATGTGTCGGTCAACGGACGCATGCGCTCGCCGCGCCCGGCGGCGAAGATCATCGCTTTCTTCAGAGACATCGTCATCGGTCAGAACGTGTAGCCGACTTCATTCGCGCGGCCTTCGAGCTCGTCGAGCAGCTTCGCGAACGGACGCAGCGGCGCATAGCGTTCCGCGACCTTGCGGGCATAGCCGATGAAACGCGGCAGATCTTTCATGTAATGCGGCTTGCTGTCGCGGTAATTGATCCGGCAGAACAGCCCCAGCACCTTGATGTGCCGTTGCAGACCCATCCATTCGAGCTGGCGGTAGAACTCTCCGAAATCCGGATCGACCGGCAGCCCGGCTTTTTTCGCGCGCTCCCAGTAGTACACGAAGCAATCCAGCTCGAACTCTTCGTCCCAGCTGAGGAATGCATCGCGCAGCAAGGAGGCGACGTCGTACGTGATCGGGCCGTACACCGCGTCCTGGAAGTCCAGCACGCCGGGATTCACGGGGTTCGGCAGGGCAGCGACCATCAGATTGCGCGGCATGAAATCGCGCAGCATGAACACTTGCGGTTGCGCCCGGGCGCTCGCGATCAGCAGCGCGAAGGTGCGATCGAGCAGCGCACGGGTCTTATCGTCGACCTCGCGGCTCAGATGGCGGCCGATGAACCACTCGGGCAGCAACTCCATCTCACGGCGCAGGAAGGCTTCGTCGAACGGCGGCAGCACGCCTTCGCGCGAGGTGAGCTGCCAGCGGATCAGCGCGTCGAGCGCGTCGTGCATCAGCGAGCGAGCGCGACGCGGGTCGTCGCCGTTTTGCGTCTCGGTCAGCGCGCCGAGGTAGGAATCGGTGCCCAGATCGGTGACGAGCATGAAGCCGGCGTCGAAATCGACCTCCAGCACGCGCGGCACATGTACGTTGGCGGCCTCGAGCAATTGTGCGATTTGCACAAATTCGCGGCACTTTTCGGGGGGCGGGGCATCGACAGCGATCAGGGTGCCGGTGCTTTCGCCTTCCGCCGCCTTACCGGCGAGCCGGAAATAGCGCCGGAAACTGGCGTCGGACGAAGCCGGGAGAAGCGTGCCGAGATCAAGCGCATAGCGCGCTGCGTGGGCGTTCAGCCAGGCCTTGAGCAGTTCGAGGCGGCTGTCGGAGTAATCTTGGGTAGCGTTTTTGGCAGGGGGGGGCGTCATGAAAACCGGCAGCAAATTCAGAGGGGCAACGTCTTGCCATATAATACCCCACGACTTTTTTGACGCGACTCACGCCAGCTTTCGCGTGTCCGCTCTACCGCCCGCCTCATCGTTCGACAGATTGTAAATATTGATGTGCAGCCGACTGTCACGGTCGGGATGTGCAGGCGGTGGATCGTGACTACAAAAGCTGACGGACGGGCCGATTCGCCAAACGATACATGCCGCCTAGACAGCTTTCCCAAACGACTCCCTCTTGTGCTGTAGTCCCGCGCAAAAGGCGGCTCGTCGCGGCGTTGATCGCCGTTCCGGGCCTGATGCCCGCGCTTGCGCACGCCCAGCTGGTGGGGGAAGCCGCGCAGCCGCAACCTATCGACGCGCCATGGGGCATGCAGCTCGCCCCGCAGCTCGAAGAACATCCATTGCAGACCGGCCAGAAGGCGGCCACCTTTGTGCTCGGCGACACGACGAGCGGCACCACCGACCAGGACATGGCCGCGAAAGGCTCGGCCGAGGTGCGGCGCAATACCTTCGTGATCAAGGCCGACGCGCTGCACTACGATCAGGACACGGACATGGCCGACGCATACGGCCAGGTTTTCCTGAACAACAACGGCGCCGCGTTCACCGGCCCGGAAGCGCATATGCGGGTGGACTCGAGTGAAGGCTTCATGTCCGCGCCGAAGTACCACTTCAACGTGACGGGCGGCTCGGGCAGCGCGGAGCGCGTCGACCTGCTCGACAGCGAACGTTCGGTGTTCACGAAGGGCACATACACGGCTTGCTCATGCACGGACAAGCCGGGCTGGTATCTCAAGGGCAGCGAGTTCGATTTCGACACCGGCGCGGACGAAGGCGTTGCGTACAACAGCGTGCTGTTCTTCCAGGGCGTGCCGGTATTCGCTTCGCCGTGGTTGTCGTTCCCGCTATCGGGCGATCGGCGCAGCGGGGTTCTGCCGCCCACGTTCTCGCTGAGTTCGTCGAACGGCTTCGAACTGTCGGTGCCGTACTACTTCAATATCGCACCGAATCGCGACCTGACCGTGACGCCGCGGCTGATCTCGAAGCGCGGCGTGCAGTTGCAGTCGACCTTCCGTTATCTGTCGCCCACGTACTCGGGCTCGATCACCGGTGAATACCTGCCGGACGACCGCCTGACGAAGACCAACCGCTACGCGCTGTACATCCAGCACAACCAGAACTTCGGCAACGGGTTCGGCGGTTACATCTACTACAACAAGGTTTCGGACAACACGTATCCGGAAGACCTGTCGTCGTCGGTCAGTCAGTTCATGAACGGCACCCAGCTCCTGTATCAACAGGAAGCCGGGGTGACCTATAACAACGGCCCATGGTCCGTGCTGGCCCGTGAACAGCACTGGCAGACGCTGACGCCTTCGGTGGCGCCGTACGGCCGCGAGCCGCAGTTGAACGTGAAGTACGCGAAGTACAACGTCGGCGGTTTCGACTACGGCGCGGAAGCCGACTACACGAACTTCCGCATCACCACCGCGGACACGACCCAGGGTCAGCGGGTGATGTTCAACCCGTACCTGTCGTATTCGGTGGTCGGACCGGGTTACTTCGTTACGCCGAAGGTGCAGTGGCACTTTGCGTCGTACAACCTGAACAACATCGCTACGGCCGGCACACCGAAGAATTTCACCGAGTCGATCCCGACGCTCTCCTTTGACACCGGGCTGATTTTCGACCGTTCGGTGCGGATCTTCGGCGAGGATTACATCCAGACGCTGGAGCCGCGGCTCTACTACGTCTATACGCCGTACCGCAACCAGGAAAACGCGCCGCTGTTCGATACGGCCGACTCCGACTTCGGGCTGGCGGAAATCTTCACGCCGAACACCTTCGTCGGTAACGACCGGATCGCCGACGCGAACCGTCTGACCGCGGCGATTACCACACGCTTCATCAACCCGGCCACGGGCGACGAACGCGCGCGTTTTGTGATCGCGCAGCAGTATTACTTCCAGGATCAGCGCGTCACGCTGCTGCCTACGCAGACCAGCACGCAGGCCACGCACTCGGACCTGATCGCGGGTGCGTCGCTCAAGCTCGGCGCCGGTTTCGCGTCGGAAACTGCGTTCCAATATAATGCCGACAACAACCAGTTGACGAAGACGAGCATCGGCTTCGGGTTCAGTCCGGCCAGCGGCAAGGTGATCAATGTCGCGTATCGCTACACCCGCGCGAACACCACGCTGGATAACCAGCCGATCAACCAGGTGCTGATTTCGGGCCAGTGGCCGCTGACGCACCGTGTGTACGGGGTAGGCCGTTTCAATTACGACCTGGGCGGGCATCGAATCGTCGACGGTCTGGTCGGCCTGCAATACGACGCCGACTGCTGGACGCTCGGCGCGGGGATCCAGCGCTATGCGAACGGTCTGAACACGTCGGGGCAGAATCAGTCGAGCACGCGGTTTCTCGCGCAGTTGACGTTCAAGGGCTTGTCGAGCGTCGACAACGGGCTGATTTCCGCGTTCCGCAGCAGCGTGGCGGGCTATACGCCATTGCCCCCGCCGCCGCCGCCGGAAGCGCGTTTCACCAATTACGAATGACGCTCGCCCGATCATTTATAGCATGCGAAAAGACGGGCCAGGCGCGCCCGACATCATTGGAGTATCTGTGGCAATCATGAAAAAGCTTCGCTTGGCAACGCTTGCGGCCGGTCTGGTCGCCGCGGCGTCTTTCCTGTCGGTTGCGCCGGTTCAGGCGCAGGCGCTGTCCGGCAATAGCGGCCAGACGGTCGACACCATTGCCGCAGTGGTCAACAACGGTGTCATCACGCGGCGCGAGCTCGACGAGCGCATCGGCCTGATCACCCGCCGGCTGAACCAGCAGAACGCGCCGGTCCCGCCGATGGACCAGTTGCGCCAGCAGGTGCTCAACCAGATGGTGCTGGAACGCATCCAGCTGCAGAAGGCGAAAGAAGACGGCATCAATATCGACGACGCCGCTGTGCAAAAAACGCTCGAGCGGCTCGCGCAGGCGAACAACCTGACACTCGAGATGTACCGTGCGCGTATCGAGGCGCAAGGCGTGCCCTGGACCACCTTCACGAACGACGCGCGCACCGAGCTCACGCTCTCGCGTCTGCGTGAGAAGGAAGTGGACAGCAAGGTCACGGTGTCGGACGCCGAGGTCGCGAACTACATCGCCAGCCAGCGCGGACCGAACTCCGGTCTGACGAGCGATCTGCACATTCAGCACATCTTCCTGAAGGCGCCGCTGAACGCCTCGGAAACCGACATCGAAGCCGCGCAGCAAAAGGCTCAGGCTCTGCTGACCGAAGCCAAAGGCGGCGCCAACTTCGAAAAGCTGGCGAAGTCGAATTCGCAAGCACCGGATGCCTCGAAAGGCGGCGATACGGGTTTCGTGACGCCGTCCAAGCTGCCGCCTGAGTTCGTCAAGGCCGCCTCGTCGCTGCGCCCGGGCGAAGTCAGCCCGGATTTGATCCGTACCAACGACGGCTTCGAAATCGTGCGCCTCGTCGATCGTCGCGCGGGCCAGGGCACCAGCTCCGATGCGCCGAAGCTCGTACAGACGCACGTTCGCCACATTCTGCTGCGCGTCGGCGACGGCATGTCCGAGCCGCAAGCGCGTCAGAAGCTGCTCGAAATCAAGAACCAGATCGCCGCAGGCGGCGACTTCGCCAAGTTCGCCCACACCTACTCGCAAGACGGTTCGTCGTCGCAAGGCGGCGACCTCGGCTGGATCAGCCCGGGCGAGACGGTGCCGGAATTCGAGCGCGCGATGAACAACCTACAGGACGGTCAGATCAGCGACCCGGTGCGCAGCGAATACGGCTATCACCTGATTCAGGTGATAGGCCGTCGCGAATCGGAAGGCTCGGTTTCGCAGCAGATGGATCTGGCGCGTCAGGCAATCGGCCAGCGCAAGGCGGAACAGGCCTACGCCGACTGGTTGCGCGAACTGCGCGATACCGCCTATGTGGAAGTGAAGCCGCAGTTGACGAGCGCGCAATAAACGTCATGACAAGCGCCGCGCAGTCCACCAGCCTGCCGTTGCAGATCGCGATCACGACCGGCGAGCCTGCCGGCGTCGGTCCAGAGCTGACCGTGCAGGCGCTGGCGGGCGCGGCGGCGCATTGGCCCGGCGCCGAGTTCACCGTGCTGGGCGATGCGGATTTGCTGGCGGAGCGTGCGTGTGCGGTAGGCGTCGACTGGGCTGCGCTGGTGGCGGACGGCAAGCGCGTGCGGGTGCAGCATCGGCCGCTTGGCGCACCCTCGCTGGCCGGCAAGCTGAACGCCGCCAACGGCCGCTACGTGCTCGATCTGCTCGACAGCGCGATCGACGGTGCCGTGGCCGGCGCCTTCGACGCCATCGTTACGGCGCCGCTGCAAAAAAGCACCATCAACGATGCCGGTGTCCCGTTCACCGGGCACACGGAATACCTCGCCGAGCGTACGCATACGCCGCGCGTGGTGATGATGCTGGCCGGCACCGGCAAGCGCCCGTTGCGCGTTGCCCTCGCTACCACGCATCTGCCGCTCAAAGACGTCTCTGCCGCGCTGACGATCGAAGGCATCGTCGAGACGCTGCGCATCATCGATCACGATCTGCGTCACCACTTTGGCCTGCCTGCGCCGCGTATCCTCGTGACGGGGTTGAACCCGCATGCGGGCGAAAACGGTTATCTGGGCCGCGAGGAAATCGAGGTGATTTCTCCCGCGCTGAAGCTCGCGAACGATCAAGGCATCGACGCGCCTGGCCCCTATCCGGCAGACACCCTGTTCCAGCCGCGTTATCTGGAGCAGGCCGATTGCGTGCTGGCGATGTTCCACGACCAGGGCCTGCCAGTGTTGAAGTACGCAACGTTCGGCGAAGGCATCAACATCACGCTCGGCTTGCCGATCATCCGCACTTCGGTCGATCACGGCACCGCGCTCGATCTGGCCGGCACCGGCCGTGCCGACTCGGGCAGTCTGATCGCCGCGATCGATACGGCGGTTTCGATGGCCCAACACCGCCGCGCGGGCTGATCCAGCGATTGCGGCGCAGTTTGGTTCGCGCTTTTCTGGGTTTTCCTTTCCGGGTGCCTGACGTTTGCGCGTTCGTTGCGCAGTCGTTGTGCGTATTCCTGGTTTGTTCCTATTCTTAAGCAGTTCTCTTTTTAGCGTTTCTTCGATGTCCACCAGCAGACAGCAACCGGGCCGGCACCAAGGCCATATCGCGCGCAAGCGTTTCGGACAGAATTTTCTGGTCGATATGGGCGTGATCGATTCGATCGTCGACGTGATCCGGCCGCAGCGCGGCGAGCGCATGGTCGAGATCGGGCCGGGGCTTGGCGCACTCACCGAACCGCTGATCGAGCGTCTGGCGACGCCCGAAGCGCCGTTGCACGCCGTCGAGCTGGATCGCGATCTGATTGGCCGCCTTAAGACAAAATTCGGCGACCTGCTCGAGCTGCACGCGGGCGATGCACTCGCGTTCGACTTCGGCACGCTGGCCGCACCGGGTGAGAAGGCGTCGCTGCGTATTGTCGGCAATCTGCCGTACAACATCTCGAGCCCGCTGCTGTTTCATCTGACCGCATTCGCGGATCGCGTGATCGACCAGCACTTCATGCTGCAGAACGAAGTTGTCGAGCGGATGGTGGCGGAACCGGGTACGAAGGCGTTCAGCCGCCTTTCGGTGATGCTGCAGTACCGCTACGTGATCGACAAGCAACTCGACGTGCCGCCTGACGCATTCAACCCGCCGCCGAAAGTCGATTCGGCGATCGTGCGGATGATTCCGTACGAAGTGCATGAACTGCCGGCCGTGGATGAGCGCGTGCTCGGCGAAGTCGTGACGGCGGCTTTCTCGCAGCGCCGCAAGATGCTGCGTAATACCCTGGCCGCGTTTCGAGATTCGGTGGATTTCGAGGCGCTCGGCTTCGATCTGCAACGCCGTGCTGAAGATGTGCCGGTGGCCGAATATGTGCGTGTGGCGCAGATCGTGGCGGCTTCGCCGTCGCGTGGCGCCGCGGCCGCGGAAACTGGGACTGACGACGCCTGAGTGGCGTTGCACGGTCTTGAAGGAAGCGCGCTGCGTCCTGCAGCGCGCGTGAAACGCCCCACGCCTTAGGCGGCAACCCGCTTCGCCGGCAGATTGACCAGCGCGATGCCGGTCAGCACCAGCGCCGCGGCCATCAGAAAGCGCAGGCTGAACGACTCGCCGAGCAACAGCACGCCAAAGGTCACGCCGAACAACGGCGTCAAGAACGAAAACACCGAAAGGCGCGACGCGATGTAACGCGTCAACAGCCAGAACCACAGCAGATAGCTGACGAACGCCACGATCACCGCCTGGTACGCGAGGCTCATCACTGCCAGTGGCGTGACGGTTTCCACGCGTGCCTGCCCGAGCCCTAGTGCGAGCGCGAGCAGCACCACCGCCGACACCGTCAATTGATAGAACAGCGTCTTGCTGGCGCTCGTGCAAGCGAGACGTGTGGCGCGCACCACCACCGTGGTCGCGGCCCATGTGATGCCGCCCAGCACGCCGAGCGCGTCGCCGGCAACGCCCTTCAGCGTCGAACCCTGCGCCCCGTGGCCATGCAGGAAACCGTCGGCGAACGCCAGCGCGATGCCGGCAAACGCCACCAGGATGCCGAGCCACTGAGTGCGCCGCATGCGCTCGCCAGCGACGAACCAGTGCAGCCCGAGTGTCGTGAAGCACGGTGCGGTGTACAGAAAGACCGCCATACGCGAAGCGCTGGTCAGCGTCAGGCCGAGAAAAATGCACACGAATTCCCCAGCGAACAGCACGCCCGCGAGCAAGCCGGCGCCCAATGTGCCGTCGTCGCGAAAGAGCGGCGTACCGCGCGAGCGGGCCCAGCCCCATACCAGCACGGCTGCGATTGCCGAGCGCAGGCCGGCCTGGAATACCGGTGGTAGTGCGGCGTTGGTGCTCTTGATCGCGACTTGCTGGAGTCCCCAGATCGCGCACAAACCGATCATCAGCAGGATGGCGAAGCTATCCAGGGTGCGGCGCGTGGATAGGGCGGTGGTGCTCATGGGTTGTGCAGGGTCACTGTCATAAGTCATACGATATCAAAGCTATCTGCCCCGTAATGCGATGACCCCATCGCCTACGCGTGCTTCTTTCAGGCTGCAAGCACTTCGATGACATAACAACACTTACTTCAGTCTATTTTCTTACAGCCCCTATTTCGCGCTAAGGTTCACCCACACGCATTTCGTCAGCTTATTCAAACAGTCTGAATTGGCTGTTGTGCGAGGTTCCAACGCGGACTTCGCATCCTACCTGTCGATTTGCGCGGCCTCAGATGAACAGCGTGCCGGTACTTTGCAGCAGGCGTGGCGGTGTCGAAATATCCGTGAAAAGCGGGAATCTGTATGAGGAGACGAAATGAAGCGCGTAAGCAAGTGGGCGATGGCGGTGGTGCCGGCAGCGCTGGCGTGTCAAATGGCGCACGCTCAATCGAGCGTGACGCTCTACGGCGTGATCGACGAAAGTGTGCACTATCTGACCCACGCAAACCAGGCCGGCGATTCGTCGATCGGACTCGGTAACGGCGGCATGACGGAAAGCCGCTGGGGGATAAGGGGCGTCGAGGATCTGGGCGGCGGCTGGTCGACGTTCTTCAAGCTCGAAAACCGCTTCTACATGAATACCGGCCAAAGCGATCCCACCTTGCCGTTCTTCAATGAAGCGCAAGTGGGCGTGCGCTCGGATTCCCTTGGGCAGGTGATCTTCGGCCGTCAGTACAACGTGATGATCGAGGGCATTACCATCGGCGGCTACGGCAGCAATATCTGGATTCCATACGATTTCAGCTTCCAGCCGGAAGTGACGATGACAGGCGGCATCTGGACCAGCAACCAGGTGCAGTATCAGGCGAAATATAACGGTTTCCATGTTGCCGCCGGCTACGCATTTGGCGGCAACGCGGGCAATTCGTACGGCAGCCAGATCGGCATGGCGCTGGCTTACGCGCCGGGTGGGCCATTCACCTTCGGCGGCGCGTATCAGGAGTCGAAAGATTCGGTCAACGGCGCGGCCGCGAAAGCGTGGACCTTCGGCGGGTCGTACACGTGGAACCTGACCCGGTTCTCCGTCGGCTATATCGTCGATCAGAATGACGCCGGCTTTTCGAATTTCGCCAACGGGCCATTCACCGCACCCGCGTTGGCCGCGCTCAAGTACACGGACTTTTCGCGGCGCCGCATGATCATGGGCGGTATCACACAGCAGGTCAGCAACAAGTGGCACTTCGCCGCGAATGTCTGGCGCACGCTGCAGGACGGCAAAACTGCCGCGCAGAACGGTTCGGCATGGCAGTACCAACTGGTCGCCGACTACAACTTGTCTCTACGCACCGATATCTATCTGGAAGGCGACTACTCGCTGTACCGGGGTGACCTGATCGGCGCGCAGTTGCAGGGCGTCAACGGTGTCGGGCTTGCGCAGAAGGGTAGCCAGATCGGTTTGATGGCGGGCATGCGGCATCAGTTCTGAGTACTTGCCTACTTCGGTGCGCGCCCAGATTGCCCTCTACGTGCTGAGATGTTCGCCGTTCACGTTCACGGTGTAACTCGCGGTGGCGAACATGCTGCCGCGCGTCTCACCCCGCCGCGCCCTCCATACGTCGCTTCGACCGTTGCGGATCGATCAACGCGAAACCTGCTGTACCCACGATCAGCAACAACGTGCCGGTTACCGCAAATCCGATCTCATAGCCACGCACGTCGCCTGCGGCGCCGAGCAGCTTGCCCATCGCGACGGGGCCGATCAGTCCGGCGGTGGTAACGATCGAGTTGGTGATCGCGAGCAGGGCACCGCGCCGTGCAGCCGGTGCGACTTCGGCGACCAGCATCGGGCCGAAGGTGAACGTCTGGATCGCCAACGCGCTGGCGAGTCCCATCAATGCCACCTTGAGGAACGGCGGCGCACCGAGCAGCAGCGAGCAGTACGCCAAACCGCTCACCACGCATGCGGCACTGATCAGTTTGCCGCGCGCCACCTTCGACGGCACGCCGCGCTTGAGCATGCGATGCGAAGCCATCGCGAGCGCGATGCCGAGCGGGATCTGCGCCGCGACTTGCAGCGCGAACAACCAACCCGCCTGGGTCGCGCCAAAGCCGAGGCCGAGCCGGAAATACGCAGGCACCCAGGTGAAGCCAATCGCGATCACCGCATAGCCAACAAAGCATTGCAGCATCACGCCGATAACCGTGCGGTCGCTCAGCATGCGCCGAAAGCGCAATGACGCAGCACGTGGACCGGCCGCTGCGGCGACAAACGCGGGTGACGGGTTGTGCTGACGATTACCCGTCTTGCCCAGGCACAGCCACAAAACGGTCCAAACGATGCCGACGGCGCCGAGCGTGAGAAATGTCGCGTGCCAGTGCCACCGCTGCGAGATATAGGTAAGCAACGGCCCGGCGATGATGACGCCCGCAGTCGCCCCTTGTTGCACGATGGCCGTGGGCAGATTGCGTTCGTGGTCGTCGAACCAGGTGTAGACCACATGCAGTGCGAGCGGCGAGGCCGGTCCTTCGCCCGCCCCCAGCAGAACGCGACACAGCAGCAGCACGGCAAAGCTCGTCGGCCATGCGAGCGGCAATTGCGCGACCGCCCAGATCAACGCAAGCGCGGCGAGCAGCCATTTCATATTGACGCGGTCGGCGATCAGACCGACGGCGATACCCGAGATCGAGAACAACAGGAAAAACGCGCTGCCGACGAGGCCGAACTGACTGTGCGTCAACTGCATGTCATGCATTAGCGGGATCGCGACAAGACCGAGCACGGCCTTGTCGGCGAAGTTGATCAGCATGAACAGGAACAGCGAGGCGACGATCACCCAGCGGCGTCCTTGCGCGGTCTCGCGAGCCTGGGTGGGATAAGCCGACGCTGTGTCGGCGGCTAGCGCCGTGCAGCGCTTCGTGCTGCTGAGGAAAGTGGGCAAAACGTGTCTCCATTTCTGGCGCGGGGCGCTGGGTTTTCGCCCATTTGAGGTGGTATAACTGAATTGTTCAAGTGCATTCTCGTTATCGGGAGCTTGCAAACTATGCATGAGGTCAATTCCCGCCGCCTTACTCATCTGATCGCGCTCGCCGAGGAAGGCAGCTTTGCGCGCGCGGCAGAGCGGGTTCATCTGAGCCAGCCCGCATTGAGCCGCAGTATTCAGGCGCTCGAAGAGGAAGTCGGCATGAAGCTGTTCGACCGCGCCGCGCGCGGCGTCGCGATGACGGCGGCCGGGCGGTTGCTGGTCGAGCGCGCCCGGCGCGTGCTGTTCGAAACGCGCTGCCTGTTCCGCGACGTCGAATTGCTGAAGGCGCATGAACTCGGCGAGGTGCGCATCGGCCTCGGGCCTTACGCGGCCGTCGTGTTGCTGCCGGACCTGCTGGTGGAGTTCACGCGGCGCTTTCCGAAGATCAAGGTGTCGATCGAACTCGGCGAAGGCGATGCGCTGTTTGCCAAGCTGCGTGCCGAACAGGTCGACTTTCTCGTCACCGACCGCCGTGTGCCGCCCGTCACGCCAGATGTCACGTTGCAGCGTCTGCCGCGTCACGAGGGCGGCTGGTTCGCGCGGCCGGACCATCCATTGTTCGCGCGCGGCACGGTGCAGCTTGCGGCGTTGCGTGAGTTCCCGCTGGTCTCGGTGACCTTGCCCGCGTTCATGAAGGACGCCCTGCATCGCCTGCTCAAGTACCGTGCACACGAGCAGATTCCGTTGCAGATCGAATGCAACGACGTGGCGGTACTGAAGGACGTCGTGGCGCAGACCGATGCCGTGCTGTTTTCCACGGCGTCCGCGGTGCGGCGCGATTTGGAAACGCGGCGGCTGGCGCGCATTCCGCTCGTCAATCCGCCGCGTCTCGCGCTGGAATTCGCGCTGGTGTATCTGGCCGAGCGCACGCCTTCGCCCGCCGCGTATTCCGCGTTGGGACTCGCCGAACAGGTGATGGAGGACGCCAACCGCGCCGCGCGGGGCTTGCTGCATCCCGAGTCATTGGCGACGTGAATGGACCGCTGAACTGTTGGTCGGTTGATCGCATGACCGGCCCTCGTGATTACCCTGGATGCGGTTGACACAGCGATCCCAATCGCGGACGATCCGGAATCAGGATTCCGGTTTGCCGCGAATCTTCAATTTTTCAGAACAGCGAACCGAGGCTGAACACCGCATGACGACGACTTCACCGCGCGGCCGCGAAGCGCAGCCCAGCGCCATCGCCGCGCCACGTCAGACGCGCAGTCAGCAAGGGCTCGTTCGCATGCTGCAAGCCGGACGCGAGTTGATCGAAGCGAGCGGCAATCTCGACGATCTGTCGATCAACGACATCGTCGAGCGTGCAGGTACGTCGATCGGCGCGTTCTATCGGCGCTTCGACAATAAGGACAGTTTCTTCGAAGTCGTCCAGGACGCGGCGATGCAGGAGGGGCTCGCGCACGTACGCGAGACCGTCGAGCGTGATCCGGCCTGGCGTTCGAACGACGCGGGCACGCTTGCCGACGCCGTCATTTCGTTTTACGTGATGACGTTCCGGCGCAATCGCGGGTTGTATCACGCGTCGTTACTGCGGGCGTCGCAGCGTAAAGCCAACTGGGACGCCGTGAAATCGACCAATCACGAGGTGCTGGCGATGATCGTGCCGCGTCTCGTTAGCGCGCTGGCAAAGTCGCGAGGCATTAAGGCCGGCGGCGACGCGATCCAGTCGCTCGAATTCGAAGTGCGCGCCACCCTGCAAATGATCCTCGGCATGCTGGTCAACAGCGTGCTGAACGACCCGGGTCCGTTGTCGCTCTCCAGCCGGCAACTGCGGTCATGGCTGCAAATCCGGGTGCGGCGTTGCCTTGGTTTGCCGGACGGCTGATTTTTTTTGCCTAGAAATCGGAATCAGAATTCCGGTTCCATTAATCAAGAACAAATACAGATACCGCGCGAGTGCCATTCTGCGCGGACAAATATTCAAGGAGACACCGCATGAGCTCATGTTGCCCCGAACGGGTCCGCAATCCCGCCTTCGATGCGCCGCATATCGGCGAGCCGCTCGATGTCGCGTTCGACGCAGGCGTGAATCTCGCCTTCGCCGTCGCCGCACCAACCGTGCCGCCGCGCCTGACCGAACACTCGCGGCGCATGGCGCAGCGTATCTATCGTGTCGCCGAACGCGTGTATTGCGCGGTCGGCTACGCGATCGCGAACATCATCTTCGTCGTGGGAGACGACGGCATCGTGGTCATCGATGCGACGGAGGCGGTGTCCGCTGCGAAGCGCATCTATGAGGATTTCTGCGCGATCGATCCGCGTCATGCCGAGCTGCCGGTCAGGGCGGTCGTCTATACGCACAACCACACGGACCACACCGGCGGCGTGCGCGCTTTCGTCGATGAAGCCGCGCTCGAGGCGGGTAGCGTCGAGATCATCGCGCATCGCTCGTTGATGGACACGGTGATCAACAACGCAAACCTCGTCGCACCGATTCTCGCCACGCGTTCGGCCTACAGCTTCGGCACGCTGCTGCCGGCCGGCGCGACCGGTAAGGTCAACGCGGGCATCGGGCCGGTGCTGATCGCCGAGCCGGCGAGCTTCTTTGCGCCGACCCGCGTGTTCGACGACAAGCTCGATATCGTGCTAGCCGGCGTGCGTTTCGAGTTCCGCTACGCGCCTTCCGAAGCCGACGACGAAATCGTCATGTGGCTGCCCGAGCTTGGCGTGCTGCTGTCGGCGGAAGTGATCCAGGGCGAGTGTCTGGCGAACGTGCATACGCTGCGCGGCACGCGTTATCGCGACCCGGTGCGTTGGTATCAGACCATCGATATGATGCGCGGCTTCAACGCGGCGCATATGGTGCCGGCGCATGGCCGTCCGGTATCGGGCGCGCAGTATGTCGCCGAGGTGCTGTGCGTGTATCGCGACGCCATCCAGTTCATCCACGATCAGACCATTCGCCACATGAACTTCGGCATGAGCCCGGACGAACTTGCTGAGGCGATTCCAGCGCTGCCACCGCATCTCGCGGAGCATGCGTGGCTTGGCGAGTACTACGGCACGGTCAAGCATTCGGTGCGGCAGGTGTACAACGGTCAGCTCGGCTGGTTCGATGGCGATCCGGCGTCGCTCGATCCGCTGCCGCGTGCTGAACGTTCGCAGCGCATGGTGAAGATGATGGGCGGCGTGGAGGCGGTACGCGCCGCTGCGCGTATCGCCCTGGGTGACGGCGACTGGCGCTGGGCCGCGGAACTGGTCACGCTGCTGGTGCGCCTCGATACAAGCGACACTGACGCTCGCAGCATCAAGGCGAGCGCGTTGCGCGAGCTGGGCTACCGCACGGTGAACACCAACTGGCGCAACTGGTATCTGAGCGCGGCGCGCGAACTCGAACACGCCTACGACGAACTGCCGTTCGCGGGCAGCTCGAGCCTCGCCTCGACGGACGTGTTGCGCGCCCAACCGCTGCGCAATGTGTTCCAGCGCTTTAGCGTGAACGTCGATCCGGAACGTTGCGCCGATGTGCAGATGACACTCGCATTCCGCGTGACGGATCGCAATGAAACGCATGCGCTCGAGTTGCGGCGTGGCGTGTTGCAGATTCACGAGCGCACACCATCGGCGATCGATGTTCAACTCGCGCTGGAAACCAGCACCCTGTACGGTATGTTGCGCGACATGGCGTCGCAGTTGCCCACCGGCATCGAGAACGGCACAGTGGTGCTGGAGCGCGGCACGGCCGAGCAGTTGCGCAGATTCTTCAGTTGCTTCGACCGGCCCGCGCAGCGTATGCCCGCACTCACTACGCGATAGAAGCGCCTCGCATCGGCGTATCGGCGCAGCACCGAAAGCGGGTGCGGCGCTCCCTGCAGCGCAGCGTGATTCCGGGTACATTGTCGTTCTCGACATCACGCACTTGGGAGTACACGATGCGCCTGCTTCACACCATGCTCCGGGTCGGCGACCTGGACCGTTCGATTGCCTTCTACACCGAACTGCTCGGGATGAAATTGCTGCGCCGCGACGATTATCCGGAAGGCAAATTCACGCTGGCTTTCGTCGGCTATGAAGACGAACGCGACGGCACCGTTCTCGAACTCACGCACAACTGGGACACGCCGAAGTACGACCTCGGCTCCGGTTTTGGGCACCTCGCCGTCGAAGTTGCAGACGCATATGCTGCCTGCGACAAGATCAAGGCCCAGGGCGGTAAGGTTGTCCGCGAAGCCGGTCCGATGAAACACGGCACCACCGTGATCGCTTTCGTCGAAGATCCGGACGGCTACAAGATCGAGTTCATCCAGAAGAAAAAGTGACGTAAGCGGCGGGGCGAGGACATGCAATGAATAACGGCAATCCCTACTTCAAAGAACTCGACGACATCCACGTCGAAATCCAGACTTTGTTCGACGGCTCCGCGGATCACGGCGCGCTGGATCGCATCATGGCGCGCTTCGCTCCGCAATTCACGCTGGTGATGCCGTCCGGTCTCGCACTGGACCACGCGGGCCTGCGCGAGATTTTTGCGAAGCTGAACGGCGCGCGCCCCGGCTCGCAGATCACGATTCGCGATATGGAGATTGTGTCCGAGTATCCGTCGGGTGCGGTGGTGAAATATCGGGAGTATCAGCGCGACAACGCGGGCAATGCGAACGTGCGGCGCTCGACGGCGGTGATGGATCTCGACGCGCACGGCAAGGTGACGTGGCGTCACCTGCAGGAAACTTTCTGCACGGAGTGAGTGCTGGGTTTCAGAAAGCTGGCGCTTCGCGTTGAGGCGCCGGCTTTAAGTCTGCATGGCCGAAGATGGCCCGAATGCCTCAAAGCGTCGGCAGCAATTCCGGCGGATGCGACTTCAACGTCTGCCGCGCTTCGCGGAATTCCGGAAAAATCGATTCGACTGTCTGCCAGAAGCGCGGACTGTGATTCATCTCACGCAGATGCGCGAGTTCGTGCGCCACGACGTAATCGATAATCGACAGCGGGAAGTGAATCAGCCGCCAGTTCAGGCGGATTTTCCCATCGCTCGAACAACTGCCCCAACGCGTGGCCGCAGAAGAGAGCGCATATGCGCGATAGTTGACGCCGAGCTTCTCGGCATAGATTGCAAGGCGCTCGCCGAACAGGCGCTTTGCTTCACCTTGCAGCCAGCCCTGCACACGATCCTTGATCTGCTGTGGGTCCGCTTGCAACGGCAGCGGCACTTGCAGTGCGGCTTCATCCGCGTTGAACGCGAGCGTGCCCTGCGGCGAGCCGAGCTTCACACGCACCGGCTGGCCGAGATACGGCACTTCCGCACCGTCTTTCCAGTCGACCTTGGGCAACGCGCGCTGTTCGACACGCGTTTGCCATTCGATCAGCTTCGTAAAAATCCAGCGTTGCTTTTCGGTGATCGCGGTTTCGATATCGGCGAGCGTGACCCAACGTGGTGCGGTGATCATCAGGCCGGTGCTGTCGATCGCAAAGCCGATCGAGCGGCGTGCCGAGCGCTTGAGTGCATAGTGCAGCGTGCGCGAACCGATGGTGAGGCTGCGCAGCTTGGTGCCGTCCGGTGCGAGCGGCACGGCCGGCTGCTGCCCGCTCTGCGAACCCGCTGATGGTGCGGAGGGTGTTGGGGACGACGACGTCGACCCCGGCTCGGCGAAGAGCGGGAGATCGAGCTGCCGGTTATCGAGCGCCGCAGCGGGCTGCGACGTAGGAGACTTCTGCATCGGATTCGGCTTCGCGCAAATGCGCCTTCGAGGGCGCGGGCGCGTCAGATTGGTGCGGCGGCGGAGCTGCTTTCCGCCGCGCGGTACGCAGTAGGATCGATGCGGCGCATTTCAGCTTCGATCCACTGTTCGACGCGCGTGTTCACTTCATCGGGCGTGAGCCCCGTCGTGTCGATCGGCTTGCCGATCGACACTGTGACTATACCCGCATATTTGAGAAACGAGTTGCGCGGCCACAGACGTCCGGCGTTGTGCGCGATCGGCACGACCGGCGCGCCGGTGGCAATCGCAAAACGCGCGCCGCCAGTTTTGTACTTGCCTTGCTTGCCGGTCGGCGTACGCGTGCCTTCCGGAAACATGATGACCCAGGCGCCTTCGGCCATGCGCTGCTTGCCTTGCTTGATGACGGATTCGAACGCGTACTTGCCTTCCTTGCGGTCGATATGGACCATCTTCAGCATGCCCAATGCCCAGCCGAAAAACGGCACATACAGCAGCTCGCGTTTGAACACGTAGCACAGCGGCCGCGGCATCAGTGCCGGAAACGCCAGCGTTTCCCAGGCTGATTGATGCTTCGACAGCAGCACCGCCGGACCGTTAGGCAGGTTCTCATAACCCTCGATCTTGTAGCGGATGCCGTTCAGCCAACGCACCGTGTGAAGCGTGGCGCGGCACCAGCCGGCCGCCATCCAGTAGCGATTGTCGGCGCGCATGAACGGGAACGCGATGAAGCACGCGGTTGCGTAGGGCACCGTGAAGAGCACGAAGTAGATCAGCAGCAGCAAAGAACGGATGAAGCGCATCGGCGTGGTCAGTGAGAGTTGGGGACGCGCATGGCGCGCGTCACTCGTGAGCGTCGGAAAGGAAGTCGAGTGCGAACGCCCGCAGGTCGTCGTGCACGCGCGTGCCCTCGGGCAGGCCGCCCGCTACGAGCGTCTTGCGGCCCTTGCCGGTCAGCACCAGATGCGTCGGATGGCCGAGCGAGGCGCCCGCTTGCAGGTCGCGCATCGCGTCGCCGACCACCGGCGTATGGTGCGGATCGACTTCGAAACGTTCGGCGATCATCTTGAGCATGCCGGGCTTCGGTTTGCGGCATTCGCAGTGATCTTGCGCCGTGTGCGGGCAGAAGAACACGGCGTCGATGCGCCCGCCGACTGCCGCCGCCATGCGATGCATTTTCAGATGCATCGCATTGAGCGCGTTCATGTCGAAGAGACCGCGGCCGATACCCGACTGGTTGGTCGCGACCGCCACGCGATAACCCGCCTGGTTGAGGCGCGCGATCGCTTCGAGCGAACCGGGCAGGGCAATCCATTCGTCCGGCGACTTGATGAACGCGTCGGAATCGACGTTGATCACGCCGTCGCGGTCGAGGATCACCACTTTTTTGGTCGGCATGGCGCGGGGCTCAGGCGGCGAGTCGGGAAATGTCGGCGACGCAATTCATCTGCTGATGCAGTGCGCCGAGCAAGGCCAGACGGTTGGCGCGCAACGCCGGATCTTCGGCGTTGACCATCACGTCGTTGAAGAACGTGTCGACCGGTTCGCGCAATTCGGCGAGCGCGGTGAGTGCGCCCGTGTAGTCGCGCGCGGCGAGTTGCGTCTGCACGCGCGGTGCAACCTGTTCGAGTTGCGCGTACAAGGCTTTTTCGGCCGCTTCGGTCAGCAGTGCAACCTGCACACCGCCGGTTGCCGAACCTTCCGATTTCTTCAAAATGTTCGAAATCCGCTTGTTGGCCGCTGCGAGCGATGCGGCTTCCGGCAGCGCCGCGAATTCGCGCACTGCATCCAGGCGCGCAACGATATCGTCGAGGCGCGTCGGGTTCAGTGCCAGCACTGCGTCGATTTCGCCCGGCGCGTAGCCGCGTTCGCGCAGCAGACCGCGCAGGCGGTCCATGCTGAATTCGTAGATCGCCTGCGTCGAATCGGCGACGCCCGGTACGGCGGCGAATTGCGCGTAAGCGGTGCGCAGCAATTCGATCAGATCGACCGGCAATTGCTTCTCGACCAGAATCCGCAGCACGCCGAGCGCATGACGGCGCAGCGCGAACGGGTCTTTCTCACCGGTGGGTTGCAGGCCGATGCCCCAGATGCCGACCAGCGTTTCGAGCTTGTCGGCGAGCGCGACGACGGTGCCGGTTGCCGTGGCCGGCAACGCATCGCCGGAGAAGCGCGGCTGATAATGTTCCGAGCATGCCAGCGCGACTTCTTCCGGCTCGCCGTCGTGGCGGGCGTAGTACGTGCCCATCGTGCCTTGCAGCTCGGGGAATTCGCCGACCATGTCGGTGATCAGGTCGGCCTTGGCCAGACGCGCAGCGCGCTTGGCGAGCGCGACATCGGCGCCGATCAGAGTGGCAATTGCACCCGCTAGCGCCTCGACGCGCTCGACGCGTTGCAGCGCTGAACCCAGCTTGTTGTGATACACGACGTTCGCGAGCAGCGGCACGCGCTCGGCGAGCGGCTTCTTCTTGTCCTGCTCGAAGAAGAACTTGGCATCGGCCAGACGCGGACGCACCACGCGTTCGTTGCCTTCGACGATATCGCCAGGCGTTTTCGTTTCGATGTTCGACACGATCAGGAAGCGCGAGCGCAGCTTGCCGTTCGCATCCGTCAACGCGAAGTATTTCTGGTTTGTCTGCATCGTCAGGATCAGGCATTCCTGCGGCACCTGCAGGAATTCGTCCTCGAAACGGCAGGCGTAGACCACCGGCCATTCGACCAGCGAGTTCACTTCATCCAGCAGCGATTCGGGCATCACGACCTGATCGCCGTCAGCTTGCGCGAGCAGATGCGTGCGGATGGTTTCCTTGCGGTCGGCGAAATTCGCGACCACACGGCCCTTGTGCATCAGCGTGTCGGCGTAAGAATCCGCGTGCTGGATCTGCACGAGGCCTTCGGACAGGAAGCGGTGGCCGAGTGTGGTGTCGTCTGCATCGACGCCCAGTGCCGTGACCGGCACGACCTGTTCGCCGTGCAAGGTGGTCAGACGGTGGACAGGACGCACGAACTGCACATTGGTGCCGTCCGGGCGCTGATACGTCATCACCTTCGGGATCGGCAGTTTGGCGAGCGTTTCGTCGAGCGCGGCTTGCAGGCCTTCGGCGAGCGTAGCGCCCGGCGCGGCGTAGCGCAGGAAGAAGGCTTCGGCCTTGCCGTCCTGCGCGCGCTCCAGGTCGTTCACCGAAAAATCGGGGAAGCCGAGCGCAGCCAGTTTCTTCGCGAGCGGCGCGGTGGGCTGGCCGTCTTTATCCAGCGCGACGGAAACCGGCAGCACTTTTTCGCGCACGTGTTTTTCCGGCGCGACCGAACGCACGTTCTTGATCGTGACGGCGAGGCGGCGCGGCGTGGCGTAACGTTCGAACGACAGTTCGCCTTCGACCAGGTCGCGCGCCGCGAGGCGCTGCGCAATGCCTTCGGCGAACGCGTCGCCGAGACGCGCGAGCGCTTTCGGCGGCAGTTCTTCGGTCAGCAGTTCGACGAGCAGGGTAGCTTGATGGGGTTGAGTCATTTCTTGGTGTTCTCGTCAGTCCGGATCGATCTTGCGTTCGATTTTCAGCGGCGGCGCCCACGCGGGCATCGCGGCATCCTGTGCGTCGGTGGTCAGGCCGGGCACGCCGTGCACCGGATTGCCGAGCATCGGGAAACCGAGCTTTTCGCGCGAGTCGTAGTAAGCCTGTGCAACCAGACGCGACAGCGCGCGAATCCGGCCGATGTAGGCCGCGCGTTCCGTGACGGAGATCGCGCCGCGGGCGTCCAGCAGGTTGAACGTGTGGCCGGCCTTCAGCACCAGTTCATAAGCGGGCAGCGCGATCTGCGCGTCGATCATGCGCTTGGCTTCTGCTTCGTAACTGTTGAAGAACGTGAACAGCAGATCGACGTTCGCGTGCTCGAAGTTGTAGGTCGACTGTTCGACTTCGTTCTGGTGGTACACGTCGCCGTAAGTCAGGCGGCGAAGTTCCGGGCCGTTCGGGCCTTGCTCTTCCCACTCGGTCCAGACGAGATCGTAGACGTTCTCGACCTTCTGAAGGTACATCGCGAGACGTTCGAGACCATAGGTGATTTCGCCCAGCACCGGCTTGCAATCCAGGCCGCCGACTTGCTGGAAGTAGGTGAACTGGGTCACTTCCATGCCGTTCAGCCACACTTCCCAGCCGAGACCCCAGGCGCCAAGCGTGGGGTTTTCCCAGTCGTCTTCGACGAAGCGCACGTCGTTCTGCTTCAGATCGAAGCCGAGCGCTTCGAGCGAGCCGAGGTACAGGTCGAGGATGTTTTCCGGCGCCGGCTTCAGCACGACCTGGTACTGGTAGTAATGCTGCAGACGGTTCGGGTTCTCGCCGTAGCGGCCGTCTTTCGGGCGGCGCGACGGCTGTACGTAGGCGGCTCGCCACGGTTCCGGACCGATTGCGCGCAGGAAAGTATGGACGTGGGACGTGCCCGCGCCGACTTCCATGTCGATCGGCTGGAGCAACGCGCAACCCTGCTTGTCCCAGTAGGACTGCAGTGTCAGGATGATTTGCTGAAACGTGAGCATGAAGTGCCTTTCGGGCATAGGGCCGCGCCGCAAACGCCGGAGCGCGCGAGCTGGCCGTGGAGCGAAGTGCTAAACCGTAGATTTTAACGGAAAGGGAGGGGGGTGTCCGTTTTGCGGGGTCGGACGGGGATTGAAGTGTTCTTCAAACGGAAAAAGGCCGCTGCAGGCGGCCGATTGTCGTTCGTTTTGTCGGGACGTGTCCCGTCCGCTAGCTGCTCAAACTCATCAACGCATGCGTGGCGGAATCCGTCACTTCGACAAACCCGTCGATCTCCATCTCCAGTTCCCGCGGCAGCGCGAGCATGTTGCACGACACCACGCGGCCGTAGATATTCTCCGAGCGCCCAAAGAAATTGCCCGGATTGAACAAAAGCGGCAAGTGCCACCACAACCGGTATTCCTTCGACCACAACCACTCGATCAACGCCTGCGACCGATCGAGCCGGTCGTTCTCCACGTATATCACCGGCCGCGAGCGGGCGATGGTTTCCTCCGCCCCTACCAACGCGTTCAACTCGAACCCTTCCACGTCGAGCTTCAGCAGCCCCACGGTATGTGAGCGCAGCGCATCGTCCAGCCGCACGCACGGAACCGGGAGCGTGTTCGCCGCGGCCTCGGTCTGCATCGACACGCCACCAAAGTTGCCCAGCGCATCGTAGTCCGGCTGCGCGAAATACAGCGTGCCGGCTGTGGCCCCACACGCATACGGCCACGCGAGCACATTCCGCATGCTGTTGGCCGCGAGATTCGCACAGAGGTTCTGAAAGATCACCGGCTGAGGTTCGAACGCGACGAGCACCTGGCGACGCGCCTGCGCCTCACGCGCCAGCATGATTGTGTGCACGCCGATATTCGCGCCGACTTCAACAACGATGCCCGGCTGCACCAGCAGCTGCCGCAATACGGCGGATTCGAGTTCGCCGCATTCACCGTATTCGATGAGCGCGCGGCCGAGATAGAAGTCGTTCGGATTGGCGAGCATCCAGCCATGACGGGTCTGGACGAGTTGCGTATGAGCGCCAAGCGGCACCAAAGCAGGAGAGGGCGTAACCATGGACATTGAGCGGGAAAAAGATCACGCAAATGTACGGTTCGCCGCTGTCCTTGTATATGAGACGAGCTCTTAAGGATTCTTATCTTTCTGCAAGAACCCGTCTGCAAAATCTAAGACTTAGGCGGCGACCGGTTCACAAGCCAATCGCCGTCACAAAGCCTTACGTCGCAGCCAGTTCAACTTTCGGCGCAAACGAATCGCTTTGCGCCATCGGCCAATATTTCTCGTACAACGTATAGCGATAGTTGCCGTTCAGCAGATCGTTCGGATCGAGATACTTCAATAGATCGGACATCAACCGCACTTCATGCGACGACACGCGCCGCACGATGTGATGCGCGCGCAGTTCCGCCGGGTGCTTGAGCCCCGCCGCCTGAATGATTTCCTTCAGCGCATGCAGCGTGTTGTGATGGAAGTTGAAGACACGGTCGGCCTTGTCCGGCACCACCAAAGCACGCTGACGCACCGGATCCTGCGTCGCGACGCCCGTCGGGCAGCGGCCGGTGTGGCAGGTCTGGGCCTGAATGCAGCCGACCGCGAACATGAAGCCACGCGCCGCGTTGACCCAATCCGCGCCGATCGCCAGCGTCTTCGTGATATCGAATGCGGTAATCATCTTGCCGCTCGCGCCGATGCGGATGCGCTGACGCAAGCCGATGCCGACCAGCGTGTTGTGCACCAGCAGCAAGCCTTCCTGCAACGGCACGCCGACGTGATCCGTGAACTCCAGTGGCGCTGCGCCCGTGCCGCCTTCCGCACCGTCGACCACGATAAAGTCCGGCAGAATCCCGGTCTCCAGCATCGCCTTCGCAATGCCGAAGAATTCCCACGGATGCCCGATGCACAGCTTGAACCCGGTCGGCTTGCCACCGGACAGCGTGCGCAAGCGGTCGACGAATTCGAGCAGGCCGCGCGGCGACGAAAATTCGGAATGGGTGGCGGGCGAGATGCAATCGCGGCCCATCGGCACGCCGCGCGTTTCCGCAATCTCGGGCGTGATTTTCGCGGCCGGCAGCACGCCGCCGTGACCGGGCTTCGCGCCTTGCGAGAGCTTCACCTCGATCATTTTCACTTGCGGCTCGGCAGCCTGCTTCGCGAACTTCTCCGCGCTGAAGGTACCGTCGTCGTTACGGCAGCCGAAGTAGCCCGAGGCGATTTCCCAGATGATGTCGCCGCCATGCTCGCGGTGGTATTTCGACATCGAACCTTCGCCGGTGTCGTGCGCGAAGTTGCCTTTCTTCGCGCCGAGGTTCAGCGCCATGATCGCGTTCGCCGACAGCGAGCCGAAGCTCATCGCGGAGACGTTGAAGATCGACATCGAGTAGGGCTGTGCGCGGTCCGGGCCGACGACGATACGAAAGTCGTGGTTGTCGAGCGTGGTCGGCGCGAGCGAGTGGCTGATCCATTCGTGCGCGACGGCTTTGACGTCGAGCTCGGTGCCGTACGGGCGGCTGTCCACGTCGTTCTTCGCGCGCTGATAGACGATGCTGCGCTGTGCGCGCGAGAACGGTTTCTCGTCGGTGTCGTCCTCGACGAAATACTGGCGGATTTCCGGGCGGATGAATTCGAACAGGAAACGGAAGTGGCCCCACAGCGGATAGTTACGCAGAATTGCGTGATGCTGCTGCGTCAGATCGAACAGACCGAGTGCGACGAGCGCCACCGGCACGATGATCCAGAACCACGAAATGTGATTCGTCGCGGCAAACAGGGCGCAGATGGCGAACAGCACGACTGCGCACCACATCGCCAGATAACGTCGAGAAAACATGGGGACTCCAGTGCAGTGAGGATCGTCGCGGAGGGATCGTCAACGCTGTCGGCGCAAACGGAGTCTGCCGCGAGGGGAACGAACACCTGTTTGTTATGGTGAAACTAGCTGCGGCTCGAAGGTGAAGCGCATCGGTGAAGCGTGAAGTCTGAAGCTTGAAGATGAGGCATGCAGGTAAAGCGCGTGCGGCTGCGCCAAGGCGTTGCCGCACGATCGAACTCATGGTTCAACGGGCGGTGAGCAACGCTGCCTGTTGCGGCCGGCGCGCCGTTGGCTGCCCGGTCACCGCGTGTTCGATGATGCCGCCGCCGAGACACACGTCGCCATCGTAGAGCACCGCAGATTGCCCCGGTGTGACAGCCCATTGCGCGGCTTCGAAATTCAGCTCGAAAAGGCCTTCGCCCGCACCTGCCGCGCTGAAGGAGCACGGTGCGTCCGCTTGCCGGTAACGGGTTTTCGCGCCGCACGCGAAACCGTCGGCCGGCGGCTCGCCCCCGACCCAGCTCGTATTGCCCGCGGAGAGCGTATGGCTCAGCAGCCACGGATGGTCATGGCCCTGCGCGACATACAGCGTGTTCGACGCAATATCCTTCCCGGCGACGAACCACGGCTCGCCGCTGCCTTCCTTGCTGCCGCCGAGCCCGATGCCCTTGCGTTGCCCGAAGGTGTAGAAGGCGAGGCCGATGTGTTCGCCGACCACTTTGCCGTCGGTAGTTTTCATCGGACCGGGTTTGGTCGGCAGATAGCGGTTCAGGAAGTCGCGAAACGGCCGTTCGCCGATGAAGCAGATGCCGGTCGAATCTTTCTTCTTCGCATTCGGCAGCGCGATCTGTTCGGCGATCTCGCGGACTTTGGTTTTCGGAATCTCGCCCAACGGAAACAGCGTTTTCGACAATTGCGCCTGATTCAGCCGATGCAGGAAGTAAGACTGGTCTTTCGTATGATCGAAGGCCTTCAGCAGTTCGAAGCGGCCGTTGTTCTCGCGCACGCGAGCATAGTGGCCGGTCGCGATGGTTTCCGCGCCGAGCGACATGGCGTGATCGAGGAAGGCCTTGAACTTGATTTCGGCGTTGCACAGCACGTCCGGATTTGGCGTGCGGCCGGCCGAATATTCGCGCAGGAATTCGGCGAACACGCGGTCTTTGTATTCGGCAGCGAAGTTGACTGCTTCGACGTCGATGCCGATCAGGTCCGCCACCGAGACGACGTCGATCCAGTCCTGCCGCGTCGAGCAGTACTCGCTGTCGTCATCGTCTTCCCAGTTTTTCATGAACAGGCCGACCACGTCGTAGCCCTGTTCCTTCAGCAGCCACGCGGTAACCGACGAATCGACGCCGCCCGACATGCCTACTACGACTTTCTGCTTGCTCATAAGGTGCTCACTGGGTGCTGCGTGACTTCGTTGATCGTGGGTTGACCGTGTTGCCCTGTCGTTTGCCTCGCCGCTTGTGACGGATCAGGCCCGTTTCGTTTGTGCGGGTTGCGTACGTCCATTTACGCCTGTTTGCGCCCGACCGAATGCGTGTGCACGAAGTCGAGCGGGAAACGCCGTCCCGCGAGGTAATCGTCGAGACATTGCATGACAAGCGGCGTGCGATGCCGTTCGGGGCAGGCGCGCAATTCATCAGCGCTCATCCACAGCGTGCGGACAATGTCGGGATCGAGCGCGCGCTTGGTATCCGCTGCGTCGCTCGTGCCGCAATAGGTGAAGCGCAGATACGTCACGCCCTCACTGCCGGGCCGCTCGAAATGCGTCATATACATGCCGACCAGCGCCTCGGGCGTGAACGGATGCGCGGTTTCCTCGAGCGTTTCGCGGATGACCGCTTCCAGAAGCGTTTCGCCCGCTTCCAGATGGCCGGCGGGCTGATTCAGGCGCAGGCCGTCGGCGGTATGTTCCTCGACCACGAGAAAACGCCCGTCACGCTCGACGATGGCCGCAACGGTGACGTGCGGCAGCCAGGTTTCCGGTTTCATGGGTGCGCATTTTACCGTTTATGGGCCTGGGCTGCCCGGAAGCGAGCGGACGGCTGCGAGCGCCGCCCAGCCGCAGCCGGCGAGCCACCTCGGTCGCCGGGCACCCCCGGATTGTCCCCGATTTCTGCGCACCCCCAGGTTTCGGTTAAAGTGACGCCGTTAGCCGTTGCACTTGCAAGCCGGCGTGCCTCGTCGGCAGCTCTGTCGTAAAACAGGAAGTCGAGGAGGAGAAAAGATGCACATCGGAGTGCCAGCCGAGACGCGCGCGCACGAAACCCGCGTCGCCGCGACGCCCGAAGCGGTCAAGAAGTATGTGACCCAGGGCCACCGGGTCACGATCCAGAGCGGCGCCGGTACCGGCGCAAGCTTTCCTGACGAAGCTTTTACAGCCGCCGGCGCGGAAATCGTCGATGCGGCTACTGCCTTTGGGGCTGATCTGGTCCTCAAGGTCCAGTCGCCGACCGATGCCGAGTTGCCGCTTCTGAAGCGCGGCGCGACGCTGGTCGGCATGCTCGATCCGTTTAATACCGAAAACTCATTAAAGCTGGCGGCCGCGGGCGTGACCGCGTTCGCGCTCGAAGCCGCGCCAAGAACCACCCGCGCGCAGAGCCTCGACGTGCTGTCGTCGCAGGCGAACATCGCCGGGTACAAGGCGGTGCTGCTGGCGGCCACGCTTTATCCGCGCTTCATGCCGATGTTGATGACGGCAGCCGGGACCGTGAAAGCGGCCCGTGTGCTGATTCTCGGCGTGGGTGTGGCGGGCTTGCAGGCCATCGCGACCGCCAAGCGCCTGGGCGCTGTGA
Organism: Paraburkholderia sp. SEWSISQ10-3 4; assembly: GCF_030464785.1. NCBI lineage: Bacteria > Pseudomonadati > Pseudomonadota > Betaproteobacteria > Burkholderiales > Burkholderiaceae > Paraburkholderia > Paraburkholderia sp. SEWSISQ10-3 4. The sequence goes on from NZ_JALPRI010000034.1 coordinate 63,734, forward strand.
TCGAAGCCTCGGACGTGCGTCCGGCGGTGAAAGAGCAGATCGAATCGCTCGGCGCCAAATTCCTTGATGTCCCTTACGAAACCGATGAGGAGCGTGAAGCCGCGCAGGGCGTCGGCGGCTACGCGCGGCCGATGCCGCCTTCGTGGCTTGCGCGTCAGTCTGCACTGGTTCACGAACGGGCCAAACAGGCTGACGTCGTGATCTCGACCGCCCTGATCCCAGGCCGCGCCGCACCGACGCTGATCTCGGTAGAAACCGTGCAGGCGATGAAACCCGGCTCCGTGCTGGTGGACCTCGCGGCAGGACGCGGCGCCGAGTACGAAGGCCGTCGTGGTGGCAACTGCCCGCTGACCGAGGCGGATCAGGTCGTCCTGAAACATGGCGTGCAGATCGTCGGCTATACGAATCTGGCCTCGATGGTCCCCGCCGACGCGTCGTCGCTCTACGCACGCAACCTGCTCGACTTCCTGAAGCTGATCATCACCAAGGAAGGCGCCCTGAACATCGATCTCGCAGACGACATCGTCGCGGCCACGCTGCTGGCCCGTGACGGCGAAGTCACGCGCAAGGCATAGGAGAACGGCGATGGAAGTCATCAACCACACCGTTATTAACCTGATCATCTTCGTGCTGGCGATCTACGTCGGCTACCACGTCGTCTGGAACGTCACGCCCGCGCTGCACACGCCGCTGATGGCCGTGACCAACGCGATTTCGGCGATCGTGATCGTCGGCGCGATGCTCGCGGCAGGCCTCACCGTGGGCGACACCGGCAAGTTCTTCGGCACGCTCGCAGTCGCGCTTGCGGCGGTAAACGTGTTCGGCGGATTCCTGGTGACAAGGCGAATGCTGGAGATGTTCAGGAAGAAAGAGCCGAAGAAGCTGATCGCTGACAAGACGGCCAAGGAGAACGCGTAATGAGTCTGAACGTCGTCACGCTGCTTTATCTGGTTGCGTCGGTCTGTTTCATCCAGGCGCTCAAGGGGCTGTCGAATCCGAAGACGGCGCGCACCGGCAATACCTTCGGCATGGTCGGGATGGCGATTGCGATCCTCACCACTATCGCGCTGATCGTTAAACAGGCGAATGCGCTCGGTTCGAATCTCGGGCTGGGGCTCGGCCTGCTGCTAGTCGCGCTGGTGATCGGCGGTGCGATCGGCGCGTTTGTCGCCGCGCGCGTCGAGATGACCAAGATGCCGGAACTGGTCGCAGCGATGCACTCGCTGATCGGTCTTGCGGCCGTGTGTATTGCGTATGCGGTGGTGTCGGAGCCGTCGGCCTTCGGTCTGGTCGATCCGGACAATCCGATTCCGGGCTTCCTGCCATACGGCAATCGCGTCGAGCTGTTCATCGGCACATTCGTCGGCGCGATCACGTTCTCCGGATCGGTGATCGCGTTCGGCAAGCTGTCGGGCAAGTACAAGTTCCGACTGTTCCAAGGCGCACCGGTCGTCTATGCAGGGCAGCATCTGATCAACCTGCTGCTCGCGATCGCGATGCTCGGCTTCGGCGTGATCTTCTTCCTCACGCAATCCTGGCTGCCGTTCATCATCATGACGATCATCGCCTTCGTGCTCGGCGTGCTGATCATCATTCCGATCGGCGGCGCGGATATGCCGGTGGTCGTGTCGATGCTGAACTCGTACTCGGGCTGGGCGGCGGCGGGCATCGGCTTCTCGCTGAACAATCCGATGCTGATCATCGCAGGCTCGCTGGTGGGTTCGTCGGGTGCGATCCTGTCGTACATCATGTGCCGAGCGATGAACCGCTCGTTCTTCAACGTGATTCTCGGTGGCTTCGGCAACGAGGCGGGAGCGGCAGCAGCGGGTGGGTCGGCGGAGCAGCGCCCGGTGAAATCCGGTTCGGCTGATGATGCTTCGTTCATGCTCGGCAATGCTGAAACCGTGGTGATCGTGCCGGGTTATGGTCTTGCGGTGGCGCGTGCCCAGCATGCACTGAAGGAGCTGACCGACAAGCTGGTGGAGAAGGGCATCGAGGTGAAGTACGCGATTCACCCGGTGGCCGGGCGGATGCCGGGACACATGAACGTGCTACTTGCCGAAGCCGAAGTGCCGTACGACATGGTCTACGAAATGGACGATATCAACGGCGAGTTCGGTCAGGTCGACGTGGTGCTGGTGCTCGGTGCGAACGACGTGGTGAACCCGGCCGCGAAGAACGATCCGAAGTCGCCGATCGCGGGCATGCCGATCATCGAGGCGTACAAGGCGCGTACCGTCATCGTGAACAAGCGGTCAATGGCAGCGGGTTACGCCGGCCTCGACAACGACCTGTTCTACATGGACAAGACGATGATGGTGTTCGGCGATGCGAAGAAGGTGATTGAGGACATGGTGAAGGCGGTGGAATAACGCGCCACTGTGCCAGGCGGCCTGCCTCGCGGCGGGCCGCGAACTGCATCTACGTCTTCACCGCGGCTTCGCATTCACATGCCGCAGCCAATCCGCCAGGCGTCGTCCTTCCTGATCCGGATACGTTTCGAGTACCGCAAGATCCCGGATCCTCTCCAACCCGAAATTGCGAAAGTCACTGCGCAATTCGCACCACGCGCCGAGCGTCCAGCGCGCGCCCCAATAAGCTAGCGACAGCGGCCACACGCGCCGCTCGGTTTCTGCGCTATTCGCGTCGGTATAGGCAAAGCTCACAACGTGCCGGGCATCGATCGCCCGATGCAGCACGTCCACCTTCGCTGAAAACTCCGCCTTGATATGAAACGACGGCGCGAAGATCGCCAGACGTTCGATCGTTGCGCGCTTGTCGGCGGGCATGGCCGAGGCAATCTTCGCCAACGCCCCGCGCGCGCCGCTCGCGAAGCCGGCACCGCCCCACGATTCGAGCATCCGTGCGCCTGCTGCTAGCGCGGCCAGTTCATCGACGGTGAAGGTGAGTGGCGGCAGGCTCGCCGCGCGGCTCAACCGGTAGCCGATGCCCGCTTCGCCTTCGATTGGCACGCCTGACAGTTGCAGATCACGCACGTCGCGATAGACCGTGCGCAGTGAGATATGCAGCCAGTCGGCGAGTTGTTGCGCGGTGGTCAGACGCCGTCCGCGCAACAGTTCGGCGATCTGGAACAGACGGTCGGCGCGGCGCGTCATCGTGGGCGTCTTGTAGAAAAGGACAGGAACAGTCCCGCGATGATAGCGCCGCATGCCGCGCTCCGGTCGGCGTTCTGCGCGGCGCCTGCTGGCCGCCGCGCTTGTGCGCCGCGTTGGCTATTAGCCGTTGGTCAGCGAATGCAGGCCGAGGCGGTTGCCCTCCGTGTCGGTGAAGAACGCGATGTAGCCGATGTCCTGCGGCAGCTTGATCACCGGACCATCGGTCTTGCCGCCGGCCTTTTCGATGCGGGCGAGGGTGGCGTCGACGGTCGGCTGGGCGTTCAGATAGACGAGCACGCCGTCGTCGGAGGGCGTCATCGACGGGCTATGGATGATCGCGCCGCCGGTAGCCGGTTCCTCGTAGCCGAAGATGGCGATCGGCTGGCCGCCGACTTCCTGACGATTCAGTTTGACGTCGAGCCCGGCTTCGTAAAAGCGCACAGCGCGCTCGAAATCGACGGACGGAATCTCAAACCATGCAACAACTTTGGATGATGCGGACATGACACTCTCCTGGGGATGGCGGTAAGCCGTGCAAAGCGCCGGATGGCGTGAGAAGGAGTGTGCGTGGGGGCTACTGACAGCGTAGTGTCAGTAGGGAACGGGCGTGGCAACAGAATATGGCGGACGATGAGCGGACCGGAGGGCCGATCGCCGAGGCACCGGCGAAAAAAAACCGCGGACCAGGATCCGCGGTTTTTTCGATGCTGCTCTGCTCAGGCTTACGCTGCCGGCGTGTCGTTGTTCTGCGGGCGCTGGCGAACGCTGCCCGCGATCAGATCGAAGCGGAACAGCCGGCATTCGAGCGCGCCGTTGAAGAGCGGCGTCTTGGTCGATTCACGCAGACGCATTTGGCCCGGCAGTTTGCGATCCGACGTCAGGATGAACGCATGCCAGCCAGTGAAGCGCTGCTTCAGCGCATCGCCGAGCGACTGGAAGAACTCGCTGTCCGGTGCTTCTTCCTGGGCGCGATGGAAACTGTCGTCGTCACGGCCTTCGCGCGTGGCGCGGCCTTCGCGGATTTCACCGCGTGCGTTGCGGCCACGCACTTCGATCCGCTCGCCATACGGCGGATTCGCAACGAGGATGCCAGGCTCAGTCGACGGCGCCGTCATGCCGCGCGCGTCGACCTGCTTGAGCGGAATCGACGGCAGACCGGCGCGCTGGAAATTCGCACGCGCCTTGTCGAGCATGTCGCCGGAAATATCGCTGCCGAAGATCTGCAGATCGGCGTGCGAGGTACGCGCGGCGTGCTTGGCGTCGAGCGCGGCGGCCTTCAGCGGTTGCCAGGTCTTGGCGTCGAATTGCTTGAGCCTCTCGAAGCCGAAGCGGCGTTCCGCACCCGGCGCGATATTCAGCGCCACTTGCGCGGCTTCCGCGAGGAAGGTGCCGCTGCCGCACATCGGGTCGTACAGCGGCGTGCCGGCGGTCCAGCCGGTCAGACGCAGGATGCCCGCCGCGAGGTTCTCGCGCAGCGGCGCCGCGCCCTTGTCCAGCCGCCAGCCGCGCTTGAAGAGCGGATCGCCGGAGGTGTCGAGGTAGAGCGTGCATTCGGTGGCGGTGAGGAATGCGAACACGCGCACGTCGGGTGCGGCGGTGTCGATGTTCGGCCGCGCGCCGCTGACTTCGCGCAGACGGTCGCAGATTGCGTCCTTGACACGCAGCGTTGTGAATTCGAGGCTGCGCAGCGGCGACTTGATAGCGGTGACGTCCACGCGCAGCGTTTCGTTTGCCGAGAACCACTGTTCCCAGCGCTGTTCGAGCGCGAGCGCGTAAATATCCTGTTCGCTGCGATACGGCCGATGCGCGATTTTCAGCAGCACGCGGCTCGCGAGGCGCGAGTGCAGGTTGGCGGCCATGCCGGCTGCCCAGCCGCCGCGGAAATGCACGCCGCCGGGCACTTGCGCGCCGGCCGTGTACGGCGCGCCGTTCAGGTGCTTCGCGGCAATTTCGGCGAGCTCGGTGGCGAGCGAGGCTTCAAGGCCGCGCGGACAGGGAAGGAAGAAATCGAAGGACATTGAGGTTGCCGGAAGGCGTTAGATAAGGCGCTATTGTACGCGGTCGGGGTGGCGGGCCAGGCGGGGCTGTTCCCGGCCACCCTGCACGTGACCTCTATTTGCTCTGAGGCGCCGCTTTGGCCGGCCATACCAGCTCCAGCGGATGCCTGAACACCCGCTGCCAGATCGCGCCGCGCAGCGAGCGCACCGCATTGCGCCGCAAGTCGCGCGATTTCACCGCCATGTAGAAGGCGAGGGCGAAACTCACGGCCACGTTGAGGATCGCCATGCTGCCGACACCCGCGACCGCCCACCACAGCTCCGGCAACTTCAACGCGTCTTTGCCGAGCACACCGAGCGCGATGCCGATCGAGCCGGCGCTGAGCGTGACGTGACGCACCTCGAAAGTGAAGGCGAAGGCGGTGAGGATTGCCGGCACGAGCCCGAGCATCAGGCCGAGCGTGATATTGCCTACGACGCCCGCCACATTCGAGCGACAGAACGCGGCGAGCCGGGCGGTGCCGGCCGCGCCGAGCGTCATGCGCAGGCGCCGGTTGTAGGCGAGCGCATCCGCCACGCGATGCAGGACGAACCAGTTGTCCGCCCAACCTGACAGCAAACTCGACGACCACAGCAGCACGCCCGTCAGCGCGGCGTAGAACGGCGTCGGTCCCAGCAGCGAGAACGAGTGCAGGGTGGCGTGGGCCTTCTCGGGCGAAATGATGTTGGCGTTGAAGAGCGCATGCCACACCCATTGCACGCCGAAGCACACCGGAAACACCAGCATCACGTTGCCGAGCACCGCGGCTGCCTGCGTGCGCATCAATGCGGTCACCGAACTCACGAAGCTGTCGACACCTGCCGGCGTACCGACGCCGTCCAACTCGCGGGCGAGTGTGGGTGCGGTCATCGCCGGTTGTTTGGTGGCGAGCGAGAAGTGCAGGAAGTGCATCAGCAGGAAGCTCGCCGCGTAGTTGATGCCGGCGAGCAAGCCTTCGAACATCGATTGCAGATGCGCACCGGTGATGGCGAATTTCACGCAGACCGTGACGACGGTCACGAGCCCGCCGCCGGCCGCCATGCGCAGCATCTTCAGGTATTCGGCACGATCGCGGGCGATGTAGTGTTCGCCGGTATCGGCGCTGTATTCGACGACCTTGCGCGCGAGCAACGAGAAATTGCTGCGTACGAGGTGCGCCACGCTCTGGCTCGCGTGATTCGCGTTCACCAGTTCGGCGGTGAGACGTGCGCCGGCATGCGGATCGTCCTGCGCCATCCAGGCGTTCAGCAGGTGCTCTGCGCGCACGATACGCATGCGCATCCGTTCGACCTGGAACACGATATCGACGCTGACGCCGTTGCGATAGAGATGGGCGAAGACGTTGTCGGTGGCGCTGCGGCATTCGTCGAGCAGGAGGCGCAGATAGTTGACCTCATGCAGCAGCTTCTCCTGCGGGGCGCCATCGCGGACGGCTTGATGGGCTGCTTCGACAGCGAGCATGGCGCGCGTGAGCCGGTAGAACGGCTGCTTTTCCATGGCGACGCGCACATCGCCGGCATCGCCGACGTCGACTTCACCGAGACGGCTGCGAACGGTTTGCGACAGGCCGGTCGAGCTGATCTGGCAGGTGAGGTTGTGCAGGGCGGCCAGCAGGTCGAGCGAGAACGGGGTGGTGTCGCGTAGTTCGCTGTCGTCCTGTTCGTAATCGAAGAGCGCGCGGATGCGGGTGAGCAGATCGGTGGGCAGATTGGCGATCCATTCGGCGTCGCGTTCCTGGCTGAACATCAGGGTGACGATTGCTCGCAGGTCGCGGCGGTTTGGTGCGGGCGGGATCAGGGAGGCTTCGAGGCGCTCGAAGAGGGCGCCGAAGAAACCTGAGTGCACGGGCATGCCTGCATCGCAGAGAAGCGAGAGGCCGTCGCTTTCGCGCAGGAGTGCGCGGAGGATCCCGGCGACGTTGCTCTTCCAGGCTGGATTGCGGTCCAGCACGTTGAGCATGTAGCGGATTCTTGTGTGTGCTGGGATGGGGCTGGCGGTGCCTGGTTGTTCGGGGTGGACTGCGCGGCCGCGGTGGATCCAGTGGGCGAGTTCGATTAGCCATTCGCTACGGTCTGGGTATCGTGCCGTCTTGTCGGCGATCGCTAGCAGCGCGTCTAGCTGGTGGCCGCTGTCGCGGGAGGCGCGCCATTTTTTTACAAGGGTTTTGAATGAAGTGAGCATCTCTTGGGGTTTTTTGCCTGCGGTGCTTGTTTGTCTGTGTTCTTAGGGCTTTGGCCTTTCCTTGAATTGTTAGTGGTCT
>NZ_JALPRI010000035.1:0-50488 GCF_030464785.1 Paraburkholderia sp. SEWSISQ10-3 4
ACAGGGGCAACGCTAATAGACCACTAACAATTCAAGGAAAGGCACCAAAGCCAGATCAAGGAAAGGCCAACGCCCTAAGAACACAGACAAAAAGCGCCGCGAAGGCTACAACACCCTCGCGATCAGCGACAAAACCATCGAAAGAACAAGCGTCGACATAAACGGAAACGGATACTCCCGCCCGAAGAGGCGCAAAGTGACATCCCCAGGCATCCGCCCAATCCCAACCTTCTTGAGCCACGGCCAGCAGGCCGACAACACCGCCACCGCAACAAACGTAGTCAACAGCCAGCGGATCATCGCCAACCCCTAAGGCAAAAAATCACAACGTATGTGACCGGTCGCCGCTCGAAAACGCCTGCAGCGTGTCATCCAGCCCGCGCGAAAACGCGATCACCTTGAACAGCTCACCCATCTCCGCCTCGGACAACAACTTCTGGACCGCATTCGCCGCCGGCAAAAACTTCGCCGTGTCCGAAGGATCGAGCGCCGATAACGTCTCGGTAATCCCCGCGTTCAACAAGAACCGCGCTTGCGAAGTGAAGCCCAACAAATCGGCGCCAGCCTCGACACCGGCTTCGGCAATGCCGGTAAATTCCACGTGCGCGGTAATGTCCTGCAATCCCGGATAAACAAACGGATCACCATGCGCCCGGTGCCGGTAATGGCACATCAACGTGCCCTGCGCACGCTGCTCATGGTAGTACTCGTGGCGCGGAAAACCATAATCGATGAAGAACGCCGCGCCACGCGCAAGCATCGTGCAAATGGTCCGCGTGAATGCCCGGGCGGCGTCGTGCGTTTCGGTCACGTAGTCGTCGCCGGCAGTCTCAATCTCAGCCAGAAGCGCAATGTCCGCAGCCTCCGATACCAACCGGTCGTCGAACGCAAAGGCCTCGTCGCGCCACGTCACGCCGCGTTCATGCCAGGCGCCGTCGGTAAATGCGAACAGCCGCACCGGCATCGCGTCCAATACCTCATTGCCGATCACCACGCCTTCGAATTGCTCCGGCAATGCGTCCAGCCAGCGCACTTTCGCGGCCAGCGCCGGTGCCGCGGCTTCGATCGTCTCGCGTTGGCGTTCGCGCAATTCACCGGACAAATCCACGATCGAGTAGCTGTCGAATTCGACGCCCAGCGCGTCGAGCGCATTCAGCAAGCCGGCGGCGAGTTTGCCCGTGCCGGCGCCGAATTCCATCAGATCGCGCGTGCCGCTCGCCTCCAGGGCCTCGGCGAGCGGGCGCGCCAGCGTCGCGGCGAAGAGAGGCGACATTTCCGGCGCGGTGACGAAGTCGCTGCCGTCGTCACCGCGCAGGCCGAATTTGCGGGCGCCGCCGCTGTAATAGCCGAGTCCCGGCGCGTAAAGCGCGCGCTCCATGTAGCGGTCGAATGGCAGCCAGCCGCCGGCTGCTTCGAGCTCCGCGCGGACCTGTGCGACCAGCGCTTCGGACTGCGCAAGCGCGCTCGGGCCGGGAGCAGGTAAACTATCGGGTTGGTGAGCTTTCGGATTCATCCCCGCATTGTAAATGACCGCCTCTATGGACAACGCCGCCGCCCGCGCGCCTGAAACGCCGCGCATCGTGCTGATTACCGGCGCCGCCCGCCGCATCGGGCGCTCGCTCGCGCTTGGCTTCGCCGCGCGTGGCTGGGACGTGGCGGTCCATTACGGCGCGTCGCGCGGGGAGGCTGACGAAGTAGTCGCGGAAATCGTCGCCATGGGCCGCCGGGCGGTGGCTTTGCACGCTGAATTGGGCGACGAGGGCCAGGTCGAGCAGCTTCTGCCCGCCTGTATGGCCGCGCTGGGTCGCCCGTCGTGTATTGTCAACAACGCCTCGCGCTTTGAGGAAGACACGGCGCAGAACGTCGGTTACGACCTGCTGCTGAAGCTGACCGCGATGAATCTCGGTGCGCCGCTCGTGCTGGCGCGTATGCTGTTCGAGGCCACGCCGGAAGCCGCGCGCACCGATGAAAGCCAGCGCGGCGTGGTCATCAATGTGCTGGACCAGAAGCTGTACAACATGAACCCGGACTACCTGTCCTACACGCTGTCGAAGGCAGCGTTGCAGACAGCGACGGTCGCGCTGGCGCAAGCCTTGGCGCCGAAAGTGCGCGTGGTCGGGCTTGCCCCTGGTCTGACGATGCAATCCGGCGATCAAACGCCGGCCGGTTTTGAAGAAGCTCACCGTGCCACACCTTTGGGCCGCGCGTCGCGGCCGGAGGATATTGTCGCCGCCGCGTTGTATCTCGCCGATGCAGCGGGCGTCACCGGAACGACGCTGGTGGTCGACGGCGGGCAGCACCTCGTGCCGCTGCCGCGCGACGTTATGTTTTTGACGGGCGCCTGAAGCGCCCACTTGAGTGCTCCGCACTCTTTTTTCGACTGGAACGAACATGTTTGCCGCTCTTTCGCATCCCCGGCTCGCCGATTGCCGCCGGCTCTTTCTGCGCAATTACGAAGTGCACATCAACATCGGCGTGCACGACTTCGAAAAGCGCGGCGAACAGCGCGTCGTGATTAACGTCGAACTGTTCGTGCCGCTCGCGCTGTCCACGCCGGTTCAGGACAAATTGAACGAAGTGGTCGACTACGACTTCATGCGCTCGACCATCGCGCGCCGCGTCGATCAAGGTCATATCCACCTGCAGGAAACCCTCTGCGATGACCTCGTCAAGGCGCTCCTCGATCATCCGCAGGTGCGCGCCGTGTGCGTGTCGACCGAAAAGCCGGACGTTTATCCCGACTGCGACGCCGTGGGCGTCGAAGTCTTCCGTATCAAAGAGGATTGAGCCATGAATGCTCAGGAAATCCTGAACGACACCGCGGCCCCAGGGGCCGCACAAGCTGCGCAGGCCTCGGCGGTAAAAGCGCCGCTCACGCGCCGCGAGCAGAAAGAAGCCTACGAGAACAACAAGCTGTTCAAGCGGCTCGCGCGCCAGGTCGGTGAGGCGATCGGCGACTTCAACATGATCGAGGAAGGCGACAAGGTGATGGCGTGCCTGTCGGGCGGCAAGGACAGCTACGCGATGCTCGAAATCCTGATGCGGCTGCGCGAACGCGCGCCGATCAACTTCGACATCGTCGCGGTGAATCTCGACCAGAAGCAGCCGGGCTTCCCGGAGCATGTGCTGCCCGAATACCTGAAGCAACTCGACATTCCGTTTCACATCGAGAACCAGGACACCTACAGCATCGTCAAGCGGCTGGTGCCGGAAGGCAAGACCACCTGCTCGCTGTGCTCGCGGCTGCGTCGCGGCATTCTGTATCGCGTGGCAGGCGAGCTCGGCGCGACCAAGATCGCGCTCGGCCATCATCGCGACGACATTCTTCAAACGCTGTTGCTGAACATGTTCTACGGCGGCAAGCTGAAGGGCATGCCGCCCAAGCTGCAATCGGACGACGGCAAGAATATCGTGATCCGTCCGCTCGCCTACGTGAAGGAAACCGATCTGGAAAAGTACGCGGAGCTGCGCGAATTTCCGATCATTCCGTGCAACCTGTGCGGCAGCCAGCCGAACCTGAAACGCACGGAAATGAAGGCGCTGATCCGCGATTGGGAGAAGCGCTTCCCGGGCCGCATCGAGAACATGTTCAACGCGTTGTCGAACATCGTGCCGTCGCATCTGATGGATCACAAGCTGTTCCCGTTCGCCGGCCTGCGTGCAAGCGGCGAGGCCGATCCGCAAGGCGATATCGCCTTCGACGAAGAGCCGTGTTCGACCGATTCCGGTGACGGCGCAACCTTCAACGGATCGAAGCCGATCTCGATCGTTCAGTTCGACGATATGTAATCAGGCCGTGAAGTGCCCTGAAATCAAAGGTTTCCGGGAGTTTCAGCAAGGTAATAAGGCCGCGTGAGCGGCCTTATTCGTTATGGCCTGCATGATAGAATCGTCGGCTCCAAACTTGTCTGATTGCCGACGCCATGAACATCGTGATTTTGGCGGCAGGCACCGGTAAGCGCATGCGGTCCGCGCTTCCCAAGGTGCTCCATCCCCTGGCCGGCCGGCCGCTCCTCGCTCATGTCATCGACACTGCTCGTGCGCTCAAGCCCACGCGTCTGGTCGTGGTGGTCGGTCATGGCGCCGAAGCCGTGCGCCAGGCGGTAGCCGCGCCGGACGTCCAGTTCGCCGCGCAGGAGCAGCAACTCGGCACGGGCCACGCGGTGCAACAGGCGCTGCCGCTGCTCGATCCGTCCGAACCTACGCTTGTGCTGTACGGCGATGTGCCGCTTACGCGCGCCAGCACGCTGCAGACGCTGACCGATCGCGCGGGCCGAGGCGGCTACGGCGTTCTCACCGTCACGCTTGACGACCCCAGCGGTTACGGGCGCATCGTGCGCGATCAGCACGGCAAGGTGTCGCGCATCGTCGAACAGAAAGACGCCACGCCCGAGCAGCTCAAGATCGCCGAGATCAACACCGGCATCATCGTCGCGCCGACCGAGCGTCTTGGCGGCTGGCTCGCTGCGTTGAAGAACGACAACGCGCAAGGCGAGTTTTATCTGACCGACGCGGTCGAGATGGCGATCGAAGCCGGACTCGAAGTCGTCACCACGCAGCCTGACGAAGAGTGGGAAACGCTCGGCGTGAATAGCAAGCAGCAGCTTGCCGAACTCGAACGGATTCATCAGCACAATGTCGCCGAGACCTTGTTGGTGGCCGGCGTAACGCTTGCCGATCCGGCTCGAATCGACGTGCGCGGCACGCTCGAATGCGGCCGCGACGTCTCGATCGACGTGAACTGCGTGTTCGAAGGCCGCGTCACGTTGGCTGACAACGTGACGGTCGGGCCGAACTGCGTGATCCGCAATGCGACGATCGGCGCCGGAACGCGCGTCGATGCGTTCACGCATATCGAAGGCGCTGAAGTCGGTGCAAACGTCGTGCTCGGCCCTTATGCGCGGCTACGTCCGGGCACGTCGTTGCAGGACGAGTCGCACGTCGGCAACTTCGTCGAGGTGAAGAACTCGGTGCTCGGTCATGGCTCGAAGGCGAACCATCTGACGTATATCGGCGATGCGGATGTCGGGGCGCGCGTGAATATCGGCGCGGGTACCATCACCTGTAACTACGACGGCGCGAACAAATTCCGTACGGTCATTGAAGACGACGTGTTTGTCGGTTCGGACACGCAACTCGTTGCGCCCGTGCGCGTCAAGCGCGGCGTGACGATCGCCGCGGGCACCACGGTCTGGAAGGATGTCGAAGAAGACATGCTGGTCCTGAACGATAAGACTCAAACAAGCAAGTCGGGCTATGTACGCCCGACCAAGAAGAAAGGTTGATGGGCGTGACGCGCACGTGAAGCGCGCTCCCTGAAACCCAGCACTGAAAAGGAATAAGCCATGTGTGGCATTGTCGGCGCGGTTGCGCAACTTAACATCGTTCCCGTCCTGATCGAAGGGCTGCGTCGTCTCGAGTATCGCGGCTACGATTCGTGCGGCGTGGCGGTACTCGGTAATGACGGGCCGCGTCGTGCGCGTAGTGTCGCGCGCGTGGCGGATCTGGACGAGCAGGTGAAGGAGAGCCACCTCGAAGGCATCACGGGTATCGCGCATACGCGCTGGGCGACACACGGCGCGCCGGTGACCGACAACGCCCACCCGATCTTCTCGAAAGACGCCCTCGCGTTGGTACACAACGGCATCATCGAGAACTACGAGTCGCTGCGTGAAATGCTGCGGGGTAAGGGTTATGTGTTTGTCTCGCAGACCGACACGGAGGTTATCGCTCACCTGATTCATAGCCTGTATCGCGGCGATCTGTTTGCCGCGGTGCGCGAAGCGGTTGGGCAATTGCACGGCGCCTACGCGATCGCGGTGCTGCATAAGGATCAGCCGCATACGGTGGTCGGCGCGCGGCAGGGTTCGCCGTTGGTAGTGGGGCTCGGCAACGGCGAGAACTTCCTCGCGTCAGATGCGCTGGCGCTTGCCGGCAGCACCGAACGTTTCATCTTCCTCGAGGAAGGCGACGTCTGCGAACTGTCGCTCGAGGGCGTACGTATCACCGATCGTGACGGCTACGATGCGCAGCGCGAAGTGCGTCAGGTCGCGGCGTATGGCGGCGCGGTCGAGCTCGGCCCGTATCGCCACTTCATGCAGAAGGAAATTTTCGAGCAGCCGCGTGCGATTACGGACACGATCCCGCAAGGCGATTCGTTCGACGCGGCGCTATTCGGCGAGGGCGCCGGCAAGGTGTTCGCCGACATCGACAACCTGCTGATTCTCGCGTGCGGCACGAGCTACTACTCGGGACTGACCGCGAAGTACTGGCTCGAGTCGGTCGCGAAGATCCCGACCCAGGTGGAAATTGCCAGCGAGTATCGCTATCGCGAGTCGGTGCCGAATCCGAAGTCGTTGGTGGTGGTGATCTCGCAGTCGGGCGAAACGGCCGATACGCTGGCGGCGCTCAAACATGCGCAGTCGTTGGGCCATAAACATACGCTGGCGGTGTGCAATGTCGGCACAAGCGCGATGGTGCGCCAGACGGAATTGTCGTTCCTCACCCATGCGGGTCGCGAGATCGGTGTGGCGTCGACCAAGGCATTCACGACGCAACTGGTCGCGCTGTTCGTGCTCGCCGCGACGCTTGGGAAGCTGCGTGGGCAGGTGAGTGCGGAACAGGAAGCCGTGTATCTGAAGCAGTTGCGCCACTTGCCTGCGGCGTTGAATAGCGTGCTGGCGCTGGAGCCGCAGATCATCGCGTGGTCGGAAGAGTTTTCGCGCAAGGAGCATGCGTTGTTCCTCGGGCGCGGGCTGCATTACCCGATCGCGCTCGAGGGCGCGTTGAAGCTCAAGGAGATTTCCTATATCCACGCGGAAGCGTATCCGGCCGGCGAGTTGAAGCATGGGCCGCTGGCGCTCGTGACTGAGGCGATGCCGGTGGTGACGGTGGCGCCGAATGACGCGCTGCTGGAGAAGCTGAAGTCGAATATCCAGGAAGTGCGTGCGCGAGGCGGTGAGCTTTATGTGTTCGCGGATGCGGATACGAAAATCGTCAATGACGAAGGCCTGCATGTGATCCGGATGCCGGAGCACTATGGCTTGCTGTCACCGATCCTGCATGTGGTGCCGCTGCAGTTGCTGGCGTATCACACGGCTTGTGCGCGAGGCACGGATGTGGATAAGCCGCGAAACCTGGCGAAGTCGGTGACGGTGGAGTGAGGGTGAAAGTCTAGCCTCACGCCAGAAAAACCGGTCGCCCGAAGGCGGCCGGTTTTTTGCCTCAACAGCTCACCTCACTTCCTCACCACCTCCACCGCAGCCGCCGACACAAACTCCGCGCGCACACTGTCCCCGACTTTCAACTGATCGAGCGGAATACTCTCCGCCGCCCTCAGTACTTGCTGATGCTTTGGCCCACGCAGCGTCACCATCCGGCTTTTGCGATCGATCTTCATCACCGTCGCGACAACCTGCACCCTATGCGCCGACGATGCGTACCCCGCTGAGGCAGGTATCGCCACGGTCGTCTCGATGCGTTCACGCACGCCTTTGGTGGTCACCTTGTCGACTTGAAGCAACAGTGCCTGCTGGTATGCAACGTTCAGTTTGTCGCCGACCCGCAGTTTCCTGACGTCGGCCAACTGGGGGTTGACGTCGACATCCGCAAGATTGCCGTGCGGACCGCGTAGCGTGACGCTGTTGGTGGCCGGATAGATCGCTAAGACATGGACCTGGGCGTGAACGACCTCGGCTTTGCCTAGCGCGGTCTGACCGGCATCGGCATCGGCGTCCGACGTCTGAGCGAAGCCGGATTGACAGAAAGCGGCCATCAGCAAAGCGGCACTTCCCACAACAGCGGCCGATGAGCCCATTTTGCGCAGACGAAGCATCCGTTGCTCCCGAAGTGATCACCTCAATTGACGATCCCGAGTAACTAACCCAAGCAACCCGCCAAAGGGACCAAAGCGCACCTGCCACGCGCCCGCGCTTACAACTCCGGACGCGCCAGGTCGCTGGTCACGATGTGCTCGCCATACACCTGCGCCGCCGCGACGGCTTCCAGCTTGGTCGCGTAAGGTCCGAGTTCCGGCGCGCCGTCGAATGGGAACAGCACGCGGCCATCGGTGGTTCGAACTACTTTCAACACGCCGAAAAAACGCCGGTAGCCGGCGAGTTTCGACGTCGCCGACACTTCGAAATCCTCCTCCGACGTCGCGGGGACGCTGGGAATGAATACGGTCTTGCTCATACCTGAAAACATCTCTTGTTCAATGGGCCGACGCCTGCTGAAAAGGTCAAGGCGCGCCCGGTTGTCCCGGGAAGACATTCACCGGAGGCCTTCATTGTCTCAAATCCCGGCGCATCGAGCCGGATGCCGGATCAGCAGGCCGCTCAGCTGGCCAACAGGTCAGGCGCCAGCACCGCTGATCGCCGCGCGCAGCATTCCCGGCAACCCGCTCGCAACATCAAGCCCCTTTGACCGCCGCTTCATGCTCGGCCGCCAGCGCAGCATCCCGCTCGCTCACCTTCACGAAGCTCGGCCGCGAGCAGACGCGCTGGGTGTACTCGAGCACGGCCGACGTCTCAGGCACCAGCTTGAACATCATCCCCCAATGCAGCGCGATGCCCCACAAAATATCCGCGGCCGACATCTTGTCGCCGAGCAAATAAGGCGACGCCTGCAACTGGCTCGTCACGGTCCCAAGCATTGAATCGAAATCGCCGTACGGCGACGTGGCGAGCGGCGCCGGTTCTCGCTTCATCGCCTTGTCGACCAGCCCCGGTTCGTAGCAGGCCGCGTAGTACACCAGCCAGCGCAGATACGGCCCGCGCGACGGATCATTGAGCGCCGGTGCGAGGCCCGCTTCGGGAAACAGGTCGGCCAGATAGATAAAGATGGCGACCTGTTCGGTGATCAGCGCGTCGCCGTGAAGAATCGCCGGCACTTTGCCGAGCGGATTGATCGCAAGATACGGCGCCTTGCGCTGCTCGCCGGCCTTCATGTTCAGCACCTTCAGCTGATACGGAGCGCCGAGTTCCTCGAGCAGCGTCAGTGCGCTGACGGAGCGGCATTGCGGCGAGTGGAACAGCGTGATCGTGCGGTCGGTGGTCATGGGGGAGCCTTTTGAGTGAGCGTCTCGTTGGAAAAGCCAGCGTCCATCTGGCGCCGGGCGTCCCCATCCTAAGCGCGCATACCTGTCAGTTTGTGTCAGGTATGACTACACTTGTCCGCATGAGAGCCAGCCGCCTCCTTTCCATCCTGATGACCCTGCAAGCGCGCGGACGCGTGACCGCGCAGTCGCTCGCTGACGAATGCGCGGTCTCCCTGCGCACGATCTATCGGGACATCGACGCCTTGAGCGCCGCGGGCGTCCCCGTCCAGAGCGAACGTGGTGCGGAAGGCGGCTATCGTCTGCTCGACGGATACCGTACGCGTCTGAACGGTCTGTCGTCGCAGGAAGCAGAGGCATTGTTCCTCGCCGGCTTGCCGGGGCCGGTGCAGGCGCTTGGGCTCGGCGCCGTCATGGCCGGCGCGCAAACCAAGTTGCTTGCCGCGCTGCCGGTCGAATTGCGTTCGACCGCGGAGCGCATGCGCTCGCGTTTTCACCTCGACGCTCCAGCATGGTTTTCCGACGCGGACCAGCCCGCGAATCTGCCGTTGATCGCGAGCGCGGTGTGGGAACAGCGTCCGCTGCAGATTCGCTATCAGAGCTGGAAGGCCGAAAAATTTCGGCGGATCGAACCGCTCGGCATCGTGCTGAAAAGCGGCGCGTGGTACGTGGTCGGGAGGGTCGGCGCGGACATCCGCATCTACCGTATTTCGCGCATCCTCGAATTGAGCATGCTGGACGAGACTTTCGAGCGGCCACCCGCCTTTGATCTGGCGGCTTACTGGCAAGACAGCACGCAGCGTCTGTCCGAAGAGATGCATGCGAGCGAGGCAACGCTGCGCCTGTCACCATGGGGCATGCAGATGCTCGAAGCCTTCACGTCGCCGTTCGCACGCTCAGCCGCGAAAATCGGCGAGCCGGATCCGTCCGACGGCTGGTGCACGGTCACGTTGCCGGTCGGTTCGATAAGACAGGCATGCGCGGAGTTGCTGCGCTTCGGCGCTGAGGCCGACGTACTGGCGCCGCCCGAATTGCGCGCCCGTTTCGCGGAAGTGGCCGCCGCCTTGCATCGCCGCTACGCGCAATGAGCGCGTCGGTTCACAGCCTGCTGTAGTTTCACCGGGTGCACTGCTGCGCAACTGGGTGGCCCGACCTGCGCTCGCAAAGCACTTGCGGACGCACCAGCCAGCCACCTTTCCTCAGACGAATTTTGGCCTTTTGGTGCCTCTTTTGGGGGCAGAGCTATAATGCGCACATCCCCTTTCTTTTCCGTCCTCCGTTATGAGCCGGTTACTTTGCCTGATCGTGCTTTCGCTCGGCCTGATGCAAACCGCAACGGCCGATGAAAACAATGACCGCATGTCCGCGTATCTGACGCAGAAATTCGGTCTGGCAAAGGAAAAGGCTCAAAAGATTTCGGACGCGGTTCAGTCCGCTGCTTCGAAATACTCACTGCCGCCAGCACTGTTGCTGGCGATCATCTCGATCGAATCCCGCTTCAAGGAAAAGGCCAAGGGCGCCAACGGCGCGACCGGGCTGATGCAGGTGGTGCCGGGCGCCCATCGGGGGATGTTGAGGAACGTCAAGGACCTCACCGAGCCGACCACCAACATCGAGGTAGGCTCGGCGATCCTGTACGGCTACATGCGTTCGGCCAACGGCGACATGAACGCCGCGCTCAAGAGTTACGGCGGATCGCAGGCGTACGCGAAGAAGGTAAGCTTGCGCGTCGAAGATTTCGCCGACGTCGCCGGGGCGCAGAACATCGCATCGCACGCAGGCGCGCAAACCAGCATGTGCGAAGCCGACCGTTGCCCGACGCCGGACAACTGGGCCGACGCTTTTACGATACCGGCCGGCAACGCCGCTGTGGCGCTGCCTGGCGCATCGCCTGCCATGCTGCACTGAGCGGCAGCTCCGTCGTATTCTCCTCGTTGTCATACTCCCGCGCCTGAAGGCGTGGAATTGAGCCGTCACGCTGTGTGAGGCGGCGCAGCGCTGCGCACTTTTTACGCACACCTTGGCAACCGCTCTACAATGCATTCCCATTCGAGCTCACGCAGCGCCTCTTCCGATCGATCATGTTCACCTCGTTTTCCAAAGCCACTGCCGCCACGCTTCTCGGCCTGCTGACACTTGCCGCTTGCAGCAGCGCCCCGCAACCGAAATTCCAGCAGGAATTATTCGAAACGGGCGCGAGCCCTTACGCCCGAAATTTCAATTCGAGCGTCACGGATACCTGTGAGGCTGCACGTCGCGCACTGCTGAGTCAGGGCTATCTGACGACGCTGACGCGTACCGATACCGTCGATGGAACGAAAAATTTCCAGCCGACCGGTGATACGCACGTCGTCGTCGAGTTCCATGTGGTGTGTACGCCGGGGGAAGAGGCGAGCGATACGAGCATCGTCTACGTCAATGCTGTGCAAAACGGCTTTGCGCTGAAGAAAAGCGATACGTCGGCGAGCGTCGGACTAAGCGTGCTGGGTTCGCTGTCGCTGCCGATCCGCTCGAACAGCGATGCGATGGTCAAGATTTCAAGCGAGACCATTCCGTCGGGCAAGTTTTACGATCGTTTCTTCGGCCTTGTCGATCACTATCTGCAAACGGTGGTGCGCACGCAGCCGGTCGTGAACAATCGCATCGAAACGCGCCTGTTGCCGTTGCCGGTCGAAGCGACAGTTCCAGCGCCGCTTCCCGACTTGCCTGATGCGATTGACAAAGCAGCTGCCGTGCAACCTGCAAGCGGACCGAGCATCGCGCCTTGATGCATATACCGATGCAACGGGTTTCGGCTGATCAAGCGCTGATCAGCCTTTGAACTCATCACGCTGCGCTACTTATCCTATGTCTTTTACTTCATACGTATACATATGTAGTAATAGTTAACAAGGGTTAACCCCGTCTGTGGATAACTATCAAATCCCCCGTCACATCAACGTCATGCGAAACCCATAACCCTGCGGAACACGACGGTAGAAAAACTACAAAGCTGGGATAACTTTGACAGGGCTTGCCCGGCGGCGCGTCTTATCAAGATTTCGCACACAGGCTGTCCGATGCGCTTTCCCGAAGTTATTCATAGGCAATTGTGGATAACTTGCCGATCCGGGCCTCAGCTGCCGGGTGGCGCCCCGGTTTTTTCGTCAACGTCATACGCTCGCCAGCGTACAGACCGCGCTTCCCCGCGCGCGCACATTGAAGCTGGAAGGTACAAAGATTGCGTCTATGTTTTTGCAAGCGCAACTGTTGCTATTTAGTCAAAATCATTTCAGCAACGCCCTATCCAGGCATAGAGTTAAAGTGTTTTCTGAGGTTATTGGTGCAGTGCGGGGGTGTGCAATGAAACGCAGAACAGCACGACAATTAGTCCGTCTTCTCTCGGACATCAGGCATGCCAGCCACTGCACGACGTTGCGGGCGGCGGCCACTAATCGGGCCATATCTCTCGCATCCACCGAGCATGATGAGGAAGGCGCCGAAAACGACGAAAGCAACGACGCCACGCGTGAGGCCAGCCAGGACAAGCCGGCCCGGAGCGGATCATGAGAGCCGCAAGCGAACAGTCGCTACGTTTTCTGGTCGAGAAATGGCTGGCGCCGGGGCCTTTGGTGCCGGTTCACGTGACCGAATTCAGCCGCACCCGTCTGGGCGGCAGGCGTTATGTGCGGGTCGAGACTTCTCAGGAAGGTGGATCGCGCGGTCTCTTTTTCTTTCGACACGACGACGGCTGCTGGTGTGTGTTTCCGCCCACTGCTGATACACCCAAACTCTTCGCGCTGCCGCGTGCTGCCTAGCGGCCGAGGCGGTCACTCGCGCGACTGGCCAAGCCCTCACGCTTCATGAGGCAAGCGATCACGTTCACTTCCGCGTCGCGAGGCTGGCCCCACCTGACACACGATCAAACCCGCGAGCATCAGCGCGCATCCGAATAGCGCGCGCGTCGTCAGCGTTTCGCCGAGCACGAGCCACCCCGCGAGCGCGGCGAACACACCCTCCATACTGAAGATCACCGCAGCATGCGCCGGCGCCGCGTACTTTTGCGCCACCACTTGAATCGTATAGGCGACGCCCACCGACAGCGCACCGCCGTACAGAATCGTCGGCGCGGCGCGCTCGATCACAGTGAGACTGACCGGCTCGATCACGAGACCGATGGCCAGACACACGAGCCCGCAAGTCACGAACTGCACGAGCGCCAGCATGAGTGTGTCGTGTCGCAGCGCGAAGCGGCCGACCAGCATCATCTGCACGGAAATCACCAGCGCGCCGGCCAGCTGATACCAGTCGCCGTACAGAATCGAGAAGTGCTCGTTGACGCTCAGAAAGTACATGCCGATCGCCGCCAGCGTCGCACCGAGCCACGTGCCGAATCCCGTCCGATGACGAAACAGCACGCCCAGCAGCGGCACGAGCACCACATACAACGAACTGATGAAGCCGGCGTTGGCGACCTTCGTGTATTGCAAACCGATCTGCTGCAACGAAATCGATGCCGATAGCACGACGCCAAGCAGTACGCCGGCACCGAGCAGTTCACGTGTGCCGCCGGGTTCGCGCTTCGTTAGCTCAGCTAGTGCGGAGCGCCGCACGCAGACGATCATCGTCAGCACGACCAGCGCGCCGAGCAGGAAACGCAGTCCGGTAAACAGGAACGGTCCGATCGCATCGAGGCTCAAGCGTTGTGCGACGAATGCGGAGCCCCAGATCATCGCCGCGATCAGCATCAGCAAATTCGCGCGAAGGTGTTGGCGTGTGTCAGGTTTCAAAGGCGGTTTTTCGAATTCGGTTGTTCTAACAAGGCGTTGTATCAGGCGCCGATTCTATCCGCGCGCACGCGTGCGGGATACGCAGCGGACATTCGCGAACACTTGAACACAATTGTGCACACATTCCCCCAACTTCAGGACAGACGCGCCGAAGCAGCATCCCTAGACTGCGGCTTCCGTCCCAAAAAAAGTCCTGACCGTGCGCAAACGCTTCGCTTGTCTGTGTGTTCCGCTGTTTGCCCTGACCTGCTCGTCGACGGTCTACGCCGAGAATTTCTACATGTTTTCGCTCGCTGGCGGCGTGGCGCCGCGCTATCAGGGCAGCCGCGACTACCGTCCGTTCGTCGCGCCGCTCATTGCCGCCGAGTTTAGCAACGGCATCTTTCTGAGCCCGATGGAGGGCCTCGGCTACAAGCGCACCTTTGCTAACGGCATGTTCGCCTCGGCGGCGCTGAGCTACGACTTCGGTCGCACCGATCGCAATCGCGCCGACTTGCCCGGCTCCGACTACCTGAAGGGCATGGGCCGGATTCCCGGTTCGGTGATGCTGTCCGTGCAGGTCGGGGCGCATCTGTTCGGTCCGTCGACCATCAGCATCACGTTGGACCAGCCGGTGACGAACACGAGTCACGGGACGAGCGGGCACGTCGATCTGACCGTGCCGGTGCTGCAAGGCGTTGACAACGAAATCAGCATCAAAGGCAGCGTGCATGCCGGTAGTGGCCGCTACACGCAGACCTTCTTTGGAGTCACCGATGCGCAAGCGGCCGCGAGCCGTTTTCAGCCGTATGCGGTGAAAGGTGGATTCGAGAGCGCGAAGGTGTCGGCTGCGTGGACGTACATGTTTTCGCCGCGCTGGTCGGTGCATACCGAAGGCGGCGTGACGCGGCTGTTGGGTACATCGGCGAACAGCCCGATCGTGCAGTCGAAGAACAACTACTTCGCGATCTCGGCGCTGACGTATCGGTATTGATGCGCTGGCTGATGCGCCTGTTGTTGACTGGTTGTCCGGATCGACACTTTGACGATCTCACGTTCCCGCAAGGAGCTCGCGATGTTTGCATGGCAAACCCCTTTGTCCAACGCCTGGCAGGACAGCCTGATATCGTCGGCGCGCGCGCAGGCGATGGGCGTCGACAGTGTGCTGCTGACCGGTGCGACCGGCTTTATCGGCGGTAATTTGCTGGTGACCCTGATCAACGCCGGCCTGATCGAGCGCATGGTGTGTCTGGTGCGCGGCGTCAGCGTGGCCGACGCGCTCGCGCGGCTGCGCGCTTCGGCGGTGCGTTGCGGGCTGCCGCATGCTCGCGCTCAGCGAATCACTGATAAGAACGTGATGGTCGGCGAACTCGGCAGCGCGTTTTCGGAAATCGATCTGGCGCGGCTCGGCAAGGCATCGCACGTGATCAACTGTGCGGGGCTCGCGTCGTTCTCGACGCATCCGCAAGTACTCGATACAAATGTGCACGATACCTTGCGCTTTGCGTCGCGTTTTGTCGGCAGCAAAACGCTGCGGCGCTTTCTGCACGTGAGCACGGCGATGGCGTGCGGCACGCAATGCGGTGCGAACGTGCAGGAATCTCCATTCGGCTATGGCGAGACGCGCCATCTCGTGCCGTACACGCAAAGCAAACGCGAAGTCGAACGTCTGTTGCGCAGCATGTATCCACGTTTGCCGTTGGTGATGGTGCGGCCGTCGAGCGTGGTCGGCCACACGGTGCTCGGCACGTTGCCGTCGGCGAGCCTGTTCTGGGTGTTTCGCGTGGTGCACGGCGCGCGACGCTTCACGGCGCGGGCGATGAACCGCATCGACGTCGTGTCCGCCGACGACTGCGCGCGTGCACTCGCGCTGTTGGCGATGAAGCCGTCGCTGGCTTTCGATACGTATCACGTGTCGGCGGGCTCGGAGGCGCCAACCATCGGTCAGATCATCAGCGCCATGGACGAAGCCACCGGCACCTCGGGCAGCCGCTATTCGATGTGCCGTGTGCGCGACTTCGGCAAGATCGCGCGCGAGGTGGTGGGCCGCGACCGTTGCGGCAGCGGCCGCCTGATCGAGCACGCGCTGCGTTTGTACGCCGGTTTCGCGGAGCTGGACTACGCGTTCGACAACCGTCGTCTGCGCGACGAGATCGGTTTCGAGCCGCTGCCCTTCACAGACTACGTGAGCGAATGTGTGCGGACCTCGCGCGGAGTGGGGATCGCCGAGCAGATGCGCTGGGACTTCAAATGAGCTTTCAGCCGGCCGCATGGCGAGCGAGTCGCGCGATAATCGCGCAACGGCCAGACGGCTCGAAACATCACTGATCCGCCGGGCAGGCCGACTTTCAGGCAGACGCAATGGACGAGAAAGACTGGATCGCTGGCGCCGCGAAGGCGCTGGCGATCATCGAAGCATTCGACGAAGAGCATGCGCGCATGACGCCGACCATGGTGGCCGCCCGCGCCGGGCTCTCGCGCACGGCGGCGCGCCGCTATCTGCTGACGCTGCGCGAACTCGGCTACGTGGATACCGACGGCAAGCTGTTCTGGCTCGCGCCGCGCGTATTGCGGCTCGGTCAGTCGTATCTGGATTCAGCGCGTTTGCCGCGCACCGTGCAGCCGTTTCTTCAGCGCATCACCGCGACGGTGCAGGAAACCGCGCTGGTCGCGATTCTCGACGAACACGACGTGGTCTACGTTGCGCGCAACGGCGTCAATCGCGCGATGGCGGTCGGCTTCGTTCTCGGCTCGCGGGCGAGTGCGCCGCTGTCCTCGGCGGGTTTGATCCTGCTGGCCTTCCAGCCGCCGGAAAGTATCGAACAATGGTTGGCGTCCTATCCGATCAAGGTATTCACGCCCCATACGTATTCGACCACGGAGCGCTTGCGCGAAGTGCTGGGTGAAATCCGCCGCGATGGTTATGTCGTCACCGATCAACAACTGGAGTTGGGCATGCGCGGCGTTGCGGTGCCGTTGCGTGACCGGCATGGCTCGGTCGTGGCGGCGATCAGCGTGAGCATGCCGATGGGCCAGGAGTCGGCGAATGCGGCGCTGCATCGGGTGCTGGCGACCCTTCAGGAAACCGCCAGTTTGCTGCGGAATCTAGTCTAGAAGGAGGCCTAGGTAATCTCCCTAATGCGGCATGCTTAATGAGTGAAAGCTTACCGAAAGCAAGCTGTCTCGCGGAAAATACATATCGAGTTTTGCGCATGACAAACCGCCTACGCTGCGTAATACTCTCCCGCGGGGAGCGGTAAGGCGCCTTAAGCCTTGTCAGCTTCACCGTTCTGCTATTTCATTCACATTGACTCAGTCGTCCAGGTTTGGGGAACAACACATGAAAAAATTCATCGTCTCGCTCGCAGCCGCATCGATCGCGCTGGTCTCCGTTCAAGCTTTCGCACAGGCATCGGACGCAGCAGCGCCGGCCGCTGCAGCTAGCGCGCCGAAGAAGCACCACATCAAGAAGCTGAAGACGCACGGCAAGCGCGCTCCGGTTTCGGCAGCAGCTTCGGCAGCCGGCACGAACGACAAGGGCGCGGCAAACTAAGCTCACGCTTGGTTTCACCGGGCGAACCCTGCCGGTTCTCCTGTGCGCGCCGCTTGTCGGCGAGTGCAGCGCAGTTCCGGTTAAATGTCGCCAGCAAAAAGGCCAGAGCTTCTGCTCTGGCCTTTTTGCATTGGACGGCGGTTTCGTGCGGTGTTTAGCCCGCGAGGCCGCGCTTGATGACCTCGTTCAGCAGCCCGCTCATGCCTTCCGGATGCGTGGCGGCCCGTTCTTTCAGTTCTGTGACCAGATCGCCATTCAGCTTGCAGGCGAATGCGACGAGGCCTTGCGCCTGATCGAGCTTGCGCTGTTCGCGACGGTCGAGCTTCGGTTCGGCGGCAGCGGCTTTGCCGAAGCGGTCGGCCGTCGACAGTTTCATTGCGTTGTTCAGCTTGAGTGCCTTGTTCTTTTCAAGGTCGGTCTTTTTCATCGCCATACGGAAGGCCTCTGCCAGATAAGTAAACCCGCATTGTACGCATCGCGCCGCGCGCCGAGCGAGCGGCGCCGAATCCGCACCCGAGCGGCGTTGGCGCGGTGCTCAGGCGTTGTAGCGTCTGATCTCATTGAGCTGCGCTCAGATCGGGCGGTTCCGGCGCGCCGGCCACGCTGTCTATCAGCGCCCGCATGCGTTGCCAGTGCGTGCCTTCCCAGAACACGCGCCGGCACACATCGCAGGTGACGAACTGGTTATGCCGTTCCAGCACGCCATCTGGCGCCCGATCGCCGACTTCATCTTTGGCGATACGCCGCAACGGCGCATTGCACATCAGACACAAACGGAACGGCTGCGCACTGCCGGCCAGATCGAGCCGTTCAAACACTTCACGCAATTGCTCACGCGGCCGCAGCGTGCGTACATAGCAGCCATGCGTGATGCTGCGGCGTTTCAATAGCTCCCGATCGCGCGTCAGGACGATGCGCTGTTGTGCTGCGGCAAGCGCTTCGATATCGGCGTCGGGATAGTGGTTGTCGTACAGCGTGTCGAAGCCCGCGAGCCGCAGCAGCGGGGCGAGACCGCCAAGATGGGCATCAGCAATGAAGCGCACCACGCGCAGCGGATATTCGCGTACGCGCAATAGCGGCTGGATGTCGAGCGCTTCAAACTTTGGATAAACGGCGATGCGATCGCCGTCGGCGAGCGGATGATTGAAACCGACCGACTCGCCGTTCACCAGAATCAGTTCGACCTCGGTATGCGGCACGCCGAGCACTTCGATCATATGTTTCGCGGTCGCGCCGCGCGCGCAGGCGCAACTGAACGTGCGCCGGCGCAGGGGCCGGGCGAGAAAATCGTTCAGCTCCTCATAGAAGCGGAATGTCGCGGTGACCATCGCATCAGTATCGCACCGTGTTTAATTGCGCGCTGTCCTGCACGTGTCGCATGGGTGTGCTTTACTTCCAGTTCTTTAGAAGACGGAGCGACAGATGGACATCGGTTTTATCGGTCTCGGCGAGATGGGCGCCGCGATGGTTGCAAACATTTTGAAAGCCGGGCATCAGGTGCGCGTGTGGAACCGCTCGCCAGAACGCGCGCAACCGCTCGCCGACGCAGGTGCGCGGATCGTCGCGACGCCGGCTGAAGCGTTTGCGGGCGACGCCGTGTTCTCGATGCTCGCCGACGATGCCGCGCTGCGCGAAGTCATCACCGCGTCGCTGCTGGAACACGCCCCGCGTGGCCTGATCCACGTGAACATGGCGACGATCTCGGTGGCGCTGGCCGAGGAGCTGGCGACGGCGCATGCGTCGCGCGGCATCCATTACGTTGCCGCACCGGTGATGGGGCGCCCCGATGTCGCGGCTGCGGGCAAGCTGACGATCGTGGCGGGCGGCCCGGCCGAGTCGATCGACCGCGTGCAGCCGATTTTCGACGCCATCGGTCAGAAAACCTGGCGCATCGGTTCGCTGCCGCAACAGGCGAACGTGATGAAACTCGCGGCTAACTTCATGCTGGGCGCGGCTGTCGAGACGCTCGGTGAGGCGGCCACGCTCGTGACCGGCCACGGCCTGGCGATGCAGGATTTCCTCGACGTCATCACGAGCGGCCTGTTCCCGGGACCGGTCTATTCGGGCTACGGCAAGTTGATCGCGGAGCAGCGCTACGAGCCGGCCCTGTTCAAGGCGCGCCTTGGACTGAAGGACCTGCGCCTTGCGCTGGCAGCCGCGGACGCGGTCAATACGCCGCTGCCGATTGCGAGTGTCGTACGTGACAGCCTGATCGAAGCAGTAGCGCATGGCGACGGCGAGAAGGACTTCGCGGTGCTGGGCCAGGTGGCGGCACGGCGGGCAGGGCGCTGAGCGGGGTGCGTGGGGCGGGCGTGCGCTTGACGGCGCACGCCGGCTTTCATAGCGGAACCGGAGCCCGGGTTCGGCCACTCGGCGGCTGGGCCGGGCGCGCGCCGCCGCGGATTCGCACGGGCGGGCATAATAGCCGTCCGATTCCTATTCGCCATGATCCCAATGAGTCTGCATACTTGGTGGCTGTTCGCCGCTACTGTTTTCGTCGTTTCCGCGATCCCCGGTCCGAACATGCTGCTCGTGATGACGCACGGCGCCCAGCACGGGCTGCGCCGTTCCAGCGCGACCATGGCTGGCTGCCTGTCGGCGCTGGTGCTGATGCTGGCGGTGTCGGCGGCGGGCCTCGGCGTCTTTCTCGCGGCGTGGCCGACGATGTTCAACGCACTGCGGATGATCGGCGCGGCCTACCTCGTCTATCTGGGCATCAAGGCGTGGCGGGCGCCGGCTGATGAAGGCGCTGCCGGCGCGGTCGACGAACTTTCCGCCAAACCGGCGCGCTCGCGCCTCACGTTGTTTCGCAACGGCTTCCTGGTGGCGAGCAGCAACCCGAAAGCCATCCTGTTCGCCGCCGCGTTGCTGCCGCAATTCATCGACGCCGCGCAGCCCAAGCTGCCGCAGTTCGGTGTGCTCGTCGCGACTTTCGCGGTCATCGAGGTGAGCTGGTACCTGGTGTACGCCGGTTTCGGCACGCGAATCGGCGCCCGACTGAAGAGCCGTAGCGTCGCGAGGATGTTCAATCGTCTGACGGGTGGCGTGTTTGTCGGCTTCGGCGCGATGATGGCGCTGGTGCGCCACTAGGCGAGCGGCCTCGGCAGGTGCGCGGCACCCAACGCCGCTCGCTCCCAAAGCGTTGTAAGAATTGTTGCGCTCGTACAACGCCGAGGGTCAACCCTAATTTGTATGTTGCGACGCACCAAACCATTTGCTATAGTTTGCCTTGTCTCCTCCATGTCTCCTCTGATATGGATTCAGCCCGCCGGATTAGGCGGGCTTTTTTTTGCCCAGAATTTCCCGCGTCCCCCAGAAAAGACAAAGCCGGCTGACCCCTCCGCGGGGCCGCCGGCTTTGTCGCATCCGCGTCGAACTCAGAACTTGTAGGAGACGGCCAGGAACGAAATGATCGGATCGGCTTTCAGCTCTGCCTTCGAGACACCCAATTCCGTGCCGTCCGCCGCCTTGATGATCACCGACGAGGTGGTCTTCAGCGGAATGTACGTGACTGATGCAACGAGGCCCCAGTGGTCGGTGATGTTGTACGAGAGCCCCGCGTTGAACACCGGCTGCCAGGACGAGGACGCCTTCGCCGACACCTGCGTCTGTCCGGGCTTGCCCGCGCCGGCTGCCAGCACCGAGCCGAGATTGTTCTGCGTCGCGGTCACGAAGTTCGGGCTCAACTGAACGTCGGAGAACCAGTTATACGACACGCCGATACCCACGAACGGCCTGAAATGGGCCGTCGGCGCATTGAAGTAATACTGGAACAGCAGCGCCGGGCTCCACTGGCGCACGCTCTTCACGATCGGATTGGCCTGCGGATCGCCCAGATCCTGCTGACCGAGTGCGCCTGCAGGCCCCGGCGGCTTGACGGTGCCGTGCCCGTAGAGCTTGAAAACCGGCGGTACGCCAGCCACTGTCGAGACGGCGATGTGATCGGTGAGGTAGTGGCTGAACACGAGGCCGACGGTGTTGGCACTACTGGTCGACAAGCCCGTGCCGGCAGACGTGAACGAACTCGGCAAACGCAGCGGCGTATTGATCGGCGTCGGCGCGACGTTGGTGGTCAGCGGCGTGCTCGAATCCTGCGGCATGACGTGGAACCAGCCGAGCACGGCGACGTTGTCGCCCGCGTGTTGCGCGTGCGCACTGGCCGACAGGCAGATGGCCAGTAGCGCGAAATAGATTTTTTTCATGTTGTTCCTCCTGAGGCGCGCGTTGCGTTCGGCGCGCGCGGCGAGCGACGGCGGCCTGGCGGCCCAACCGGTGCGCTGGATACTGGGTGGACGCCGGCTG
Organism: Paraburkholderia sp. SEWSISQ10-3 4; assembly: GCF_030464785.1. Taxonomy (NCBI): domain Bacteria; kingdom Pseudomonadati; phylum Pseudomonadota; class Betaproteobacteria; order Burkholderiales; family Burkholderiaceae; genus Paraburkholderia; species Paraburkholderia sp. SEWSISQ10-3 4. Next base: position 21,659 of record NZ_JALPRI010000035.1, read on the forward strand.
CCGCGCTATTGCTGTGCGCAGCAGCCGGGACGCGAACGCCTCGCTGCGTGCCGGCGGCGCGTGCTGCGTCCATTACTGGACGAAGGCGCCGATCGTGAAGTACGGCGAGGCCGCGTTGGTCAGATCGAGGTAGCCGAACACGCCACCCGTGAAGATCATCTTTCCGGTCGGCGTGGTGCCTGTCGAGGCGCCCACTTGCGTCGTCGTGACAACACCCGGCACGGTCTGCGTGAAGGCCAGATTCAGCGCTGTCGCAAGCGATGCTTGCGATGCGTTGAACGGATCGAGCAGCGTGGCCTCGGTGCCTTCGAGCGCCGTGGTGCGATAGTCGAACTGACTATCCACACCGATGTACTCACCGTTTTGCGAGTTCACCGCGATCGAGGTTTGCGGCGCCAGAATCGAGATGCCCGATTCATCGTCCGCGTACGGACCGAGTTCGCCATTCACCGGCGTCGTCACCGAGGAGTTCGCTGCGCCGGTTCGCACCAGGATCGGCACCACCTGATTGCGCAGCTTGCCGACGATCATGTAGCCGCGCGCCTTCGGCGTGGTGGCGAGCGTCGGTTTGGCCTGGCCCACGAACTTGTCGGTTTCGAATGCGCCGCTGCCGTCGGATGACTGCACGAAGTTCGTACCCGGCTGCTGGCACGAGCCCGCGTTGACACCGGAGTTGTCGCACTCGGTCCACGTGCCGTCCGCATTGATCGTGATCTTCGTATCGACCGCGACCGGCGCGAAGTTCTGTGACGGAACCTGGTGATAGCCGAGCTGGTTGTAGGTGCCGACCACGTTCGCAAGGTTCGTTTCAATCGACGAGAAACCGATGAACGGGTAGTACGGGAACTTGGTGTCGGGTACTGCGCCTACGCCGAGAATCCCGCCGAACGAAATTTCCGCACCCGGAATCGTGCCGCCCGCCACGCCTTCGCCAACGAAAATACGCGCCGGACGATTCGGATCGAGACTGGCGCCGTTCAGGCGGAAGGCGCACTGGTTGAGCTTCTGCGTCGGCAGCAGAGTTTCCTGGGTCAGCGTGCCGCTGGCGGTCTGGCCGGCGCGCGTCGGTGCGACGGTGCCGGTGGTCGCCGGAATCGGCGATTCGATGTAGCTGATCTGCCAGGTCATCTTGGTCGTGTCCATCTGCAGCTTGACCAGTTCCCCGTCACCGCCGCCGCCCGTGAACACTGTGCCGTAATCGAGCGAAGCAGGGCACAGGCGAACTTCAGTCACCGGGCCGTCTCCATTACCGCCGCCACCACCACTGCACGCCCCCAGCAACGGTGCTGCAAGAGCGAGCACCGAAAGGATTCTCCATTTCATACCGCCTCCAGAATTTTCTCGTTGTGTGTGGCCGGCTCCCAGTCCAGCCACCTATTGCTCTATTTATGCCTCGAGTTGCGAACTACCGGTCCTTCGTTCGTTACTTGCTGATCTGCGCTCCGATGCCGAAGTAGGGGGCGCTGGAAGCAGTGCTGCTGAGTTGCGAGGTCGGCGCTACGCCGCCGTTCACCGTGCCCTGAATCTCGATCGCGTACAGTCCGCCGGAGGCGATCGCGAAGCCGGTTCCGCTCGGGTGCTGGACACCGACCAGTCCGGGGCTCGACAGACCGTAGCTCAGAGCGAAGTGGTCCTCCGGCGCGGAAGTCGACGGGTTGATGAAGGAGCCCACACCGCCCTGGATCAACGTTGCAGTGGATTTGAAGTTCGAATCCGCGCCGACGTAGCCACCGTTGAAGCCACCCGATGCGAGCGGCGTGGCTGCGGCGAGCATGGCGATACCGGATTCGTCGTCGACCTTGGCGTCGAGATGCAGCGGCGGCGTGCCGAGATTCACGAGACCCGTGCGGACAACCAACGGTACCGTTGCGCCGTTGATCTGACCGAGGATCATGTGCGCCGGAGCCACGGAACCGCTAGTCCCGGTAGGCAGCGTCAGTTGAGTCCCGATCTGCGGCGTGTTCTGACTGTCGAAGTAGCCGCTGCTGTTGAGCGTCCAGGCGGTGCCGGTCGTCAGGCAGCCACTTGCGCTCGGATGAAACGCCGCGTTGACCGCATTGGAGCCGGTGCAATTGCCGCTTGCGTCGAAAGTCTCAACCGTATTGGTGGCCGTTGCCGCGTAAGAGCCCGACGGCACGAGATGGTAGAGCAGGCCGTTGTAGGTGCCGGGCAACTTCGTGATGTCCGTTGTCGTGGCGGCAAACCCGAGGAACGGATAGAAATCGAAATGCCGAGCGGGAACGGCGCCGATGTTCTCGAGGCCGGGCAACGGGGCAATAGTCAGGCCGTCGTACTCGACGTCCGCGCCCGGGATTCCGCCGCCGGCCACGCCCAGGCCGACGAGGATCATCGGCGGATTCGGGTTGTTGGTGAAATCGGGTGTTGTGTAGGGCTGACCGTCGCCAACGCCAGTGCCTGTGCCCGCGCCGAGGATGAACGCGCAGCGCGTCTGTTCGGCGGTCGGCAGTGCGCCGGTCGGCGGGTGGATCACGGCGCCCTTGATCTGCGTACCCGCGCGTGTCGGTGTGACCTGACCCGTGCGCAACGGAATCGGCGACTCGAGCCACTTCAGCGTGTACGTCATCGCCGTCGCATCGATATTCACCTGCACCACTTCGCCGCTACCCGCGCCACCCAGGAACGTGGTCTTCACGATGTCAGCAGTGGCCGGACATAACGCGGTCGTACCAGCGTTCGAAGTCGGCGGACCTTGCACGCCGCAGCTCGAGCCCGAGCATTGCGGTGCGTTGATCGTGCCGGGGTTGTCCGCCTTGCCACCGCCGCAGGCGACAAGAAATGGGGCCGTGGCAATGGCCATCGCCAGGCCTCGAGTAATGGCGTGCGACATACTGCTGTCTCCCTTCCTGTAATTGTGCGGACTAATTTCGCTGCGCGATTAATGCCTGTCAATTGAATGAGCCGTCTAAAAAGACCGATTCAAACAGCGAAATGTTTGCCGGGTGCACGCCATGTGGGGCCTGGCAGCCCTTTTAAACAAAAAAGGATTTTTGGGTTCAGCAGCGACATCGTTGCTTCGCGGCACACCCTTGCCAGGCAAGCGTTGCAGCAAAATGGCTCTATGATCTTCGAACGACCGTTCGCCAAAAAATCCGGAGTTTCCCTATGCGGCAAACTATGCTGTGCGGGTCAATTCAGGGAATGAATTACCGGAGATTGGTGAGCATTCCGATTTTTCTTTTTAAAGTAATGCGGGCTACTACTGATTAACTTTTAAAGAGGGATTCTGAGTGCAGGTTTTTAAAACGAAAAAGCCGGTCTGTTAAGACCGGCTTTTTTGTGGATTGACGGCGAATTGCCGTCTGTATCTCGAACCTGTTTAACGTTTCAAGCCGGCTTCTTCGTCGGCGCCGATCGCGAGGTTCATGCACTGGATTGCTGCGCCCGATGCGCCCTTGCCCAGGTTATCGAGGCGTGCGACCGTCACAAAGCGCTCTTCATTGCCGAACACGAACAGGTCGACACGGTTGGTGTCGTTGTTCGCCTGTACGTCGAAGAAGCCGCTGTCGAGGTTTGCTTCCGCGTCGAACGGCGCGACGTTCACGAATGCCTCGCCCGCGTAGTACTCGGCGAACAGCGCCTGTACGTCTTGCGGCGTGGCCTTCTTGGCCAATTGGCTCGGCGAGAAGAACGTGGTGACCGCGAGACCCTTGTAGAAGTCGCCGACGATCGGCGTGAACACCGGCGCCGACTTCAGGCCCGTATGCGCCGCCATTTCCGGCAGATGCTTGTGCGTAAGGCCGAGCGCGTAAGGGCGCGGGCTCTTCAGCTTGTCGTTACCGCCGGCTTCGTAGTCGGCGATCATCTTCTTGCCGCCGCCGCTGTAACCGGTGATCGAGTAAGCGTGCGCAGCGAATTCCGGCGCCACGACGCCTGCTTCGACGAGCGGACGCATGGCCAGCACGAATGCCGATGCATGGCAGCCCGGCACGGCGATGCGTTTCGCGGTGCGCAGACGCTCGCGTTGCGCGTGGGCCAGTTCGGGCAGGCCGTAGGCCCAGTCCGCCGATGTGCGGAAGGCCGTGCTCGCATCGATCAGCACGGTGTGGTCGTTGTCGAGGAGGGACGCCGACTCGCGTGAGGCGACATCCGGCAGGCACAGGAACGTGACGTCCGATGCGTTGATGAGACGACGGCGCTCTTCGAGATCCTTGCGCTTCGCTTCTTCGATACGCAGGATCTCTACGTCGGCGCGTTGCGACAGGTATTCGAAAATCTTCAGGCCGGTCGTGCCTTCCTGTCCGTCGACAAAAACTTTCGTGCTCATCTCAATCTCACTGGCTTGCTGGAAACGGGGCGCGACACCGCGCCGGAACGCTATTTTAAGACCTGATAGCGGTGGGTGCGCGAAAGGGGGGCGAAAAAACGACGATGCGCGCCGAAAATGACATCGGCGTGACCGGTTACGCGACAGATGCAAGCCGATGCTGGTGGATTCGGGGCAGATTGACGGCGCTTGTCAGGCTGCGCGCAGCACGCGTTCTGACGAGCGCCGCGGCCAACTCGAGGGCGTGCGACCTAACCGCGGCTTCCCGGCGCAAGCCTTCAAACGCTGCCTTATCGAACTCCAGCGTTCCACCGCGCCGTCACGTCGGCAACGCGCTTACCGAACATCCGCGCAGTTTCCAGATCGCCGGGAGGCGGCGCTTCTTCCGGCGACGCATCCGCAGGGGATTGCGCCAGCAGGCCGGTAAAGCCGCCCACATAGTTCAGGTCGTTGCGGGTCGCCGCCTTGGTGTTCGATGGCATCATGCCGGTGCCCACCCAGATCATGCTGTGCTGCATTGCCAGCGTGACGAAGTACTGGATCGTCGAAAACTTGTCGCCGTTCATGGTCGCCGAGTTGGTGAAGCCGGCAGCGATCTTGTCCTTCCACGTCTGGCCGAACCAGGGTTTCGAGCTCGCGTCGGCGAATTTCTTGAAGTCAGCGGACGGGCCGCCCATGTAGGTCGGTGCGCCGAAGATGATGGCGTCGGCGGCCGCCAGTTCTGTCCAGCCCGCGTCGTCGATCTCGCCGACCGGCATGAGTTTCGCGTCCGCGCCGGCTTCGAGCGTGCCGGCCAGCACGGCTTCGGCGACTTTCTTCGTGTGGCCGTAGCCGCTGTGATAAACGATGACGATTTTCGACATAACACTCTCCGGCAAGGTGAAAAAGCAGAGGTAGGTACCGCAACTGTGCGCGCATGCAGCGACGCGACATCGACAAGCATCGCCCGCGTCGCCCTGTTGCACATTAGCGTGCCCGGATGACAGAAATTCCGCAGCGGCGGCAATGCGATACAAGCCGAGCGCTCATTGGCGTGTCGACCCAAGGCGCGACTTGCCCGAGCTTGGCACTCGGCGCCGTGTGAGCCGCGTTTCGGCGCGCAGGCGATGCAGTTCGAGTCAGATGTAGACGCCTGCAGCTACCGTCCGTAGTTCACCACCATTCGCGCGCTGCCGAGCGTGGCGGTGCCGATTTCGTGATCGAACATGAGCGCCGGGCGCCCTTGAGCGAGGCGCAGGTCCGCGGTGCTCAGCGCATAAACGGTGACAACATAGCGATGAGGTTTTCCGGGTGGCGGGCAGGGGCCGCCGTAGCCGTCGATATCGAAATCGTTGCGTGCTTCGACCGCGCCGAGTTTCTTCAGGAAGCCCGACGAGCTGGCGTTTTCCGGCAAGCTGTCGACGGTAGCCGGAATCGCCGCCACGGCCCAGTGCCACCAGCCGCGGCCAGGCGCGTCCGGGTCGAATACCGTGACCGCAAAGCTGCGCGTTCCAGCCGGCGCATCGTGCCACGTCAATTGCGGCGAGCGATTGCCGCCTTTGCAGTCGTCCTGATCGAAAACCTGAGCCGCATCCACGGTACCGCCCGCGCGGAAGTTGGAGCTGGTCAGCGTGAACACACCCTCGGCAGATGCGTCAGGACAATGCGCCGCGAATAGCGCGAGACCCAGCATCGCGCAGGTGAGGAACGGCATACGACGGAATGGCGAAGCAAGCGAAACAACCAGGCAACGCGAGCGCATGTGCCGGTTCTCCTGTCAGGGCGCGAGGGTTGTCCTCGCGAGGATTATTGTCCCTATTTTGTGCCCCAGGGTCGAATCAAGTCTAACATTCGCTTTGCGACGGATCATTGTTGCTGGCGACGGGCTTGGCGGACGCGAAATCGGCTATAGTCCGAGGAAATATTCGCGCGAATATAGGCGCGTGCCCGATCGGTTCAAGTACCAAGAATAGAAAGGCATGTCAGAAGTTTTGGAGAGTGGTTTATCTGTCGAGGGGAGGGCAATGCAAGATCCAGTCAGGGTCGTGGTCGCCGACGACCATCCGGTGATTCTGTTCGGCGCCGAACAAGCTTTGCTCAAGTTTCCAGGCCTGCAGGTCGTCGCGCGCGCGCGACAGTCAACCGAACTGGTGAAGGTGCTGCAAACCGTTGAGTGCGATGTGCTTGTCACGGATCTGGCCATGCCAGGCGGCCAGTACGGTGACGGTTTGCCGTTGATCGGTTATCTGCGCCGCAATTTTCCCGACCTTCCCATCGTTGTGCTGACGATGCTGGAAAACGCCGCGTTGCTCAAACGCTTGAGCGAGCTCGGCGTGACGTCGGTCGTCAACAAATCGGACGATCTGAGCCACATTGGGCTCGCGGTGCAGCACGTCAGCCGCAACCTGGAATACATGAGTCCGTCGGTCAAGGCGTCGCTCGATACGCTGCGCATGAATGCCGGCGGTAAGAACGAAGATGTGATGCTGTCGCGGCGCGAACTCGAGGTGGTGCGCCTGTTCGTGTCCGGCATGACGATCAAGGAGATTGCGGAGCAACTCAATCGCAGCATCAAGACGATCAGCACGCAGAAGAACACGGCGATGCGCAAGCTCGGCATCGATCGCGATTCGGAGTTGTTCCAGTACGCGCAGAGCAACGGCTTGCTGAATCTCTCGTCGCATTCGGTCGGCGATACCGGGAGCACATCCTAGTCGCGCTCAACTCTTCGCCCGGTTTGGGGGAGATCGATGCGAGATCAATGAAAAAGGCCGCCTGTCTTATCGACAGGCGGCCTTTTCATTCCATCCGGGTCAAGCAGTTGCGCTTACTGCGGCGTTGCGTTGGCGCCGCCGTGTGCCGCGGACCACTCAGCCGGTGCGTGCAGGAATTTTTCTACTTCGTCGAGCGTCTTGCTGTCGAAGTAGTTGTTGGCCTTGGCGACCCGCAACACATCCCACCACGTGGCGAGCGCGTGCAGATCGACGTCGATGTCTTTCAGCACCGACACGCTTTCCTTGAAGATGTTGTAGTGGAACAGCACGAAGCAATGGTTCACCGTTGCGCCGGCAGTGCGCAGCGCGTTGATGAAGTTGATCTTGCTGCGGCTGTCCGTGGTCAGGTCTTCGACCAGCAGGACGCGTTGACCTTCGGTGAGCAGACCTTCGATCTGTGCGTTGCGGCCGAAACCCTTTGGCTTCTTGCGCACGTATTGCATCGGCACCATCAGGCGGTCGGACAGCCATGCCGCGAACGGGATGCCGGCGGTTTCGCCACCGGCCACCGCGTCGATCTGCTCATAGCCGACGTCGCGCAGGATGGTGGCTTCGGCCATTTCCATCAGGCCACGGCGCACGCGCGGATACGAGATCAGCTTGCGGCAGTCGATATAAACCGGGCTCGCCCAGCCGGACGTGAAAATGTACGGTTTCTCCGCGTTGAAGTGCACTGCTTGCACTTCCAGCAGCATCTTGGCGGTCGTGTCGGAGATCGTCTGGCGATCGAAGCCTGTCATGGGCGGATCCTTGGGTGTGAGCGAGGAGAAGCGGGCGCGAGGCCCGGTGGCGCAGCAAGCTGGGTATACCGCGCCATGATGGGCGGCGCCTTGATAGGCAAATACGCAACTGGTCAGTGGAGTGCAGGCCAGTTTTTGCTGCGCGCGTAGCCCGACATTTTACCCGAAATGGGCCCTCCCGAGGAGGCCGTCGTGCGTGCCGGCAGCGAATGACGGTCATAACGGCCGCGCTGAACAGAGCGTGCGCGGTTCGTCGAGAGCCGTATTGCTGCTGCTTTCGGGGCTGTTTTTCGGTCTGCTTTTTGGCTTGCTTGTGAGCGGCCTGGCGCGCCTTTACACTCACGCGAATTTGCTGGGCGGTCTTGCCGGCTTGCCGCCTCCACGTCCTACGGAATGCTTTCAATGACTGTCGCTTCTTCTGCCACCGAGACCCGTGAACCTGCCCGGAGCGGCTATGCCGGCCGCGCGCTGATCGCGTCGGTGCTCGGTTACGCGATGGACGGCTTCGATCTGCTGATCCTCGGTTTCATGCTGCCGGTAATTGCCGCGGATCTGCATCTGAGTTCCGCGCAAGCCGGTTCGCTCGTCACCTGGACGCTGATCGGCGCGGTAGCCGGTGGCCTGATCTTCGGCGTCTTGAGCGACTATTTCGGCCGCGTGCGAATGTTGACGTGGACGATTCTGATCTTCGCCGTCTTCACCGGACTGTGCGCGCTGGCTCAGGGTTATACCGACCTGCTGGCGTATCGGACCATTGCAGGCATTGGCCTCGGCGGCGAGTTCGGTATCGGTATGACGCTGGTGGCCGAAGCGTGGCCGGCGTCGCAGCGGGCGCGCGTCTCCTCCTATGTCGGGCTGGGATGGCAACTCGGGGTGCTGGCGGCGGCGTTGCTGACGCCTTTGCTGCTTCCTGTAATCGGCTGGCGCGGCATGTTTGCGCTTGGATTGCTGCCTGCCGTGGTGTCGTTCGTCGTGCGGCGTCGCGTTGAGGAGCCGGCGCTGTTCACCGAGCGCGTCGCACGTGGAATGCGCAAGCTGCCGCTGAAATTGCTGGTGGCCGACGGACGCACTACGCGCGCCAGCGTCGGCGTCGCGATTCTCTGTTCAGTACAGAACTTCGGCTATTACGGTCTGATGATCTGGCTTCCGAGCTATCTGTCGAAGACGTTCGGTTATTCGCTGACCAAGTCCGGCGTGTGGACCGCCGTGACGGTGCTCGGCATGGCGTGCGGCATCTGGCTGTTCGGCATGGCGGCCGACCGTTTCGGCCGCAAGCCGACGTTCCTGTTCTACCAGGTGGGCGCGGTGGTGATGGTATTCGTCTACGCCCATCTGACTACACCGATGGCGCTGCTGATCGGCGGCGCGGCGATGGGCGTGTTCGTCAACGGGATGATCGGCGGCTATGGTGCACTGATCTCCGAGCTTTATCCGACCGATGCGCGCGCCACTGCGCAGAACGTGCTGTTCAACGTCGGCCGGGCGGTCGGCGGTTTTGGGCCGGTGGTCGTAGGCGCACTGGCCGCACGCTATTCGTTCGGCGCCGCGCTCGCTTTGCTCGCGTCGATCTATCTGCTCGACATCTTCGCGACCCTCTTTCTGATCCCCGAACGACGCGGCGCCGAGCTCGAATGACAGGTGCGTGACTCACGCCTGACCCATGCTTGACCTCGGCATGCGGTACGTGTGGGCAGCCGCTCAATGCCCGCCAGATGCGGCGCTGCAGCATTGCCGGCCGGTGTTTCGCCGATGGCGAGCCATGTTAACCACTCAGTGCATCGACGCATTCGGGGTGTACACTAACCGACCCGCGTAGCACTCCGCACCGTCTTGCCCTCCGCCGAGGTTCGACGCCGCGCCCAACCGGCGCATGCGAAAACCGCCGCAGTCGATTATCCATTCGATAGACGTACGCGACGCCAACGGTGCAGTGTGCCGGGCCCAATTACTTACGTCTCGCAGGCTAAAAAATGGACGAACAACTTAAGCAAAGCGCTCTCGCCTACCACCAGTTTCCGAAGCCCGGCAAGATTTCGGTCACGCCCACCAAGCCACTGTCGAACCAGCTCGACCTGTCGCTCGCGTACTCGCCGGGCGTCGCCGCGGCTTGCATGGCGATCTACGAAGACCCGCTCGATGCGCAGAAGTACACCTCGCGCGGCAACCTCGTCGGCGTGATCACGAACGGTACGGCCGTGCTCGGTCTAGGCAATATCGGCCCGCTCGCTGCGAAGCCGGTCATGGAAGGCAAGGGTTGCCTGTTCAAGAAGTTCGCCGGCATCGACGTGTTCGACATCGAACTCTCCGAGTCCGATCCGGACAAGCTGGTCGAAGCGATCGCGATGCTCGAGCCCACGCTGGGCGGTATCAATCTCGAAGACATCAAGGCGCCTGAGTGCTTCTACATCGAAAAGAAGCTGCGTGAGCGCATGAAGATTCCGGTCTTCCACGACGATCAGCACGGCACCGCGATCATCGCCTCGGCGGCAATCCTGAACGGCCTGAAAGTGGTCGGCAAGAAGCTCGACGAAGTGAAGCTGGTGTGTTCGGGCGCAGGCGCAGCGGCTATCGCGTGTCTGGATCTGCTGGTGAATCTCGGCCTGTCGAAAAAGAACGTGCTGGTCACGGACTCGAAGGGCGTGATCTACGAAGGCCGCGGCAATCTGGATCCGTCGAAGGAACGTTACGCGGCGAACACCGAAGCGCGCACGCTGGCTGACGCGATTCGCGGCGCCGACGTGTTCCTCGGTTGCTCGAGCGCTGGTGTGCTGAAGCCGGAAATGGTCGTCGAAATGGGCACCCAGCCGCTGATTCTGGCGCTCGCGAATCCGGAACCGGAAATCCGCCCGGAAGAAGCGAAGAAGGTGCGTCCGGACTGCATCATCGCGACGGGCCGTTCGGACTACCCGAACCAGGTCAACAACGTGCTGTGCTTCCCGTTCATCTTCCGCGGCGCGCTGGATGTCGGCGCAACCACGATCACGGAAGAAATGAAGCTCGCGTGCGTGCGCGCGATTGCGGAGCTGGCGGAAGAAACCGACCAGGGCGATGAAGTTGCCAAGGCATACGAAGGCCACTCGCTCGAATTCGGCCCGGAATACCTGATTCCGAAGCCGTTCGATCCGCGCCTGATCATCAAGATCGCGCCGGCTGTCGCGCAAGCCGCGATGGATTCGGGCGTCGCAACCCGTCCGATCAAGGACATGGACGCTTATCGCGAAGAACTCGGCACCACCGTGTACCGCACCGGCATGGTGATGCGTCCGGTGTTCGCTGCTGCGAAGTCGGAGCCGGCGCGTATCGTGTTCGCCGAAGGTGAAGACGAGCGTGTGCTGCGCGCCGCGCAATTCGTGCTGCTGGAAAAGATTGCCAAGCCGATTCTGGTGGGCCGTCCGTCGGTGATCGAGATGCGTCTGAAGAAGATGGGTTCGAAGCTGAAGTGCGGCGAAGACTTCGAGGTTGTCGATCCGGAAGACGATCCGCGCTATCAGCAATGCTGGCAGGCGTATCACGAACTCGGCGCCCGCGAAGGCGTGACGCCGGACGTCGCGAAGGCCGCGATGCGCAAGTTCAACACGCTGATCGGCGCGATCCTCGTGCGCCTGGGCCAGGCCGATGGCATGATTTGCGGGATGATCGGCCAGTACCACGCGCATCTGAAGTTCATCGAACAGGTGCTGGGTAAGGCAGACAACGTGCAGAACTTCGCTGCCATGAACCTGCTGATGTTGCCGGGCCGCAATCTGTTCATCTGCGATACGTACGTGAACGAAACGCCGACCGCCGAACAGCTCGCCGACATGACGATGCTGGCTTCGCGCGAAATCGAAAAGTTTGGCATCACGCCGAAGGTTGCGTTGCTGTCGAATTCGAATTTCGGCAGCGCGCCGTCTTCGTCGTCGCAACGTATGGCGGCAGCTCGCAAGCTGATCGCTGAACGTGCGCCTTCGCTCGAGATCGACGGTGAGATGCACGGCGACGCGGCGTTGTCGGAAGCAGTCCGCAAGGCTGCGTTCCCGGGCACGACGCTGACCGGCGAAGCGAATCTGCTGATCATGCCGAACGTGGAAGCGGCAAACATCACATACAACCTGCTGAAGATGATCGGCGGCGAAGGCGTGACGGTGGGTCCGTTCCTGCTGGGCGCCGAGAAGCCGGTGCATATCCTGACGCCGGCTGCGACCGTGCGCCGGATCATCAACATGACGGCGGTGGCTTCGGCAAACGCACGCAAGGGGTGAACACGCAGTAATGCGGATAGGTTGATGGTTGAAGCTGCGCCGCGTGGATTGCGGCATTTGCGGTAAGCCTGTGAGAACGCCACGGAAGTTGATTCCGTGGCGTTTTTTTATGCGCGTTCTTATGCTGATGGCCGTTGGTCTGAGAAGTTCTTAGGCATCTAAGTGGATTTTAAGAATGGTCCGATTCGATTCGCTGTGACACTTTTGTAAAGTTACTTCTGAGGCGCGGCACTACGCGATGGCAACGGAACAGTCGGCTGGTCAATCCTTTGCATCGAGTCTAGCGCTGCGTTTCCTCTCTTGTGTTGAGAAGTTTGTAGTGGCAGTAAGAGTAGTTCTGATGGTGAAGACAGTAGTACCAATGGGTTGCAGTACGGGTAGTAAGTGTGTGTTGTAGTTGGTAGCAGTAGCAGTAGCAGTAGCAGTAGCAGTAGCAGTTGGTAGTTGGTAGTTGGTAGTTGGTAGTTGGTAGTTGGTAGTTGAAGTAGCAGTGGGTAGTTGCAGCAAGATTTCGTAGTTGTAGTAGCTGTCTGGTAGTTGTTTGTTTTTGGTTGGTTGTTGTTGTGTTGTTGGAAGGAGCAGTACCGCTTGTTCTTGTACACACGCGTCACGTGTCGAAACAGGCAAAAAAAGGCGACTGTCCGCGAGGACAGCCGCCTTTTCCATTTCAGGCCTATGTCAGCCGGTCAAGCCGGCAAGATCACGCCGCGTGCTGCGACTTCCCAGCTTCCGGCGAACGCCAGCGCGTCAGCAAGTCGTTCCACTTGACCCGCACACCCTTCAGATTGTTTTCCTTCACGTGCCCGTAGCCGCGGATGCCGTCCGGTAGATTCGCCAGTTCGACGGCTAGTTCACGCTTCTGCACGGTCAGGCCGCTGATCAGCTCGCGTACCAGTGCTTCATACTCGACGATCAGAGCACGCTCCGTGCGACGCTCTTCCGTCTTGCCGAACACGTCGAGCGCCGTCCCGCGCAGGAACTTGAGTTTTGCGAGCACGTGCATGGCGCTGAACACCCAAGGGCCATACTTCTTTTTCACCAGATGACCTTGTGCGTCTTTCTTCGAGAACGTCGGCGGCGCGAGGTGAATGTGCAGCTTCCAGTCGCCTTCGAAATTCGCCTTCAGTTTTTCGATGAACGCGGGGTCACTGTAGAGCCGTGCGACTTCGTACTCGTCCTTGTAGGCCATCAGCTTGTGCAGATTCTTCGCGACTGCTTCGGTCAACGGTAACTGGCCGTCGATCGAATCGAGTGCTGATTCCGCCACGCGCACTTGCGACACCAATGCACGATAACGGTCCGCATAAGCAGCGTCCTGGTACGCGGCAAGATAGTCAGCGCGCTTGTCGATCAGCGTGTCGAGCGCCTTCGGTGTGTGCAGCGAAATGATCTTGCTGCTCGTCGTTTCCGCTGCGGCACCGCGTCCTTGCGAGTGCGCGAGTGTGCGCACCGAAGCCAGATCGTGCGCGGCACGACGGCCCCATTCGAATGCCGCACGATTCTTCTCGATCTGCACGTTGTTCAGCTCGATTGCGCGCATCAGCGATTGATACGTCAGCGGCACCCAGCCGCGCTGCCATGCGTAGCCGAGCACGAACGGATTCGTGTAGATCGCATCGCCGAGTAGCGCGACGGCGAAGTGATTCGCATCGACCATATCGACACCGTCGTCGCCCGCACCGGCACGCACGTCCGCTTCGGTGCTGCTGCCGGGGAAGCGCCAGTTCGGGTTCTTGATGAGCTCAGCCGTCGGCGTGTGCGCGCTATTGAGCACGACACGGGTGCGGCCCACCTGCATCCGCGAAACGCATTCGTCACTGGCGGTCACGATCGCGTCGCAGCCGATCACGAGACTGGCTTCGCCCATTGCGATGCGGGTCGCGTGAATATCGCCCGGGTTCTGGGCAATCTGCACGTGGCTCATCACGGCGCCGCCCTTTTGCGCGAGGCCGGTGACGTCGAGTACCGTGACGCCCTTGTTTTCCAGATGCGCGGCCATGCCGAGCAAGGCACCGATCGTTACGACACCCGTGCCGCCGACGCCCGTTACCAGTACCCCATAAGGGCGCTCGATCGACGGTAGTTCGGGTTCCGGCACCGGCGGCATCGCGTCGCCGACAATGCCAGAAGCCGCCTTCGGCTTGCGCAACTGACCCCCTTCGACGGATACGAAGCTCGGACAGAACCCGTTCACGCACGAGAAGTCTTTGTTGCAAGTCGACTGATTGATCTGGCGCTTGGTGCCGTACTCGGTATCGAGCGGCTCGACCGACAAGCAATTCGACTTCACCGAGCAATCGCCGCAGCCTTCACACACCGCTTCGTTGATCACGACACGGCGCGCCGGATCCGGATACGTGCCGCGTTTCCTGCGGCGGCGTTTCTCCGTCGCGCAGGTCTGGTCGTAGATCAGGATCGTCGTGCCGGAAATCTTGCGAAGCTGACGCTGAACTTCATCGAGTTTGTCGCGATGGTGAATGTCGATGCCGGGTGCGAGACCGACGTTCGCGTTGTACTTCTCCGGTTCATCGGTGACGATCACGATCTTCGTCGCGCCTTCGGCGGCGAGTTGATGCGTAATCTGCGGCACGGTCAGCACGCCGTCGACCGGTTGGCCGCCCGTCATCGCGACCGCGTCGTTATAGAGAATCTTGTAGGTGATGTTCGCCTTCGAGGCGATCGCAGCGCGAATCGCGAGCAGACCCGAGTGGAAGTAGGTGCCGTCCCCGAGGTTGGCGAACACGTGCTTATCGTTGGTGAAAGGCGCCTGGCCGATCCACGCGACGCCTTCGCCGCCCATCTGGCTGAAGGTGCTGGTGCTGCGGTCCATCCACACGGTCATGTAGTGGCAGCCGATACCGGCCATCGCACGCGAACCTTCCGGCACGTTCGTCGATGTGTTGTGCGGGCAGCCGGAACAGAACCACGGCTTGCGCTCGGCTTCGACGCGCGGACGCGCCAGCGCTTTTTCCTTTGCTTCGATGACCGCGATGCGTGCCGCAATGCGCGCACGCACGTCGGACGGCAGATCGAACTTGTCGAGCCGCGTGGCGATCGCCTTGGCGATGATCGCCGGCGAGAGTTCGTAGTGCGCCGGCAGCAGCCAGTTGCCCATCGGCACGGACCATTCGCCACCTGCGCCGTCCTTTTCGTCGAACTTGCCGAACACGCGCGGACGCTGTGCATCGGGCCAGTTGTACAGTTCTTCCTTGATTGCGTATTCGAGAATCTGGCGCTTTTCTTCCACCACCAGAATTTCATCGAGACCGCGTGCGAAGGCTTGCGCACCTTGCGCCTCGAGCGGCCATACACAGCCGACCTTATACAGACGGATACCGATGCGCGAGCAGGTTTCGTCGTCGAGACCGAGATCGGTCAGCGCCTGACGCACGTCGAGGTATGCCTTGCCGCCGGTCATGATGCCGAAGCGGGCATGCGGCGAATCGATTTCGACGCGGTCCAGTTTGTTCGCGCGCACATAGGCGAGCGCCGCGTACCACTTGTAATCGAGCAGACGGGCTTCCTGCACCAGCGGTGGATCCGGCCAGCGGATGTTCAGGCCGCCTTCGGGCATGGCGAAGTCGTCCGGCAGAATGATTTTCGTGCGGTGCGGATCGATGTCGACCGACGCCGATGATTCGACCACATCGGTCACACACTTCATCGCGACCCACAGTCCGGAATAGCGGCTCATCGCCCAGCCGTGCAAGCCGAAATCCAGATATTCCTGCACGTTCGATGGGAACAGCACCGGCAGGCCGCATGCCTTGAAGATGTGTTCCGACTGGTGTGCGAGTGTCGAGGACTTGGCGGCGTGGTCGTCGCCGGCGAGCACGAGAACGCCGCCGTGTTGCGCCGAGCCGGCCGAATTGCCGTGCTTGAAGACGTCACCGGAACGGTCGACGCCCGGGCCTTTGCCGTACCACATCGAGAACACGCCATCGTACTTGGCGCTCGGGTACAGATTGACCTGCTGTGAACCCCACACGGAGGTCGCCGCGAGGTCTTCGTTGACGCCGGGCTGGAACACGACCTGGTGCGCGGCGAGATGCTGCTTCGCTTTCCACAAGGATTGGTCGAGTCCGCCGAGTGGCGATCCGCGGTAACCGGAGATGAATCCGGCGGTATTGAGCCCGGCCGCCCGGTCGCGTTCCTGCTGCAGCATCGGCAGACGAACCAGCGCCTGGATGCCGCTCATGTACGCGCGGCCGCGTTCGAGGGTGTATTTGTCGTCGAGCGTGACGGAAGATAGCGCGGCTTCGAGCGAGGCTCGCTGACCTGCGTCTAGCGGGGCATTCATTATGTGTACTCCTCCAACCAGTTTGGGATCACCAAAACTTTTTTGGCCGCGGCATCTTGTGAACGCTTGGGGCCGGGGTCGCCATATTGACGTGTTTTAAGTGATGGTAGCACTGGTGAAAACCCGCCGCAGCGCGCCAGAAATACGACATCACGACATCGCAGCGCGGGACTTGCGCTGAACGCGTCGGGTGACTTACCGCAGTGCAATCCCCCTGTAACAAGCTGTAAAAACTACAAATGTGGGGAACCGCAGTTGAAATGTCTGTCTAACACCCCACCTGCGAGCAATGTCTGCGCAACGCTCCGCATTCGGTGGAGCTTCAGGACAGCAGGGCAGTTAGAAAAGGAGTACGCATGAACACTAGAAACATCCAGACCTTCCTGATGGTTTCGGCCGCATTCTTCGCCATGAGCGCGCCGGTGCGCTCGAGTACAGGCTCGAACAGCGCAGGGACGCTGTCGAACGCGATCACCAGCACGGCGCAGGTCGCGCCGGCACGCATTGCGGTGGAGCGCATTGCACGATCCACAAAGGCCGACGAGGAAGACCAGAATTCGTGATGCATCGCTGAAGCGGCGTATCGGTTGAAAATTGGCCGTCGTCTGGGCTTCGGACCGCGGCATAAACGACGAAGGGCGAGGATCGCAAGATCTTCGCCCTTTTTTATGTCTCCCAGATTCCGCGTGGCTAGTTAGCCGTTAGTCGTCAGGCCTTGTCCTGAACCACGCCACGACGGATCTGATCCAGCTCGATCGATTCGAACAGCGCCTTGAAGTTGCCCTCGCCGAATCCCTGATTGCCCTTGCGTTGAATGATCTCGAAGAAGATCGGCCCGATCTGGTTTTCGGTGAAGATCTGCAGCAGCAAATCGTCGGGTGCGCCGTCGATCAGGATCTTGCGCTTACGCAATTCGTCGAGCGGCTCGCCGTGGTTCGGCACGCGGCGATCAACGAGTTCATAGTACGTGTCGATCGTATCGAGCAGCGAGATGTTCGCCGCGCGCAAACCGTCCACCGTGCGGTAGATGTCGTTGCTGCCCAGCGCGATGTGCTGGATGCCTTCGCCGTGGTACTGGTCCAGATACTCCTGGATCTGACCGGCTACGTCTGACCCTTCCTCATTGATCGGAATGCGGATTTTGCCGCACGGCGAGGTCATTGCCTTCGATTTCACGCCGGTCACTTTGCCTTCGATGTCGAAGTAACGCACTTCCCGGAAATTAAACAGACGCTCATAGAACTCCGCCCATTCCTGCATGCGGCCGCGATGGACGTTGTGCGTCAGGTGGTCGATGTAGGTCAGACCGTGGCCGACAGGGTTTGGATTCGCGCCCGGAATCGGTTCGAAGTCGACGTCGTAAATATCGATGTTGCCGATCGTGCTCGGCTCAGCACCGTTCTTGCCGCGCCAGCGGTCGACAAAATAGATCAGCGAGTCGCCGATGCCCTTGATTGCCGGGATGTTCAGTTCCATCGGGCCGGTCTTGTTGTCGAAGCCCCAGGCGCCTTTTTCCAGAGCCTGCTGGTAAGCCTTCGCCGCGTCCTGCACACGGAACGCGATGGCGCAGATCGACGGGCCATGCAGGCGCGTGAAACGTTGCGCGAACGAATCCTGTTCCCCGTTGACGATGAAGTTGATTTCGCCCTGGCGATACAGCGTCACGTCTTTGTGACGATGCCGGGCGACGGCGGTGAAGCCCATCTGTTCGAACAGCTTGCCGAGCGCCTTCGGATCCGGTGCGGTGTATTCGATGAATTCGAAGCCGTCCGTGCCGACCGGGTTTTCCCAAGTTGAAACCTGCATTGTCTGTCTCCATTGAGCGCCGGCGCGGGGTGTGCGAGTTAGCGCGACTGAATGACGCAAGTGTAAAGGCCGGCTGGCGACGAAAACTTGCGAACTTAATCGCGTGCCGATACGCTTGGGCTATTTTCTAGCTTAATTTCGAAGAAGGACGGCAGAAAGTGGCCAAAATAGAGATAGACGCCATCGACAGGCGCATTCTGGCGATCCTTCAGGAGAATGGCCGGCTGTCGAATCAGGAGATCGCGGAGCGGATCAACCTGTCGCCGAGCCCGTGTCTACGGCGTATCCGTCGGCTGGAAGAGAGTGGGGTGATTCGCGGCTATGTCGCATTGCTCGATGCGCAAAAGCTTGGACTCGATCTGCTCGCCTACGTCAACGTGCGGCTGGAAAAGCGCAGCGGTCCGGGACTCAGTCCGCGCGGCGACACTACGCATGCCGATCTGTTTCGCGCGGCAGTGCAGACGTGGCCGGAAGTGGTCGCATGTCACGCGATGACGGGCGACATGGATTATCTGCTGCGCGTGCAGGTGGAGGATATGGCGCACTTTTCACGCTTCGTGCAGGACCAGTTGCTGCACCATCCCTCTGTCATCGACGTGAAGACGAGCTTTTCGCTCGAGAAGTTCAAGGAGACGACAGCGCTGCCGATTTTGTGAGCGCCGGGCCGGGACGAACAAAAAGGGCGGCCAGAAGGCCGCCCTTTTTGTTCTTCGCCCAAGCGCAAACCGGTTAAGCGGCCTCTGCTGCCGGCATAAACGACTCGAACAACTTCGACGCCTGACGTGCCTGGCGCTTGAGTGCGTAGTCGAACACGGCGGCTTGCTCCTGCAGCATTTCGGCGATGATGCTCGTCTGATCCGCCGGCGACAGCGTCAGATAGGCATCTGCCTCGCCGTACGCGTATTCGATCTTCATGCCGGCTTTCTTCGCGATGTGCATCATGGTCGAATTGCGCGACAGGCAATGCATGTAAAGCGTGGTGACGTGCGTATTGCGGCTGCGGATGGCGGCGCGCTCGAAGAGCTTCGAGCCAATACCTTGCCCGCGGACGCTTTCCAGCACCGACACGCCGAATTCAGCGGTGCGCTTGTCGCCTTCGGCCGGCAGATACGCCAGATGGCCGACGCCGGTGAGCTGCAACTGACTGTCGAACACGCCGAAGACCGTGTCGCGCGTGAAATCGATCGCGCGGACGTAGTTTTCAATGACGTGGTTCGGTACGACCTGGCCGAAGCGCAGAAGGCGGTCGTCTTCGCCGAGCGCGAGGAAGTGGGTCAGCAGTCGTTCGCGATCGATGGCGGTGAGCTCACGGACCAGAGCAGGCGCACGACCGCCTGGCTGCAATGGACGATCGTGTGCAACGATCGGCTCAGCGGCGCGGGGTGTAATCATGTTCATGGTCGGGTTCTCCTTTTAATCGAGCGGCATGGTGCACCGCAAAAACGATTTTAGCGGATATGCCGATTCCGCACTAGGGAAAACCCGTATCAAAAACTGAGGGCAGTGTCTAGAAAGTTAGCGCCCTATTTTTAATGCATTGATTATTAAAGAAAAATAAATTGAACGAGCGTTCGTGACAAGTTGTCGCGCCTAGACAACTCGTGGCAATTATTTCCTCTGAGCAATGCTGCCGTGCGCAATCAGCCTTGGGCAGAACTTAGTCCGTGATCCACCATATCGACCACCTGCTCGGCGAATTCCCGGTAGCCCATCCGGCCGTCCGGCTTGAGCCAGGTGAACGTCCAGTTGATCATGCCGAACACCATCATCGTTAGCGCGGTCTGGTTTTCGCGAGTGGCGCGTTCCGGATAGGCGCGCGCCAGTTGCCGCGCAAATGCCGCGACAACATCGCGCTGGCGGTTCAGGATGACTTCGCGCTGGGTATCGACCAGATACTTCACGTCGTTCAGGAGCGCGACATGCCGGCTGTGCGACGTCTCGTACTCGGAGAGAAACGCCCGGATCAGCTCGGCGAACGTGTCCCGCTCGGACAGCCCGCGGCGTTGGCTCGCGCCTTCCACCTCCGCGATGATCAGCATCAGCCGCTTCGTGTAGCGGTCCAGCAGATCGAACAGGATCGCTTCCTTGCTCGCGTAATAGTGGTACAGGCGCGCTTTCGAGGTACCGCTCGCGGCCGCGAGATCGGCCATCGAGGTGCTCGGGTAGCTGGTCTGGGCGAATTTCTCCGCTGCGAGTTCGAGAATCTGGTCGCGTTGGGTTTCGTGGTCGGGGGCTCGGGTGCGGGCCATGGTCGTCTATTTTATTAGTGTGGACAGGGGGCAAGCGCCGCAGACAGCTCCAGCGTGCGCCATGCGCTTGCGTCGCCACGCAGCTTGATGCGACGGGTTACGGCCAGTTCGCGGAAGCGCCACAGCACGATGCTGTCGCTCACCAGATAAAAGAGTTCAGCGGTCATCAGTTCCGCGGCAACGCGCGCGGCGGGCTGCCAGTCGCCCGTGGCGTGCTCGAGAATCAGCGCGTCCAGGTCGGCGAAGTTGCCGCTCGTGAACGTGTTGTCGCGCCAGCGGCGCGTTTCGCCGTTCGCGTGCTTGGCTTCCTGCCATTCGAGTGCGAGCCGGCTGATGCGCAGAACCGAAATCGGCGCTGCGTCGTCCAGACGCCCTTGCAGGACAGTCGGCGCGAACATGCCGACGGACGTCGCGCGATCTTTGCGGCTGTGCGCCCAGGCGCCCGGATCGGTTAGGTCGCGAATCGACAGGCGCACTTCGTTCAGCCGTTGCGGGCTGTTGCGCAGGTGATAGCAGACGCGGCGCAGCATCAATTGATCGGCCGCGCTTTCGCCGTGCCAGACCACCAGATTCGCGTCGCCCCGCGCGATGTTCTCCAGCGCTGCTGCCTGCTCGCGGAATTCGCGAAGGAAATCACGCCTCGTGTCCGCGCTGACACGGTCCCAGAACTCGGCTCGCACGTCGGGCCCGTCGTCGATGCCGCGCAATGGACCGACCGCCAGATCGTCGCGCAGTGCGTGCACGCGATCGTCGCGGCTTGCCTCGGCTAGCGCGGCGCGCAGTGATTCGGCGGCGACATCGCCGTTGGTGAGGTGGATGGTGCTCATCGGCAGTGGCTTGGGCTGGCAAAAAACGCAAATGACGAAAGGGGCCGCTCATCGATCGGGACAGATGTCCGATCGCGAGCGGCCCCTAGTGTAAGCGCATCGCGGACCTGCTGAAAGCGTTGCGGGTGTCGCGTGGCCACCCGGCGCGCTAGACTCAACGTTCGTCGTAACTCACCACCACCCGATCGCTGATCGGATGGCATTGGCAGGTCAGCACGAAACCGTCGCGGATTTCGTGCTCTTCCAGGGTGTAGTTCTTTTCCATCTTCACTTCGCCTTCGAGCACCTTCGCGCGGCAGGTGCAGCAGACGCCGCCCTTGCACGCGTACGGCAACGCGAGGCCGGCACGCAAGCCGACGTCGAGCACGCTCACGCCCTGATACGGCAGGCGCAGCTTGCGCCTTTTCCCGTCGAGGACGATTTCGAGGTCGGCGGCCGGGGTGTCGTCGGTGATTTCGACCGGCGGCACGCCCGCTTGCGGCAGCGGCGAACCGAAGCGCTCCACATGCACTTTCTCCGAAGGCACACCCGCGGCTTTCAGCGCGGCCTCGGCCGCATCCATCATCGGGCCGGGCCCGCAGATGAAGGCTTCGTCGATGGCATCGGCCGGCAGCAGGTTGTCGATGAAGGCGGCGCACTTCTCCTGGTCGAGTACGCCGTTGAACAGCTCAACGTCCTGCAAGTCGTCCGACAGCACGTGATAGAGCACGAAGCGGTTCATGAAGCGGTTCTTCAGATCCTCGAGCTCTTCCGCGAACATGATCTGATCGACGCTGCGGTTGCCGTACACCAGCGTGAAGGTGCTGCGCGGCTCGATTTCCAGCGTGGTCTTGATGATCGCGAGCACCGGCGTGATGCCCGAGCCGCCGGAGAATGCGATGTACTGCTGGCCCTGGTCGGCATTGAGATGCGTGAAGAAGCGGCCGTCCGGCGTCATCACGTCGATGGTGTGGCCGGGTTGCAGCGTGTCGAATGCGAAGTTCGAGAAACGCCCGCCGCGCACGCGCTTGATGCCAATGCGCAGTTCGCCGTCGCGGTCGTAATCGGTGACGCCGACGCAGATCGAGTACGAACGGCGCGTTTCCTCACCGTCGATGTGCGTTTTCAGCGTGACGAACTGGCCTTGCGTGAAGCGATAGTGGTCGCGCAGTTCGACAGGGACTTCGAAGGCGACCGAGACCGCGTCGGCGGTTTCGGGCCGCACTTCGCGGATACGCAGCGGATGAAATTGCGGGGTAGCCATATCAGTATGGTTTGAAGTAGTCGAAGGGTTCGCGGCAGTCGATGCAGCGGTACAGGGCCTTGCAGGCCGTCGAGCCGAATTGCGCGAGACGCTCGGTGTGCGCCGAGCCGCAACGGGGGCACGACGGTGCCGGCAGTGCGCGCGGCACGAAACGCAGCACTTTTTCCTGCGGCGGCGCGGCTGAACCGCAATTGCCCGTGGGCGGCGCGATGCCATAGGCGCGCAATTTCTCGCGCGCTTCCGCGGTCATCCAGTCGGTGGTCCAGGCAGGCGCCAGCACGGTGGCGATCCGATACGGCTTCAGTTCGGCCGCATCGAGCGCATGCGCGACGTCTTCGGCGATCTGCGACATCGCCGGGCAACCGGAATAGGTCGGCGTGATCACGACTTCGAGCGTGCCGTCGGCGGCGCGGCGCACGTCGCGCAGAATGCCGAGTTCACGAATCGATACCACCGGAATTTCCGGATCAGGCACCGTTTCGAGCACGGCCCATGCGCGCTCGAGCGTAGCGTCGGCGGTGGGCATGGCAGTCGAAGTCGTCATCGTAAAGTTCCGTTGGGTTCCGGTTGAGCGCTCGGGTGCGTGCTCAGGTGCGTGCTTACCAGGTGGCGCCGGGATGCTGGCGCGCGAGGCTTTGCATTTCGGCCAGCACGAAGCCCATGTGCTCCGAGTGCTCGCCATGCTTGCCGGCCGTGATGTGCTTGACCGCTTCGGAGAGCTTGAGCGTGGCCTGGTCGAGCGTGGTCTGGACGTCTTCGAGCCATGCTGCCTCGAGATCCGACGTCAGCGGCCCGATGCCGGCGGCGGTGATGGTTTCTTCCACGGCGTCCGCACTGAAAAACTCGCGCGTGTACGGCAGCAGATAGTCGAGGGCCGCTTGTGCGCGGCGATGCGATTCGTCCGTGCCGTCGCCAAAACGAATCAGCCATTCGCTCGCGTGGTGCACGTGATAGCTGGTTTCCTTGATCGACTTCGAGGCGATCGCGGCAAGCTGTTCATCCTTCGACGTAGTGAGGGCAGTCCACAGATGCGCCATCAGCGTCGAATACAGGAAATTGCGCACGATCGTAACCGCATAGTCCTTCTCGGCTTGCGCGGTGCCAGCGAGCGGACCGTAATGTGGCAACTCGGCCAGCGTGTAGTTGGCGAACTCACGTTCCGCGCGGAAGTATGCGTAGTCGTCTTCCGTGCGGCTTTTGCCTGTGAGCTGCTGTTCCAGCGAGGCGGCGTGCGTGTACAGCAGGCGCGCCTGGCCGATCAGATCCAGACTCATGTTCGACAGAGCGATGTCCTCTTCGAGGATCGGGCCGTGACCGCACCACTCGGCATTGCGCTGACCGAGGATCAGCGCGGTGTCCGCGAGGCGCAGCACGTACTGCAGATGTTGGGGCGTGATGGTCATGGCCGCGCTTACATGTGGTTGACTTCGTCGGGGAGCGTGTAGAACGTCGGGTGGCGGTAAATCTTGTCGCCAGCCGGTTCGAACAGCTCAGCCTTGTCTTCCGGCGCAGACGCCGTGATCGCCGACGACGGCACCACCCAGATACTCACGCCTTCCTGGCGGCGCGTGTAGACGTCGCGCGCCATGCGCAGCGCCATCGGCGCGTCGGCGGCATGCAGGCTGCCGCAGTGTTTATGGTCGAGTCCCTGCTTGCTGCGCACGAAGACTTCCCAAATCGGCCATTCCTTGTTCATCGCTGATCTCCTGATACTTTGTCTTGCTTGTCGCCGCCCTTAGGCAGCCTGCTGTTGTGCGCGCTGGCGCTGCTTTTCGGCGTGGGCGAGGGCTGCTTCGCGCACCCAGGCGCCGTCGTCGTGTGCTTTGACGCGGGTTGCGAGGCGTTCGCGGTTACACGGGCCGTCGCCATTCACGACGAGCCAGAATTCTTCCCAGTCGATGTCGCCGTAGTCGTGCTGGCCGCGCGCTTCGTTCCACTTCAGGTCCGGGTCCGGCAGCGTGACGCCGAGCACCTTGGCCTGATCGACGGTTGCGTCGACGAATTTCTGGCGCAGATCGTCGTTCGAGATGCGCTTGATGCCCCATTTCGACGACTGATTGCTGTGGATCGAGTCTTTGTCGCTCGGGCCGAACATCATCAGCACCGGCCACCACCAGCGGTTCACGGCTTGCTGGACTAACTCGCGTTGCGCTTCGGTGCCGCTCATCATCGACATCAGCGCGTCGAAGCCCTGGCGTTGGTGGAACGACTCTTCCTTGCAGATGCGGATCATCGCGCGGGCATAAGGGCCGTAAGTGCAGCGGCACAGCGGAATCTGATTCATGATCGCCGCGCCGTCCACCAGCCAGCCGATCACGCCGACATCCGCCCATGTGGGCGTTGGGTAGTTGAAGATGCTCGAATATTTGGCTTTGCCCGAGTGCAACGCGGCGATCAACTGATCGCGCGACACACCGAGCGTTTCGGCCGCGCTATATAGATAGAGGCCGTGGCCGGCTTCGTCCTGCACTTTGGCCAGCAGGATCGCCTTGCGCTTCAGGCTGGGCGCGCGTGAGATCCAGTTGCCTTCCGGCAGCATGCCGACGATCTCAGAATGCGCGTGCTGCGAGATCTGCCGCACCAGCGTCTTGCGGTAGGCCTCAGGCATCCAGTCCTGCGCTTCGATCTTGCCGTCGGCGGCCATGACCGCGTCGAATTGCGACTGCTCGGGCGAACTCGCTGCCGCGTCGAGCGGGGCGACATTGCCGGGGATATCCAGGGATTGCGTGTACATGGGGACGCTCTCAGCGGAAGTTGTCTGTGTGTGCGCAGTATAAACCAACCGACCGGTCGGTTAATAAATTTTTTGAGAAGAATGACTCTTTTCGATAGGGGCACCTTGGGCTCGTCACCGAGGTGTTTCGCGAGCGTCGCCGCCCCGCGCCGACACATAACCTATAAAATTGCGAATTGGCCGCGATTTGCGGCCTTCATGCATCCCCCGGTACTCATGTTACGTCTAAGCGAAATTAAACTCCCGCTCGATCACCCCGAAAGCGTTCTCGAAGCCGCCGTCCGCGCGCGCCTTGCTGAACTCGGCGTGGGCGAGGACGGGCTCATCCGATACACCGTGTTCCGCCGCGCGCACGACGCCCGCAAGCGCACCGACATCAAGCTCACTTACATCGTCGACGTCGAGGTGAAGGATGAAGCGGCCGCGCTCAAGCGGCTCGCCGACGTGCCCCACTGCGCTGTGACGCCGGACATGACGTACCGTTTTGTCGCCAAAGCGCCGGCGCAGATGACTTCACCGCGCCCGGTCGTGATCGGCATGGGGCCGTGCGGCCTGTTTGCCGGGCTGATCCTGGCCCAAATGGGCTTTCGTCCGATCATTCTCGAGCGTGGCAAGGCCGTGCGCGAGCGCACCAAGGATACTTTCGGGCTGTGGCGCAAGTCGGTGCTCAATCCGGAATCGAATGTGCAGTTCGGTGAAGGCGGCGCGGGTACGTTCTCGGACGGCAAGCTCTACAGTCAGATCAAGGATCCGAAGCACTACGGCCGCAAGGTGCTTGATGAATTCGTCCGTGCGGGAGCGCCGGAAGACATTCTCTATCTGAGCCGGCCTCATATAGGTACGTTCCGCCTCGTCAGCATGGTCGAAAAGATGCGCGCGACCATTCACGAGCTGGGCGGCGAAGTGCGTTTCGAGACGCGGGTCGAGGATATCGAAATCGAGCAGGGCAAGGTGCGCGGGCTCAAGCTGTCGACGGGCGAGCATTTGCACTGCGACCACGTGGTGCTGGCGGTCGGCCATAGCGCGCGCGATACCTTCCAGATGTTGAGCGACCGCGGCGTCTATATCGAAGCGAAGCCGTTTTCGCTCGGTTTCCGGATCGAACACCCGCAAGGCTTGATCGATCGCAGCCGTTTCGGCAAGTTCGCGGGCCACAAGCAACTGGGCGCCGCCGACTATAAGGTCGTGCACCACTGCAGCAATGGGCGCGCGGTTTATAGCTTCTGTATGTGTCCTGGCGGCACGGTGGTGGCGGCGACTTCCGAGCCGGGCCGCGTAGTGACCAACGGCATGAGCCAGTACTCACGGGCCGAGCGCAATGCCAACGCCGGGATTGTCGTCGGCATCACGCCGGAGGACTATCCGGGCGGCCCGCTCGCCGGCATTGCGTTCCAGCGCAAATGGGAAGAGCGGGCGTTCGAGCTGGGCGGCGGCAACTATATGGCGCCGGGCCAGTTGGTCGGCGACTTTATTGCCGGGCGGCCGTCTACTTCGCTGGGTTCGGTGGTGCCGTCCTACAAACCGGGCGTGCATCCCACGGATCTCAGCACGGCGCTGCCGGATTACGTGATCGAAGCGATCCGCGAAGCGTTGCCGCAGATGGATAAGAAGATTGCTGGTTTTGCCATGCACGACGCGGTGTTGACGGGTGTTGAGACGAGAACGTCGTCGCCGATTCGCGTGCGGCGCCGGGATGACTATCAGAGCATGAATGTCGAGGGCTTGTATCCGGCCGGTGAGGGCGCGGGGTATGCCGGCGGGATCTACTCGGCCGCCATCGACGGGATCGAAGTGGCCGAAGCGCTTGCGTTGAAGATGGTTGGGGTGCCGGCGGCGGTTTGATGAGTAATGGGTCTGCGCACGCACCGAATGGCTGAGGCGGTGGCGGGTTCATGTGGGCGGAGCGCTATGCATCGTCATGCGGAATGACTGTCTCGTGGAAATCGCGCCGTGAGTCCCGCTGAGTGCTCTCTAGTGCAGGGCGAGCTGAATACGTGCGGTTGTGCACGGTTCGCCAAATACCCATACCGCCGCTCGCGGTACATTCGGCGCCGCGGCCCTGCGACCAGGCGCGGGTGATCGCACGATGGCGGTCGCGCGGTCCGCCGCGACAGCGATGGCGATCGGGCACAATACACGTTTCGCCTCGAACTGACCACCCGAATGACCATTCGCACTCTGGCTGCCGCATGTAGCGCGGTGCTGCTTTGCCAATTCGCCGTTTCCCCGACTGTTTTTGCCGCCGATGCCCCGACGCACTGGGTCACCACATGGGCGACGGCGTTGCAACCCATTCCGCAACGGTCGGATTTGCCGCCCCTGTATCGCGCCCCCGAGGTCGCTGGGCGAACGGTGCGCCAGATCGTCTATCCGACGCTGTCCGGTAAAACCGCACGAGTCCATCTCAGCAACGAGTACGGCAAGACGGCGCTCGTCATCGACGAGTTGCGCATTGCGCGCTCGGCTGGCGGCGCGGCAGCGCTGGGCAGTGGGGAGGCGCGCGTCACGTTCGGCGGCAAGAGTTCAGTGAGCGTACCGCCGGGCGCCGAGTTGGACAGCGACCCGGTCGCAATCGACATCGCCGAGGGCGCACCTTACGCGATCAGTGCGTTCATGGGGCCGGAGCAGCGGATTGTGGCATGGCATCGGGTCTCGAATCAGTTGAATTACGTTTCCGCACCTGGTAATCACACCGCCGATACTTCCGCTGACTCGTTTCGTGGCCGGTTCACGCAATATGTGTGGGTGACGGGTTTGTCGGTGGATGCGCCGTCATCGGCCGCTGTTGCCGCGATCGGTGATTCGATCACCGACGGTATGCGCTCGAGCCTGAATCAGAACCGGCGCTGGCCGGACGCGCTGGCTCGCCGGTTCGCCAGCACTGGCGACCACTCGACGGCGATCGTTAATCTTGGCATCAGCGGCAATCGCTTGTTGAGCGACTCGCCCTGTTACGGCGACGCGCTTGTCCGGCGTTTCGACAAGGACGTGCTGGAGCGCCCGGGCGTCAAGACGGCGATTCTGCTGATCGGAATCAATGACATCAACTTCGCGGAGATGCCGGCGCGTAGCGGCCTCGACTGCGACTTTCCCCATACCTCGGTGACAGCCGCCGACCTGATCGCCGGCTACCAGCGAGTGATTGCCGACGCACGGCATCGTGGCGTGAAGGTGTTCGGCGCAACTTTGACGCCTGCATCGCTGCCGGCGCCGCGGGAGGCTATCCGCTTGGCGGTCAACCAATGGATTCGAAGCAGCCGTGCTTTCGACGGTGTTGTCGATTTCGACGCTGCGCTACGCGACCCGGCGCAACCGAGTCGTCTGCAGCGCGCCTTTGACAGTGGTGACCATATTCATCCCAGCGACGCTGGGTACACCGCAATGGCCGAAGCGGTTCCGGTGGCTGCTGTAGTGAATTCAACCCGGAAGTGAGTCGCCAAAAAAAGATTTTCGTCAAACCCTTGTCACATGACTGATGTTCGCCTATAGTTCGCCTCCTCGTTTGCGAACGAGGGCCGCGGCGGAAACCAGCGGCCGTAGCGTCAACAAGGTTTTAAGCGAAAGCGGAAAAATATTGTTGACAAAGCGAAAAAGAGCCTTCATAATCTCGTTTCTCTGCTGCTGATGCAGCGACGCAGAACGAAGCGGTGCC
>NZ_JALPRI010000036.1:0-48043 GCF_030464785.1 Paraburkholderia sp. SEWSISQ10-3 4
GGCAACACTAATAGACCACTAACAATTCAAGGAAAGGCCAAAGCCCTAAGAACACGGCCAATGCCGCCGCCAAAGGCAAAAAAAACCATGCCCCACCGCCATTAGCGATAATAGACCCCCACCCGCCGAAGGCAAAAACCCCGCTGCGATGATCATCCGCCCCCACCTCCATTGGTTCCGCATGCTGCTTGCCTGGAGAGGCTCCGTCCTCCCGCAACTGCTGCCCAGGCTATTCCTCATTTTCTGCATCGCGATCGTCGCCGTGGCCGCCCACGACCACCTGCTGCCAGTCTCGCTCAACCTAAACACCACCACCCCATTCTCCCTGCTAGGCATAGCGTTAGCCGTGTTTCTAGGCTTCCGCAACAACGCCAGCTACGACCGCTGGTGGGAAGCCCGCAAGCTCTGGGGCCAGCTCCTGAACGAGTCCCGCTCGCTCACCCGCCAGGCCCTCACGTTGCAAAATAAACAGCTGCCAAAGGAAGACATCAAGGAGTTCGTCGCCGCCCTCAGCGCCCTCCCCCATGCCCTACGCCACCAGCTCCGCGACAGCGACCCGCGCGAAGATCTCGCCGCACGCCTGCCCAAGACGCTGTTTGACCGCGTCATAGCGTCGCGCTACAAACCGGCAACACTCCTGCTGTTTCTCGGGGAATGGGTGCAGCGCCACGCGCAAACAGGCGCGATCGATCCGATGGCAGTGCTCGCCTTCGATCGGAATCTGAATGGTCTGTCGGATGTGATCGGCGGTTGCGAGCGCATCGTGTCGACGCCGCTGCCCTTCGCCTACTCGGTGATGATTCACCGCACGGTGTATTTCTTCTGTGCGTCCCTGCCGTTCGGACTGGTCGACAGCATCGGGATCTTCACGCCAGTCTTCGCGGTGTTCGTCGCGTACACCTTCATGGCGCACGAAGCGATCGCCGCGCAGATCGAAGAGCCCTTCGGCATCGACGACAACGACCTCGCGCTCGAATCGATGTCGCTCGGCATCGAAGACGCCATGCGTGATCTGCTAGGAGAGCCGGCCGTTGCGCGGCCCGCGTCGCAAGCCGAAAGCCATGTGCTCACGTAAGCCGCGAACACTCAGCTGTTGCCGACCGTCTCCGACAAGCGTTTGAGCGTCGCCACCCGCGCACCGATGATATCGATGCGGCTGTTTTCATCGATCACCGGCGTGGCGGCGTTGAGATACGCAGTCCAGGCCTTTTGTGCACGCACAAGCGTCGGGCGCGAGCGCGCCGGCATCTTCGCTTGCAAGCGGCGGTAATAGCGGTTCAGATCGAACATCGCGTGCTCGCATTGCGCGTCCGCCGTACAGGCGCGCAGACGGCGCGGTGAGTCTCCGCCGCCGGCGCTGACCTTGGCCAGGGCGCTGCGCAGCGCAAGCGCGCGGTCACGCACCGGCTGTAATTGCATATCGGCTTCGGCCAGCACATACATCGTGCCGTGCGTCGTCTCGAACACGGCAGCGAGCAACTGCTTCTCGACATCGCGCGAGGCCAGCCAGCTTGCCTGGCTCTTTTCCCATGCTTTGCGCTGCGCCGGCGGCAACTTCGCCTGAAGCTGCTGCCACGCGCCGTCCAACGCGGCCTTCCAGCCGATCCGCGCGTTGTCCATACACTGCACCTGCCCCGCCGTCGACGACATGTCGCTGCGCGCCAGACAGGTGCGCATCGACGCGTCGATCGGGTCGGCAGCGGCGACTTCGGCATGCGCCTGAAGCGGCGCGATGCCGAGCGCGGCCACCGACAGCACCGATGTCAGGGTCAGCGCGCCAAACGCGCGCCGCCAGCCGTCAGCACCCAGCAGGGACTTCACCACCCACATCGTCAGGCGCGCACGCAATCGACGAAGTATTCGATGCGCCCGTTGATGGTTTCGCCGACAAGCCCGTGGATATCCGTGTGGAAACCCGGGAAGCGCTCGTTGAACTCGCGCGCGAAACGCAGATAGTTGACGATGGTCTTGTTGAAGCGCTCGCCCGGAATCAGCAGCGGAATACCCGGGGGATACGGCGTCAACAGAATCGACGTGACGCGGCCTTCGAGTTCGTCGATCGGTACCCGGTCGATCTCGCGGTGCGCGAGCTTGGCGAACGCATCCGACGGCTTCATTGCCGGTTCCATGCTCGACAAGTACATCTCGGTAGTCAGGCGCGCAATGTCGTTCGCGCGATACACGCTATGGATCTGCTCGCACAGATCGCGCAGACCGACACGCTCGTACATCGGATGATGCGAGACGAACTCGGGCAGCACGCGCCACAGCGGCTGGTTGTTGTCGTAGTCGTCCTTGAACTGCTGCAACTCAGTCACCATCGAGTTCCAGCGGCCCTTGGTGATGCCGATGGTGAACATGATGAAGAACGAATACAGGCCGGTCTTTTCGACGATGATGCCGTGCTCGGCCAGATACTTCGTGACAATCGCAGCCGGAATGCCGGACTCGCCGAAGCCGCCGTCCATATCCAGACCCGGCGTGACGATGGTCGCCTTGATCGGGTCCAGCATGTTGAAACCGTCGGCGAGCGGGCCGAAGCCGTGCCACGCATCGTTCGGGCGCAGCATCCAGTCTTCGCGCGAGCCGATGCCTTCTTCCGCGAACGTCTCCGGGCCCCACACCTTGAAGAACCAGTCGTCGCCGTATTCGGCGTCGACCTTGCTCATCGCGCGGCGGAAATCCAACGCTTCGGCAATCGATTCTTCAACCAGAGCCGTACCGCCCGGCGCTTCCATCATGGCCGCGGCCACGTCGCACGAGGCGATGATCGCGTACTGCGGGCTGGTCGACGTGTGCATCAGATAGGCTTCATTGAAGCGATGCTTGTCGAAGCGGCTGTTCTTCGAATCCTGCACGACGATCTGCGAAGCCTGCGAAATACCGGCCAGCAGCTTGTGCGTGGAGTGCGTGGCGAACACCAGTGCGCCAATACGCGGACGGCCGGCGCCGATCGCGTGCATGTCCTGATAGAACTCGTGGAACTCGGCATGCGGCAGCCACGCTTCGTCGAAGTGCAGCGTGTCGAGCCAGTCGCCGAGCATCTCCTTGATCATCTCGACGTTGTAGATCACGCCGTCATAAGTGCTCTGCGTGATGGTCAGGATGCGCGGCTTCAGGTCCGGATTCTTGGCCAACGCTTCGCGGGCGAACGGATTCGCCAGAATCTTCTTCTTAATGTTTTCCGGCTCGAACTCGCTGCGCGGAATCGGGCCGATGATGCCGAAGTTATTGCGCGTCGGCGTGAGGAACACCGGAATCGCGCCGGTCATCGTGATCGCGTGCAGGATCGACTTGTGGCAATTGCGGTCCACCAGCACGATATCGCCCGGTGCAACCGTGCCATGCCAGACGATCTTGTTCGAGGTCGAGGTGCCGTTTGTCACGAAGAACACGTGGTCCGCGCTGAAGATGCGCGCCGCATTGCGCTCGGAGGCGGCAATCGGGCCGGTGTGATCGAGCAGCTGACCGAGTTCGTCGACGGCATTACACACGTCGGCGCGCAGCATGTTCTCGCCGAAGAACTGGTGGAACATCTGGCCAAGCGGGCTCTTCAGGAACGCGACGCCGCCCGAGTGCCCCGGGCAATGCCATGAATACGAGCCTTCATCCGCGTACTGCACCAGTTCCTTGAAGAACGGCGGCGCGAGCGAATCCAGGTACACCTTGGTCTCGCGGATGATGTGGCGCGCAACGAACTCCGGCGTGTCCTCGAACATGTGGATGAAGCCGTGCAGTTCGCGCAGGATGTCGTTCGGCAGGTGGCGCGAGGTGCGCGTTTCGCCGTACAGGAAGATCGGAATATCGGCGTTGCGGCGGCGCACTTCGGTCACGAACGCGCGCAGCGCGATGATCGCGGCCGCCAGTTCGGGCGTCTCGCCTTCCACCACCACGTTATCGACGTACGGCAGCAACTCGTCGTCGTCGATCGAGAGGATGAAGCACGACGCGCGGCTCGACTGCTGCGCGAACGAAGTCAGGTCGCCGTAGCTCGTCAGCCCGAGCACTTCCGCGCCTTCTTTCTCGATAGCTTCGGCCAAAGCCCGGATGCCGGAACCCGAGATATTCTCGGAGCGAAAATCTTCGTCAATGATGACGACGGGAAAACGAAACTTCATGGGCGATTCTCCAAAAAGAACGACCGCTGCATTTGACTAAGCAGCGGTCACCCGAATAGCTGGTGGGTCAGTACGCTGCCGACGTCACGTCTTGGGCAACGTGACGCCGTGCTGACCTTGATATTTGCCGCCGCGATCCGCGTACGACGTTTCACAAATTTCGTCGCTTTCGAAAAACAGCACCTGGGCGACGCCTTCGTTCGCGTAGATTTTCGCAGGCAAAGGTGTCGTATTCGAGAATTCGAGCGTGACGTGTCCTTCCCATTCCGGCTCGAACGGCGTCACGTTCACGATGATCCCGCAACGCGCATACGTGGATTTGCCCAGACACACGGTCAGGACGCTGCGCGGAATGCGGAAATACTCGACGGTACGGGCCAGCGCGAACGAATTCGGCGGGATGATGCAGACATCGCCCTTGAAGTCGACAAACGACTTCTCGTCAAAGTTCTTCGGATCGACGATGGTTGAGTTGATGTTGGTGAAGATCTTGAATTCGTCGGCGCAGCGGATGTCGTAGCCGTAGCTCGAGGTGCCGTAGCTGACAATCTTCCGGCCGTCTTCGGAGACGCGGACCTGATCCGGTGCAAACGGCTCAATCATGTTGTGCGACTCGGCCATGCGCCGGATCCACTTGTCGGATTTGATAGTCATAGGTGAACGCTGCTCGACTTGAGTGACAGATGTGTGACGGGTAACGATCCGGCATAAGGTCCGGGCCGGGCGCCGCCGACTACGCGCTCCGGGCTGGGCGCCCCCGCCGAAAGGCGCTTATTTTACGCGATCAGGAGAATGCTGCCGCGGAAGGGACCTGAGAGTCGTCCCCGGCATCGCAAAAGGCTTGCCGCAAGGCCATTCAAACGGCAAACCGCTTGCGCCGGATGAGACCTGCAGGACATTGCCCTTACTGGCGAATCAACCCGCATGCCAGCGCGGGACCCGCGCCGTGTTGCGGATACGCGTAAGGGTCGGTCGCGTCGTGATGCAGCAGAACCGCGCGTTGCAACACCGAGCGGATGCCGTCGAGCGACACGTCCGGCGCAACGATAAAGCCGGTGGCCACGCCGTTCGCGTCCGCGTGGATGTTGCCGAGATCGCCTTCGACCCGAGCGCCGGTTTTCAGACGCTCGGCTGCCGGCGAGAACACCGGGCCGGCGCTGGAGCCGTCGGCGGCATTGCAGTCGCCACGCTCATGCACCTGCAACGCGTGGTCGCTATCGGGCGGCAAGCCGGAGAGATTGTAGGTAACCTGCACACCGTCCGAACGCTCGATGAACGTGACGAGACCGCGTGCCTGATTGCCCACGGTGGGCAGCAACTGCGCGTCAGCACGCTTTTCCTGTGGTCTCAGGAACGTGCTACAGCCGCATAACAGCACACTGCTGGCAGCCAGGACGATGAACGCATGCACCGCCTGCCCGTCGATTCGTTTTCCCATGCGATCCTCTTGCCGGCCTGGTGGCCGCCCCTGCGGCCGCCGAGCCGAACTTGTGAAGTCGACATGATACCGCGAGACCAGCCGCAAATTGGCGACTTGGCCCCGCTTTAACCCCTTGTCCGAACGGCGAGTCAGGTGTTCTGGACGACGATGCTGGGAAACTTCGAGGTCATGTCGCGCGCCCGCTCGGCGATATGGATCGCAACCTTGCGCGCGATCGACCGGTAGATCTCCGCGATGCGCCCTTGCGGGTCCGCCGCGACGGTGGGTTTGCCGGAGTCGGCCTGCTCGCGGATGGCGATGTCGAGCGGCAGGCTGCCGAGCACGTCGACACCGTATTCCTTGCCCATCCGCTCGCCGCCGCCCGCGCCGAAGATATGCTCTTCGTGGCCGCAGTTCGAGCAGATATGCATACCCATGTTCTCGACGATGCCGAGGATCGGAATGCCGACCTTCTCGAACATCTTGAGACCCTTCTTCGCGTCGAGCAGCGCGATGTCCTGCGGCGTCGTGACGATCACGGCGCCCGTCACCGGCACGCGCTGCGACAAGGTCAGCTGAATGTCGCCGGTGCCCGGCGGCATGTCGACGATCAGGTAGTCGAGATCTTGCCAGTTGGTCTGCCGCAGCAGCTGTTCGAGCGCTGAAGTGGCCATCGGGCCGCGCCACACCATCGGGTTGTCCTGCTCGATCAGAAAGCCGATCGAGTTGGCCTGCAAGCCGTGGCCGGTCATCGGGTTCATCGACTTTTCGTCGGGAGATTCCGGACGGCCGGTAATGCCGAGCATCATCGGCAGCGAGGGGCCGTAGATGTCCGCATCGAGAATGCCGACCGACGCGCCTTCGCTCGCCAGTGCCAGCGCGAGGTTCACGGCGGTCGTGCTCTTGCCGACGCCGCCTTTGCCCGACGCCACCGCGACGATGTTTTTAACGTTCGGCAAGAGTTTGACGCCGCGCTGCACGGTATGCGCGGCGATTTGCTGGGACACCTCGACGCGCGCGTTTGCCACGCCGGAAACGGCTTTCAGCGCTTCGATGAATTGCGTGCGAATCGCTTCAAACTGCCGTTTGGCCGGATAGCCGAGTACCACCTCGAGGCTAACCGTGTCACCCTCCACGGCCACATTCCTGATGTTCCTGGCAGCCGCGTAGGGCTTGCCCGTGTTGGGGTCAGTGACGGCCGCGAGGGCAGCGTCGACCAAAGCCCGATCGATACTCATTGACACTCCGTGGGGAACACTTGCGGCGCGGTGGAATCCAAGTCTCCGCCACGCGCCAGAATTTGAAAAAAATTGTTAGGCAGCATTGCTAAAACCAGGCGTGCCGTGCACCCTTCGGGCAGGCGGAACG
The DNA here is from genome assembly GCF_030464785.1 of Paraburkholderia sp. SEWSISQ10-3 4. NCBI lineage: Bacteria > Pseudomonadati > Pseudomonadota > Betaproteobacteria > Burkholderiales > Burkholderiaceae > Paraburkholderia > Paraburkholderia sp. SEWSISQ10-3 4. Next base: position 6,907 of record NZ_JALPRI010000036.1, read on the forward strand.
CCATGGGGTCGCATCGCTGCGTACTTCAGTCATCATTGTAGTGGTTGGCGCCAAGCCTTGCCGGAAGACCCTTCTCCGCTGTCGGACCGGGACCAGGGAAGACGCAGGATTCTCATATTGTCGACTTGCGCGCTTTACGGCCGTCACGTCCGACGGATAGATTTATCGCTTCCACCCGCTTTACTCGCTTCACTCAAGAGGACACAGAAAATGAACGCAAAACTCATGACTCGCCTGGCTGTATTTGCCGTTGCCGGTTCGTTGCTGGCTGGCTGCGCAACCCAACAAGGCACTAACACGGCCGTCGGTACGGGCGTGGGCGCCGGCACGGGCGCGGCACTCGGCGCAATCTTCGGCGGCGGCAAGGGCGCGGCGATCGGCGCAGGCGTCGGCGCGGCGGTGGGGGGCATCACCGGCTACAACTGGCAAGCCATTCACAACAAGCTGTCGGGCGCCACCAAGGGCACCGGCACGCAGATCACCGAGCAGCCCGACGGCTCGCTCAAGCTGAACATCCCGAGCTCGGTCACGTTCGACACCAACAGCTACGCGGTCAAGCCGTCGTTCGCGCCGGTGCTGGATCAACTGACGCAGACCATGCAGCAGAATCCGGAACTGATCGCCCAGGTGATCGGCTATACGGATAGCACGGGTCAGCCGGCTTACAACCAGACGCTGTCGGTCAATCGCGCGGAAAGCGTGACGGGTTATCTGGGGCAACGCGGCGTTGCGCCGCAACGCCTGTCGGCACAAGGCATGGGCCAGAACCAGCCGGTCGCTGACAACAACACCGAAGCAGGCCGTGCCGCAAACCGCCGCGTGGAAATCTATCTGCGCGCCACGGCTCAGCACGCCACGCAATAAGGGCACAGCCTGAAAGAGGGAGAAGCAACCGGGCGCCGGGCGGCTGCATTTGCAAGTTTGCCACTTTGGCCGGAGGCGTCCGGTAAGCAGTAAAAAAGCGCGGGAAACAAAATCTCGCACGAGAACGAAAAAAATTTCGAACTCTGCCGAAAATCCGCGGTCTGTCTTTACGGTACGTGGCTGGCGAAGCCGCCGCGTCACCATTCTCCTCTTGTCGTTGTTGCTCCGGGGTTAATAGCCCCGGTTTTTTTTGGGCGCTCGGTTTTCGTTCCGCAGGAATCTCCCTAAGGGACACACCACCACCCTACCCTTGCAGCGACCCAGCCGCGGCCCAGGCGGCCCAGCCCGCGCCAAACGCCGGCCCTGCTAGAATCAACGTTTCGTCCCACCGCAGGCTCCCACCATCCTTATGTCAGCACCCGCAACCGATCTCTCCGCAGGCGCGCCGTCAGGCCGTCGCCAGGTTCTCGTCACGTCGGCCCTTCCGTATGCGAACGGGCAAATCCATATCGGCCATCTGGTTGAATATATCCAGACGGACATCTGGGTCCGGACGTTGCGAATGCACGGGCACGAGGTCTACTACGTGGGCGCCGACGACACGCACGGCACCCCGGTCATGCTGCGCGCGGAAAAGGAAGGTCTGACGCCGAAGCAGCTGATCGACCGCGTCTGGCAGGAACACAAGCGCGATTTCGACAGCTTCGGGATTTCGTTCGACAATTACTACACGACCGATTCCGAAGAGAATCGCGTGCTGAGCGAATCGGTCTATCTGGCGCTCAAGGAAGCCGGCTTGATCGAAGCGCGTGACATCGAACAGGCATACGACCCCGTCAAGGAAATGTTCTTGCCGGACCGCTTCATCAAGGGCGAATGCCCGAAGTGCGGCGCGAAAGATCAATACGGCGACAGCTGCGAAGTATGCGGTTCGACTTATCTGCCGACCGATCTGATCAATCCGTATTCGGTCGTCTCAGGCGCCACACCGATTCGTAAGACTTCGACGCACTACTTCTTCCGCCTGTCCGATCCGCGCTGCGAGAATTTCCTGCGCGCTTGGGTGGGCGGTCTGGCACAGCCGGAAGCCACCAACAAGATGCGCGAATGGCTCGGCGACGCCGGCGAAGCCAAGCTCGCCGACTGGGATATTTCGCGCGACGCGCCGTATTTCGGCTTCGAAATTCCGGGCGCGCCGGGCAAGTATTTCTACGTGTGGCTGGATGCGCCGATCGGCTATTACGCGAGCTTCAAGAACCTCGCTGACAAGCGCGGCCTCGACTTCGACGCGTGGATTCGCAAGGGCTCGACCGCCGAGCAGTACCACTTCATCGGCAAAGACATTCTGTATTTCCACACGCTGTTCTGGCCGGCCATGCTCGAATTTTCGGACCACCGTACGCCGACCAACGTGTTCGCACACGGCTTCCTGACGGTGGACGGCGCGAAGATGTCGAAGTCGCGCGGCACGTTCATCACCGCGCAAAGCGTGATCGACACGGGGCTGAATCCGGAATGGCTGCGCTATTACTTCGCGGCCAAGCTGAACAGCACGATGGAAGACCTCGACCTGAACCTCGACGACTTCCAGGCGCGCGTGAACAGCGATCTGGTCGGCAAGTACGTGAACATCGCGAGCCGCGCCGCCGGTTTCCTGATCAAGCGTTTCGAGGGCCGCGTGCAGGACAGCGCAATGCAACATCCGCTGCTCGCCACGCTGCGCGCCGCCGTGCCGCAAATCGCCGCGAACTACGAAGCGCGCGAGTACAACCGCGCGCTGCGTCAGACCATGGAACTGGCCGACGCGGTCAATGCGTATGTCGACTCCGCCAAGCCGTGGGATCAGGCGAAAGACGCGGCGAATGCGGTCGCGTTGCACGAAACCTGCAGCGTAAGCATCGAGGCATTCCGCCTGTTGTCGCTGGCGCTCAAGCCGGTGCTGCCGAAGTTGGCGGAAGCGGTCGAAGCCTTCCTCGGCATCGAACCGCTGGTGTGGGCCGACGCGAACGTGCCGCTCTCCTCCACGCGCCCGATCAACGCGTACAAGCATCTGATGACGCGCGTTGATCCGAAGCAGATCGAGGCGCTCATCGCAGCGAATCGCGACTCGCTGCAAGCCACGCCGGAAGCCGCGGCGCCGGCGGATGCCAAGGCCAAATCGAAGGCAGCGAAAGCAGCCGCCGCCGATAAGGATGAAGCGCCCGGCATCATCTCGATCGACGACTTCGTCAAGGTCGATCTGCGCATCGCGAAGATCGTCGACTGCAAGGCGGTGGAAGGCTCGGACAAACTGCTGCAACTCACGCTCGACATCGGCGAAGAGAAGACTCGCAACGTGTTCTCGGGCATCAAGTCGGCCTATCAGCCGGAGCAACTGGTCGGCAAGCTGACGGTGATGGTCGCGAACCTCGCGCCGCGCAAGATGAAGTTCGGTCTGTCCGAAGGGATGGTGCTGGCGGCTTCGGCCACTGACGAGAAAGCCGAACCGGGCCTCTACGTGCTCGAGCCGGATAGCGGTGCGAAGCCGGGCATGCGCGTGAAGTAAAGCGCGCGGCGTCGAACGCTGCAGGCATCAACAAAAACGGCACGCTTTAAAAGGCGTGCCGTTTTCTTTTGTGTCGTGGCCTTGATCAGCTCACCACCGGATCTGATCGAAGCGCCGCGTGTACAGCAATTCTAAGCCGTCGAACGTGCCGCCATACGCCGCGACCGACCAATAGCGCGTGAGGTTCACCGTCGCCTTGATCGCATTGCTCGCCGACTGCAGACCCTGCTCGTAGCCCACCACGAGCCACTCGTTGATCGCCTTCGACACCATCACCACTTGCGGATCGGTCAGTCCGACTTCGCTTCGCCCGATCGAAAACTCGTCGAGCCCGAAGGTCTGCGCGATCCGTTTGCCACTCGCGCTGCCGAGCAGGGCGAGCGCAGTCGTCATGGTGCTTTGCTGACCGAGGTTGTTGCCCTGATCCGTGCCGTGTCCGAACAGCAGCCACGAGAGCTTTTCGTTATCCGCCACGTTCGGCTCGGACACCAGCTTCGCGACCGGGAACTGGACGGTGCCCGTGACCTGTACGCCGGCCTCGACCTGCTGATTGCGGCGCATAGCGAGGATGTTGATCCCCGGATTGGCCACCGGACCGTTGAACGTGAAGAAGCCATTCTCGATGTTGAGCTTGCGGCCGAACGCGGTATAGGTCGAGCCCTGCGTCACGCGGACATTGCCGACCGCGCGCAACGGCAGGTTCGGCGCGCTCATCGCGGTGATCGTGCCGCTCAGGCCGAGATCCGCGCCCATGCCGCGGAAACGGAAGCTGTTGCCGAGACTGATGTCGATATTGGCGCGCGGCGCGAACGGACCGATTGGCTTGTTCGTGCCCGCGACCTGCGGCGGTGGCCGCTCGCCCGCCACCGTGCCGTCCGGACGCACCACTACCACGTCGTCGCCAAGCTTCGGCGCGGACTGCTCCGGCATATCGAACAGCGCGTGATCGACCACGAATTTACCGTTGATCGCCATGCCGCCCTGTGCCCCCGCGTTCGCCACGCTCGCGCTGCCTGATAGCGACAGATTGCGGTCCGGCGCCGCGAACAATTCCAGCTTGTCCGCGACGATACTCGCGGTCAAATCCGGCTCCGCGCCATCCAGGCGCACACGGCCGGTGGCGCGCAGCGTGCCGCTCGCACCGTGAAACTCCACCTGCTGGAAGTCCACCAGATTTTGCGAGAGCGCGATGCGCACCACACCGTCCTTCAACTGCACACCCTGGTCGACCATCGTCGCCGACAAGCCATCGCCGATCAGCGACCCCGTCAGGTTCGGCTTGGCGACCGTGCCGCCGAGCGCGAGTTTCAGCGCGAGATGGCCGTCGAGCAGATAGCTCGGCCCGAACAACCCGCCGGTCGTTTTCAGCGACGGCACATTCGCATTCACATTTCCGCTGACCGCGCCCTCCTCGTTGACGGTCAGGAAGCCGTCGCGCGTCACGAGTGTGGTGTGCGCGTCGGCGTCGATCACGCCGATCCGGCTGGCCTGCGCGTGGACAGTCGCATTCAACCGGTTGCCGCCGCTGAATTCAGCGCGCGCGGTCATATCCGTGATGCCCAGCGAGGCTAGACCACGGCCGATCTCGACCGTGACGTCGCCGCTGCGACGCTTCAGCTGGACGTGGCCGCTCGCTGTGCTGCCGAGCGCGAAATCCCAGTCACCGTCGAATATCAGATCGGTTTTGACAGCCGGTGGCTCGCCGGTGATTTGCCGCCGCAGATCCTGCAGGCGCGCGAGCGAAATGTCGGTCAAGGTGCCCGCGGACTGGATCTTGCCGTGGTCGAACGCGAACGATTTCAGGCTCAGCACCGCGCCTTCGAGCGTGAGGCGGGTCGCACCGAGCGTCAGGCGGTTCGGCCCGGCGCTCACGGCGAGCGGAGACTCGAGATTCAACGCCGGTGTGCCGCGATTCTGCAGACGGGTCACGGTGCCGTCCCAGCGCGTGCCATCACGTGCTTCAGTCAATTTGCCGTTGGCGGCGAGCGTCAGATCGAGCGGACGATCCTGCAATTTGCCGGTGGCCGCCGCCTCCAGCGTATGGTTGGCACGCGTGCCGGACAGGCGCGCCGTGAGCGTGGTGAGATCGACGCCGCCGGCGCTGAGATTGCGCGCGTCGGTCGTGAAAACGAGCGCGCCGTTTGCGCCGTCGCGCAGTTCGGCGTGACCTTCCGCATGGCCGATGCGGTTACTGCTGAACACCACACTGTCCGCCTTGTAGTTCAGCACGACATTCGGATGCGCGAACGAGCCGGTGACGTCGCCATCCGCGGCGATAAGACCGGCGAGCCCGAAACCAAGGCGTTCAAGTTCCGGCGCATCGACCCGGAAACGCAGCCGGTCGCCGCGCGCGCCGAAGCTGCCCTGCAAATCCACCTGATTGCCCGCCACCGAGAGATTCGCGCGGCTCGGCAGAATCCGCGAGCCGGACAACTGGACCACGCCGCCGCCCGTCAACGGCAGGCCGTCGTAGACGCTCGGGCCGAGTTTGAATTCGGCCTTGGTCGTGAAGACCGGACCGAGCATGCCGGCCGCGGTGAGCGTGCCGTTCACGCGTGCCTCGATCTTGTGGGCAGGCGGCGCAGTGTGTCTGGGCGGCGGCGTTTTACGTTGAACCACTTCGGTCCGCACGGCGGCCTTGGCGGTGTTCTTCACCACGGCGGCGGCCTTGTCGCCAGGGGCAGCGCTTTTCGCACCGGCGGTGCTGCCCGCTTCTGCCGCGCCTTGTGCGACTTTCGCACCTTTCACGTTTTTGGCAGTACTTGCCGCAGGCGCCGGGCCCGTTACCGGCGTGCGGGACGGCATCTGCGAAGTCAGCGTCAACGGATCGAAATCAGTCAGCTGCGCTTTCAGGTTGTAGGTGGAATTCGCGTCGTGCTTAAGCGCACCGGACAGATCGATGCGGCCCTTGCCCGATGTGACACGCACGTCGTTGAAGCTCAAGCGCGCGGGATCGAAGGTCACCTTGCCTTGCGCGCGCAACGCCGCTTTCGGGTCGGCGAGATCGAGGGTCAGGCTTTGCACGTCGTCGTTCAGACGGATGCCGATCGGACCGGAAAGCTGGGTAGGCCGCACGGTCGCTTCAAGTGCGTTCAGGTCGAGTCCGGCAACTTGCAGATCGAACTGGCCGCGTTTGCCAGTCAGCGCGCCGCCGCCAGTAAGCGTGGCGCTTTTCACGAGCCGCACCATCAGGTTCGAAATGCGCTGCGCCTGCGCGTCGAGCCGCACGTCGGCGTTGGCATCGATCACAGGAAGCAGGTTCTGGTCGATCGCACCAGGTTTGGCGTTGACGATCGAGATATGACCTGCGACGGCGAACCCCGCTGCGGCTTTTGCTGCTGCATCGGTGTTGACGCCGCCTTTGCCGTTTTTGACAACGTGTTGCGGCTCGGCAATACCAGTAGCGCTGCTGGCGCCGGCGGTGCTCGCGGCGCGGGAAGCGCTGGCCGAACTCACCGCACTCGCCGCATTTGCCGCGCCGGCAACACCCACCCGACTGGCCGCACTAGCGCCACTAGCCGCATCCAACGTCACGCCACCAGCCGCATCCTGCCCCACCGGCTGCAGTTCAGCCCGCACGGCCAGATCCGCCAACGGTGCGCCTGGCGCAAACGCCTGCGGGTTGATGTGATCAAAAGTCAGCGTGGCGCGTTGCAACGGCACGTCGCCGAACGGCGTGGCCTCGACTCGCGCATGGCCGGCGAGCTTCATGCCGCTAGCGTCGAGTTCGGCGATGAGATTCTCCAGCGACCCACTCAGATGGCCGCCCACCTGCACCGCCTCGTCGTTGACCTTGCCCGAATAGCCGAGATCGCCGGTCAGCGGAAACGGCCGCACCCCATCTAGCTTCGCCGTTGCCGTCACGGCGCCGAACGGCGTGTCGAGCCGCTCGATCGCGGCCTCGTGGTGCCGGCCGTCGCTGCGGCCATGGAACATGAAACGGGACAGTTCGGTCGTCGACCCGCCCTCGCGCAACAGCAGTTTGTCGACCTGCACGTCGCGCACCTCGAGTTGCATCGGCAAGCGCAAGTCTTGCGGCAGTTTCAGCGGCCCGCTGCTGCTCGACGACGATGAACCGATACGGGCATCGATCGTACCGACATGCAGATAGTCGATCGCGAAGCGCCAAGGCTTGTGCGTCAGTTCCCAGCGACCGGCCACGCGGTCGATCTGGATATCGGTGCCGCTGCCGTCGAGACTGCGCCAGCGTACCTGGCGAAGTTGCACGCCGCGGGCGATAGCGCCGCTCTCGAGCGTGCCGGTCAGCTTGCCGCCCAGCAGTTTGACGGCCGCCTGCCACGCGTAAGCCGTGCCACGCTCAGTCGTCAGCGCGCCGTACAGCAGGCCGATCGCCACAGCGACCAGCAGCACCAGCACGGCGACCATCCACGCAAGCGTTTTCAGCAACAACCGCCCGCGACGGCGCCTGGGCGGCGGCGCATCGGACGGAGGCTGCTGTCCGGGCTCTCCTGGCGGAAGAGCGCCGGGCGGCTGCGCGGGAGGTTGGGCGGAAACGTCCGTGGTCATGCGTGGATCATGTAAAAGCGGCTTTCCATCAGAAGGCGATGCCGAGGGTCAGGTACGGCCGCACGCTCCGATTGCGGATCCCGTAGGCGACATCGACGTTGACCGGGCCGACCGGGCTGCGCCAGCGCGCCCCAACGCCGACGCCGGGATAAAAGACTTTCTCGCCCCAGGTATCGGTGGCGGTGCCGACGTCGAAGAACGCGGCGGCGCCCCAGTCGTGATTGAACCAATGCTGGTACTCCGCCGACGCGGTCACGAGATACTTGGTGGGCAGCACCGAACCGTCGACGTTATTACCAATACTTTGATAGCTGTAGCCACGGATCGAATTCGAACCGCCCGCGCGGAACAGCAGCGAAGCCGGAATCCCGCTCGAACTGCCGCTCGTGAACACGCCGCCGAGTTCGGCACGGATCAGCACAAGGTCTTCCCTGCCGATCGGCAGGTACTGCTGGCCACGGGCGTAGCCGCGCGCGAACGTCTGGTCGGTCAGCGCGCCTTTGACCGCGAAGCCCGCTTCGACGTGAATCAGGTTGCCCGAACGCGGGAACAGCGGATCGTCGGTATTGCGACGGGTCCACGACCATGACGGCACCAGAGCGCGACTGGTGGTCGGTGCGGCCGCATTCTGGTCGAGCCGGTCCTGGTAATAGAGGATCGCGTAGTTGTAGTCGATGAACTGCGACGTCCGGGCCCGCTGCACGCCGCCGCGGATACTGTAGATGCGTGTGTCGGACACGTCGGTCGTGGTGTAGGAAGCCAGCACGCTATTGGTCCACGCGCGCGGCCCCGGCGGCATCGCGAGCTGGATTTGCCCGTACTGCTGAATCTGGTCGATGCGGCCGTCGACCGTGAACGGCCACGCTTTGCCAAAGGTGTCGAGATACGAATACGAACCCTGGATCAGCGGGCCGTTGTCGGTCGAATAACCCACGCCGCCGCGGATACTGTTGTACGGATACTCCGACACCTTCACGTGCATCGGCGTCTCGACCGGTTTGGCGGGATCACTGTCCACGTCGATCGCCACGCTCGCGTAGTACGGCGTGTTCTGCAACTGCCGCTGCAATTCGGCGATGCGTTGCACGTCGTAGATATCGCCCTCCGAAATCGGATTCACGTTGTCGACGATCTGTTCCGGATAACGCCGCGTGCCGGATACGTCGAGCTTGCCCATCGTGAAGGTCGGGCCGCTCTCGTACGTCACCGACAATTTCGCTTCGTGCGTACGTGGGTCGATCCGCGCTTCGGAGTGGTAGATCTTCGCGCCCAGGTAACGGCGCGACTGCAACGCCTTGAGCGAAGCGTTTTTCGCGTCGTCCCAGTCGCCTTGCGAAAACGGGTCGCCCTCGTGCAGTGAAAACGCGAAGCGTGCGGCATTTTCCTGCGCCGGGTCTTCGGTCAGCACCGGGCCGCGAAACGATAGCGAAATCGAGGTGATGAGGGTTTGCGGGCCGGGATCGACGCTCACCGTCACACGCTTCTGGTCGTCGACGGTTCGCACGTCGGTGCGCACGACCGGCGAGAAATAACCCTGCGTGGCGGCCAGATCGCGCACCTGCTGCGGGGTGGCCGTGATCAGAAACTCAAATTGGTCGTCGCTGATGTCGGGACGCTTGGCGAAGCGCGCCACGTCCAGATGCGCTTCGAGCAGCTTGCGCAGCGAGCGCGGCGTGGCTTCGATATCGACCTTGTAGCTGGCTGGCGGGCGGCGCGCCGCGTGCGCGTCGACCGAGGCAAGCATGAGCATGACGATGCCGAACGCGAGCCACGCGTGCAGCCAGCGCCGAATGGGCGTCAGCGGCCCTCGCTCGTCACCGGTTTTGCCGCGCCGCCTATGCGGCTCTTCGATCGCACACCCCGCCAAACAGGACCTCCGGCCGTGGTTGATGAATTCTGTCGCTCGGGCTCGCCGCGGCGGCCGAAGCTCGCTATTTGACCACATCGGCGAGACCGCGCCATCTCTTAAAAGGGCGTTTGCCGTATGAGACCTGGTAGGCGTTTTGGCCCAGTGTGCCGCGCCCCATGCCGCATGCGTAGTGATTTCCACATGGACGCACGGTTCCGCTTCGCACACCGCCTCGCCGACGACGCGCCCGCCTTTGACGCATCGCGGCAGCGGGGGTTCCAGGCGTTTTTGCATGCCGGCCGCTCGCGCCGCCCATCGTTTTTCGACCACGCGCGGCGCATGCGGTAAAATTATGGAATAGGAGCGATGCCGCGCGGGTTCGCGCTTGTTCCCGTTTGTTCCCGCCAAGCAGCCGCCATTCCCCAAACCACGGACGTCTAGCCATGTATCAATCGGACATCACCCAGTTCCTGAACCAGCTCAAGCAACAAAAACCGAATCTGGAAGCTGAGCAGCGCCGTGGCCGGTCGCTGCTGTGGGACAAACAGCCGATCGACCTCGAAGAACGCGCCGAGCAGAAAGCCTCGCGCGTGGAGCAGACGCCTTACTCGTACTATCAAAACTTCTAAGCGCGTGAGTCACGCCGACGAGGCAAAGGGCGCCGCACAGGCGCCTGACGCCGCGCTTGCCGCGCCCGCCACCGATTCGACGCCGGACACTGTAGACGGCATCGCTTTCGCACGCCTGTACGGCGAGCCGCTCTTCAAGCTTCCCACGGATCTGTACATTCCGCCGGACGCGCTCGAAGTGTTCCTCGAAACGTTCGAAGGCCCGCTGGATCTGTTGCTGTACCTGATCCGCAAGCAGAACTTCAACGTGCTCGACATCCCCATGGCGGATGTCACAGTCCAATATCTCGGCTACGTCGACCAGCTGCGCCAGACCAATCTCGAACTCGCGTCCGAGTATCTGCTGATGGCCGCGATGCTGATCGAGATCAAGTCGCGCATGCTGTTGCCGGTGAAGAAGGCCGATAGCGGCGACGAAGCCGAAGATCCGCGTGCCGAACTGGTGCGCCGCCTGCTCGAATACGAGCAGATGAAGCTCGCCGCGCAGCGCATCGACCATCTGCCGCAGCTTGGCCGCGATTTCCTGCGCGCCGAGGTGTATATCGAGCAAAGCATCACGCCGCGGTTCCCGGATGTGGACAGCGAAGACCTGCGCGCCGCGTGGGCCGACGTGATCAAGCGCGCCAAACTCGTTCAGCATCACAAGATTTCGCGCGAGGAATTGTCGGTGCGTGAGCACATGAGCACGATCCTGCGGCGACTGCAGAACGCGCGCTTCATGGAGTTCTCGGACCTGTTCGACACGAGCAAAGGCGTGCCGGTGGTCGTGGTGAACTTCATCGCCATGCTGGAGTTGTGCCGCGAGTCGCTCATCGAAATCACGCAGGCCGAGCCGTTCGCACCGATCTATGTGCGCCTCGCCTATCTGCCGGCCTGATGCCGCAAAACGGGGCCTGCATGCGCCAGCGCTGCCGCAGACGCCTCCTTTCGGTGCACCCCGGGAGCAAATCCACTACAATCCCGCGCTCCGAACCTGTCATTACCAGTGAGGCCGCGGGCCACGCGAAAACCTGAGTTTTTGCGCCAACCGAGTCTCGCGCCGCGCGAGGAAATCCCTGTCCGATCATGAAAGTCATCAGCTCGATCCATGAATTGCGCGACCAGTTGCGCGGCCAGAATCGCACCGCCTTTGTGCCGACCATGGGCAATCTGCACGAGGGCCATCTGTCGCTGATGCGCCTCGCGCGCCAGCACGGCGATCCGGTGGTGGCGAGCATCTTCGTCAACCGCCTGCAGTTCGGCCCGAACGAAGATTTCGACAAATACCCGCGCACGCTCGAAGCCGACATCGAGAAGCTGCAGAAAGAAGGCGTCTATGTGCTGTTCGCGCCGACGGAACGGGATCTGTACCCGGAACCGCAGGAGTACCGCGTGCATCCGCCACACGATCTGGGCGACATCCTCGAGGGCGAATTCCGGCCGGGCTTCTTCCAGGGTGTGTGCACGGTGGTGATGAAGCTGATGTCGTGCGTGCAGCCGCGCGTCGCGGTGTTCGGCAAGAAGGATTACCAGCAGTTGATGATCGTGCGCAGCATGTGCCATCAGTTCGCGCTGCCGACCGACATCATCGCCGCGGAAACCGTGCGCGATAGCGACGGCCTCGCGCTCAGCTCGCGCAACCGCTTTCTGGAAACGGCCGAACGCGCCGAGGCGCCGATGCTGGCTGCCGAGCTCAATCGCGTGCGCGATGCGGTGCTTGCCGGCGATCGCGACTTCGCAAAACTAGAACAGGCGGCGATGGCGGCACTGGCCGCGCGCGGCTGGCAGCCGGATTACATCGCAGTGCGCAAGCGCTCGAATCTGCTGGCGCCGGGCGCGCAAGACATGAATGCGGAGTTGGTCGTGCTGGCTGCCGCCAAGCTCGGCACCACCCGTCTCATCGACAACCTCGAAATCTGAAGCCGTCTTAGGCTGCGCAAACACGCATTAGAAGCACAAGGGATTGGTCATGCAACGCAACATGCTGAAGTCGAAAATCCATCGCGTCGCGGTCACGCACTGCGAACTGCACTACGAAGGTTCGTGCGCGATCGACGAAGACTTGCTGGAAGCCGCGAACATTATTGAAAACGAGCGGATCGACATCTGGAATATCAACAACGGCGAGCGTTTCTCGACGTACGCGATCAAGGGCGAACGCGGCAGCGGCATGATTTCGCTAAACGGTTCGGCCGCGCGGCGTGCTCAGCTGGGCGATCTGGTGATCATCGCGGCGTTCGCCGTAGTCGACGAAGCGGAATTGAAGGCAGGCTGGAAACCGGATCTGGTGTTCGTCGACGACAACAACAAGATCAAGGGCAGCCGCGATCACGTGCCGACCCAGAACTGGACCTGAGCCGGATCTGAACCGGCCTTTCACCGCACGACACGGTTCCGGGTAGCGGGCGGCCACGCCGCCTGCCATTCATTTCAAGCCTTCTTAACGGCGCCGTTGGTCCACTGGATGATCGGCTGCCATTGCTCCAGATCCTTCTCCACACGGCTTTTCGCGACGTCCCACAAAGTCAGGCCGTGCGCCGCCAGTTGCACGTAATTCTGCGTGTCGCGCAGGTAACCCAGCACCGGCAGCTTCAAGCCCTCGACAAAGCGATGCAGCTGCTCCGCTGAGCGCGTGCGCGCGTCAACGCGCATGCCCACCACGCCGATCTCGATCGCGCCTTTCCTGACCGCCTTCTCCTTGGCCAGCCGCTCGAGAAATTCCTGGGTGGCGAGAATATCGAACATCGACGGCTGCAGCGGCACGATCACCTTGTCGGCGAGATCCAGCGCGATATTCAGGCGATTGCCATGCAAGCCGGCCGGCGTGTCGATGACCGCGTGTTCCAGACCTCTGGGCGGTTTGGCGGGGTTCTCGAGGTCGACCTCCCAGGTCTCGATGGCCGGCAGCGCAGGCGGCCGCAGCGACAGCCACGCGTGCGACGACTGCTGTTTGTCCATGTCCGCCAGCGCGATCCATTCCCCTTGCGACGCGAAATAGCCGGCCAGATTGGTGGACAGCGTGCTTTTGCCCACGCCGCCCTTCGGATTCGCCACCACGATTACCGTCATGAATTCTCCCGGAAAGAAGGCTGGGCGCCGCCAGCCGGTTTACCGCGCAGTTTGCTCTGACTTGCGCCGATGTGCCCTGATCCGTGCCCGTTTCAGGTTCACCCGCCGATCCAGCCGTTGATAATATCGACAAATTCACTGGGGCCGAAGCCCCCAAACGGCTATTGGCCGCCTTACATCGCTATTTTTTCCATCGAGGACCCGAATCTCATGAGCAAACTTCGCCCGGAATACTCCATCGAGCGCCTGCACGAACGTCAGAAGGGCAAGCTGCCCGGCTTGCTGGGCGTGCAGGTTCTGGCGCTGGAGGAAGGCACGCTGACCGCTGAATTGGCCGTGCGCGAGGAGTTGCTGGCGCCGAACGGCTTTTTGCATGCCGCCACGGTGATCGGCCTCGCCGATACCGCCTGCGGCTATGCATGCCTCGCCCACCTGCCCGAGACGGCGCGCAATTTCACGACCATCGAACTGAAAAGCAATTTTCTCGGCACGGCGACGGAAGGAACGATCCGCGCGGTCGCCAAGGCCGTCCACCTGGGCCGCAGCACACAGGTGTGGGACGCCACCGTCACCGATCCGAACGGCAAAACGATGGCGCTGTTTCGCTGCACGCAGATCGTGTTGTATTGATTGATTGGCGCGGGGGGATGCGGCGCAGGGTCCGGAATGCCCGGAACGCCTGAAGTACGCCTCGCTCAACGCAATAAAAAAAGCACGCGGCCACACGGCGCGTGCTTTTTTGTTGCCGGCGCGCTGAAGCGCCGGCGCGGTTTCGTGCCTGGGTGAGGCGTATCAGGCGGCCACTGCGCGCGGCGCCTTCGCACCGCTCAGCGCCAACGCACCGGCGCCGAGCAGCGACTGCACAACCAGAGTCACCGCCCAGAAAGCCGGATATTCCCAGCCGCCGTGCGGCGACGCGAACCCCCAGCCGTTCTGCAGATGCTGCGACGTTGCGCCGAGCATGAACGGCAGCAGCACCAGCGCGACCCAGCGGACCTGCGCGCCAAGCAGCAGCGCAATCCCGCCGATCAATTCGACGAACGCCGTCACATAGCCAAGCCAGCCTGGCAAGCCGAGCGAAACGAAAAACTGCGCCGTTCCCGGCAGCGTGAAAACGAAAATCTTCTGCAAGCTGTGCGCGAGATAGAGAACGCCCAAGGCCAGACGAAGGATCAAGGCGGCCAGATCGGCGGAGCGGTTCGAGTTCATGACGAGTCCTTTACGAGAGGGAGACGCCCCGCATCGGGCGTCGACGTCACGACTGTATTCGAACCAAATGAGGTGAAAAACCGCCTCTTAGGCTTTGATTATTTCCCAATGGGATTTAATCACCACCATCCGGTCAAGCTCGCTTAACCAATCGCAGCGAAAAGCTTCGGAAGATCGAGGTGCTCGGCAAGCGTGTCGGCCAGGCGATCCAGCGAGGCCTCACGCAACGCCGGGTAGTCGATTTTCTCGGCGTCGCTCAGTCCCGCCCACGCCAGCAGTGCGGCGCACGCGGCCGGCGTGTCGAACAGCCCGTGCACGTAGGTCGCGAGAATTTGGCCATCGGCCGAGATCGCGCCGTCCGGATGCGCATTTGGCGTTTCGCCCAGTTGCAGCGCGGGCGAGCCGAGCGCCGGGCCCTGCGTCTCACCCATGTGAATCTCGTAGCCGGCTACCTCGGGCGCCCCGGGCAGCGCGAGATGCCCTGTCACGTTCTTGAGCGTTTTTTCGCGCGTCAGTACTGTCGAGTAGTCGAGCCAGCCGAGGCCCGCGCTCGTTCCAGGCGCGCCTTCCACGCCGTGCGGGTCGGCCACTTCGCGTCCGAGCATCTGCATGCCGCCGCAAATTCCGATAACGCGGCCGCCATAGCGTAGATGCCGTTGCAGCACCGCGTCCCAGCCTTGCGCACGCAAAAAGGCCAGATCGCCCGGCACGTTTTTCGAACCCGGCAGGATGATCAGATCGGCCGGCGGAGGCGGCGTGCCGCTTCGCACGTAATGAAAATCGACCTGCGGATGCGCGCGCAGCGCGTCGAAATCCGTGTGATTGCTGATGTGCGGCAGCACTGGCACGACTACCCGCAACATCCGGTTCGGATCGTCGCTTTGGCCGCTGTGCGCCGCACGCAACTCGGGCGGCAGCATGTCTTCGGCGTCGAGCGTCAGACCGTGCAGATACGGCACCACGCCGAGCACCGGTTTGCCGGTCTTCGCTTCGAGCCAGTCGAGTCCGGGCTTGAGCAAACTGACATCACCGCGGAAGCGATTGATGATGAAGCCCCGCACACGCGCCTGCTCGCTGTCCGACAGACACGCGAGCGTACCGGTCAGATGCGCGAACACGCCGCCCCGGTCGATGTCTGCCACCAGCACGACCGGACAATCGACCGCTTCAGCGAAACCCATGTTGGCGATATCGCGGTCGCGCAGATTGATCTCGGCGGGACTGCCAGCGCCTTCGACAAAAATCGTGTCGTACGCCGCTTGCAGACGCGCATACGATTCCAGCACAGCCTTGAAGGCGACCGGCTTGTAGTCGTGATACGCGCGTGCATCGAGATTCATGCGCGCTTTGCCGTGGATGATCACTTGCGCGCCACGGTCGCTCGTCGGCTTGAGCAACACCGGGTTCAGATCGGTGTGAGCGGCAATGCCCGCGGCCACCGCCTGCAAGGCCTGCGCACGGCCGATCTCGCCACCGTCGACCGTCACCGCGCTATTGAGCGCCATGTTCTGCGGCTTGAACGGCGCGACCCGCACGCCGGCGCGGCGTGCCAGCCGGCACAGACCCGCGACGAGCGTGCTCTTGCCTGCGTCGGACGTGGTGCCCTGAATCATCAGCGTGCCGCGCGGCACAGGTACGGCGTCATGCGGGTTCGAAATGGCGGTCACGGAATATCGGCTTGGGCGGTAAATAGGCAAATGCGGACAATGAATGCGGGCGATGAACGCGGCATTATCCCATCGTGCCGGCACGCACTGCACGCCGGTACAATCACGCGATGATTTCCCGCGACCTCACCTTCGTTCTCGGCGGCGCCCGTTCGGGCAAGAGCGTGCACGCCGAAAAACTGGCGAACGACAGCGCCCTACCCGTCACGTACATCGCCACCGCGCGCGTAGCCGACGACGCCGAATTCAGCGCGCGGATCGCGCATCATCGCGAGCGGCGTCCAGCGCATTGGGCTTTGCACGAAGCAGACGTGGATCTCGCCGGCGCCGTCACGCAAATCGACGCGCCGGGTCACTGCATTCTGATCGACTGCCTGACGCTGTGGCTCGCCAACCTGCTATGCCCACCTGACGGCGACGGCTTGCCGGTCGATCACTATCACACGCACTTTGCCGCTTTCGAAGCAGCGCTCATCAACGCCAGAGGCAAGATCATCGTGGTCAGCAATGAAATCGGTTTGGGCGTGGTGCCGCTCGGCGCCGAAACACGCCTCTATGTCGACGAACTCGGGCGGCTCAATCAGCGCATCGCCGCATTGAGCACCCACGTCACGATGATGGTCGCGGGCCTGCCGCTCACCTTGAAGACAGCAGGAGGCGCGTGATGCTGTCGCTGCCTTTGATCGTTACGCTGGCAACGGCAGGGGTCGCCGTCGACCGTTGGCTCGGTGAGCCGCGCACGGCGCATCCGCTGGTCGGCTTCGGCAAATGGGCGATGCGCCTCGAAACGCACTACAACACCGGCCGGCGCTTGCGTCTCAAGGGGCTGCTCGCCTGGTCGCTGACGGTGATGCCGCCGGTGCTGATCGCCTGGTGGCTCGTCTCCGTGCTGCCTTTTTTTGCGGCCTGCGCGGTGCATGTCGTGTTGCTGTGGTTCGCGCTCGGCGCACGCAGTCTGCACGATCACATTGCGCCGATCGCCGAGGCGCTGGCGCGGCGCGATCTGGCGCAAGCGCGCCTCTTGACCTCGCGCATCGTGTCGCGCGAAACCGCTCATGCCGACGAAGCGGCGCTGTCACGCGCCGCCGTCGAATCGGCGCTGGAAAATGGCAATGACGCGATCTTCGGCGCGCTGTTCTGGTTCGCGATCGCGGGCGGTCCGGGCGCACTGGGGTTCCGTCTGGCCAACACGCTCGATGCCATGTGGGGCTACCGCACGCCGCGCTATCTGCGCTTCGGCTGGGCCGCCGCGCGCATCGACGATGTGCTCAACTGGATTCCCGCGCGCCTTACAGCGGCGAGCTATGCCTTGCTCGGCGACACGCGCACCGCGCTGCGTTGCTGGCGCGAACAGGCGCCGCGTTGGGACAGTCCGAATGCCGGGCCGGTCATGGCGTCGGGTGCTGGCAGTCTGAACGTGTTGATCGGCGGGCCTGCGGTGTATCACGGTACGCTTGAACACAGGCCGACGCTTGGTTTCGGACACGCTGCGAAGGCCAGTCACGTTACGGCCGCATTGATGCTGGTCGAACGGACGGTCATTCTCTGGCTAGCTGTGCTGATCGTGCTGGCGTTGCTGAGTGTGCCCTTTCATGGTTGATCGAATGGTTGAGCGCACGACCAATTCCGGCACCACCTTCAATGCCGTGGTTCATGGCGGCAATCTGCACGAAGCGGCTGAGCGTTACGGCATTCCGTACGCGCAATGGCTCGACCTGTCGACGGGTATCAATCCGCACGGCTATCCGGTGCCGCCGGTTCCCGCCGATGCCTGGCGCCGCCTGCCCGACGACGGTGACGATTTTGCAGCCTGCGCTGCGCGTTACTATGGCGCGCCCGATGCAGCCCATGTGCTACCCGTCGCGGGCAGCCAGGCAGCGATTCGCGCACTGCCGGTGCTTTTGCCACGTGCCCGGGTTGGCATCGCGCCGCTCACATATAGCGAATATGCGCCCGCATTCGAGCGTGCTGGGCACGAGGTCGTGCCACTGGATGTGTCCTGGGACACTTTACCCGACGCGCTCACTCACGTTGTCGTCGTGAATCCTAACAATCCGACCGCTGAACATCTCAACGCCGACAAGCTGCTGCGCTGGCATAAGCAACTCATCGCACGCGGCGGCACGCTGCTGATCGACGAGGCATTCGCCGATACGATGCCTTCGGCGTCGCTCGCGGCAAGTACTCATCGCGATGGGTTGATCGTGCTGCGTTCGCCGGGGAAATTCTTCGGGCTCGCGGGTGTGCGCTCAGGTTTCGTACTCGGTGCGCCGTCTTTGCTCGACGCTTTGCGGCTTACGCTCGGGGCATGGACTGTCAGCGGCCCGGCTCGTCACGCCGTCAAAGCCGCGTTTGAAGACGTGGCGTGGCAGCAGCAGATGCGCACGCTGCTCGAAGCCGAGAGCGCCCGTCTGGTAAGTCTGTTGCAAGCACACGGTTTCGCCACGCACAGCACACCGCTCTTCGCATGGACCGACGACGCACGCGCCGCCGCCCTGCATGAAGCGTTAGCGCAACGCGGCGTGTGGACACGCCTCTTCACAGCAACGGGCAGCGTGCGTTTCGGGCTGCCTGCCAGCGACACGGAATGGACACGCTTTGAAGAGAGTCTGCGCGAGGCTGTTCGATGATTCGACTCGCGCGCTTCGTCATCGCCGCAGCACTTGGAGCGAGCACGTTGCACGCGCACGCCGCGATCACCGTCACCGACGACACCGGCGCGACCGTCACGCTGTCCGCTCCCGCACAACGCGTCATCAGTCTCGCGCCGCACGTCACCGAACTGCTGTACGCCGCGGGCGGTGGCGCGAAACTGGTCGGCGCCGTGTCCTACAGCGACTATCCACCCGAAGCGAAGCAACTGCCGCGTGTCGGCGACAACAAGGCGCTCGACCTCGAACGAATCGTCGCGTTGAAGCCCGATCTGATCGTCGTATGGCGGCATGGCAATGCGCAGCGCCAGCTCGATCGCCTTCGTGAGATGCATGTGCCGTTGTTTTTCAGTGAGCCGCATCATCTCGACGATGTTGCCGTGTCGCTATCGAAGCTCGGGCAATTGCTCGGCACCTCGCCGACCGCCGATACCGCAGCGGCGGCATACCGTCAGGACATCGCACGACTGCGTACGCACTATGCGGGCCGCCCGCCTGTCGGCGTGTTCTATCAGGTGTGGGATCAGCCGTTGATGACGCTCAACGGCGAACATATGGTCAGCGACGTGATCGCGCTATGCGGCGGCCGCAATGTGTTTGCGAAACTCGAACCGCTGGTGCCGACCGTCTCGACCGAAGCAGTGCTAGCCGCGAATCCGGAAGCGATCGTCACCGCGGCACCCGGCGCAACCAAACCGGACACCGCCTTGCCGCAACTCGATACATGGCGCGCGTGGCCGAGCCTTAAAGCAGTGGCGAACAACAATCTGTTCGCCATCGACGGCGATCTGATCAACCGGCCGGCGCCTCGTATAGCGCAGGGGGCAAAGCAAATGTGCGAAGACCTGGAGCTAGCGCGCTCGCGCAGGAAGAACGGCACGCAGTGATACCGCTGCGAAAGCTGTGAAGCAGGCAGCGCCGCGTTAGCGCGAGACGGCGTCCGCCCGCTTGAACGGCCAGTGTTCGAATTCGGAAAGCCGCAGCCGATAGCGCGCAACATTACCCAGGTAGAGTTGATCGAGATCGGACTGAATCGCATCGACGAACGAAGATACCTCCGCCGCATCCACCTGATTCTGTGCGAGCGTTTCAATCTCACCGCGCGTACCAGCAAGGCCGCCGCGAATCACCTCCTGCACGACCTGTATCAACGCATTGCGATACTTGAGGCGAAACGCGTCCGGCTCGCCGATAGATTGTCGAATCGCCAGATAACGCTGACACGAGCGCTCGTACGCCCAGATGAAGACATCGCGCAACAACTCGACGCGATTGGCCTCGTACACCCCGAGCGTGCCGTCGACGTAGGCCTTTGCGGGAACGTCGATGAACGACAGCGGACACAGATTCTGCCGGATCAGCGGGATATTCGCGGTCAGACGCGAGACCCGTTTGTTGACGTCTTCGAACGGCTGCAGATAGGGCAGATGCACCATGCTGAAGAAAGCCTGCTCGAAAGGATCGTCGATCTGGGCGGCCTTGTTCAACACCGCCTCGAAGCATTCCGCGATTTGCTGCGGTACGGCGAGCGGAAAAAATACGGTGCCGCTGATCTCCACTTCGCGCGCGCGCAAACGGCCGCTGGCGAACGGGTCGGACATCAGGTTGTCGGAGAGAATCGCGTGCAGATTCAGTACGGTGAATCGATTGAAGCCCACTTCGTCCGCGCTCTCGACGATCATTTCGATCGCGGCCTTGTGGTTCAGGATCATCTGCGTTTCCTGAGCGTCCTTGCCTTCCGCAATGTGCCCTTGCTCGATCAGCCGCACGGTGTCGAGCCGCGTGTAGGTATTGCCCTCGAGCCGCGACGACGCCCACGACAAATCGATCAGAAGCCGGCTCATGATGTCGCGTGCGTATGTGCCGGCCGGCCGCACATCCGCCGACGTGCGGCCCCATTCATGCAGCCGTTCACGCTGCGCTTGCGATAGATACGCATCCTGATTCGGACGATAGCGTTCGAGAAACGCACGGTTATAGCCGACCGGCCGGCGCTCGTGCAGCGGCCTGTTCACTTCCGCGCGCACCTCGAGGCCCGCACTCGATACGGGCACGTAGGCCTCGCCGGAAGTGCTTGCGCCAGCGATAGGCTGGGTGGGGGAAACAGCCACGGCAGGAGCCGCAGCCTGCTTGTAGGACACTGCCCGGCCGGCACCTTCCGAGACGATCCGGCCCGTTTCGAGCAACACGTCAAGACGACGTTGCAGCGTACGGCGTTGCATGGGATGGCGGCGCCCGGCAAGTGCCGCGGCAAGCGCACGAACGCCTCGCCCCTCGGCGCTTGCCGCGATGAGCTGCTCGATCAGATCCAGTTCCTGCTTGATGCCACTGCTGTTCATACGCGCCACCTCTTGCCAATGTGTCGCGATAACTCATAATCGCGACACTTTTCATGGCATTGTGGCACAAATCGCACGAATCGCGACACTTTTTTCGTCTAAAAGTGTCACTATTTCTGTTTTCGCGACAAATTCCCTGAAAAAGTGTCACGAATAAGGCTGGACTGACGCGATTCGGCGGACTGCGGGAACCAAGCTTCTTCCCTCACACATTCCACCTCACCAACGACCACTGCTGCGTCTCATCATCCCTGCGCAGCCAGACAATCCCCGCCATCTCCAACGACCAGCGCAGACAGCTTTCCACCGGCACCTCCAGCACCAGCGAAGCGATCACCCGTATGACGCCGGCATGCGTGACCACGTACGCGGGCGACAACTCGCGCGTCAGCGCAAACGCGTCGAACCACGCTCGCACCCGCGCGACGAATTGCGCGACGCTCTCGCCGCCATGCGCACGCGCGTGCTCGAAGTTGGCCGCCCAGGCGTCGAGCAGTTCGCGATCGATTGCGTCCCAACGCTGCTCCTCCCAATCGCCGAAATTCATTTCCTTCAGACGATCGTCGTGACTGAGCGCGCAACCGAAATCGTTCGCCATGACCGCAGCTAGTGTCGCGCAACGCGTCAACGGACTCGACATCAGCACACGCGGCGGCGGTATCTGCAAGGTCGCCAGTTTCAGCGCAAGAGCACTTGCCGATATCTCGACGTCTTCGGCGAGCGCTACGTCGCTGTGGCCGTAGCACACCCCTGAATCGAGCGCGACGGCAGGATGACGGATCAGGACGATATCCATGCGAGCCCCACGAGGTAGATGCTCAGTTCAAAGATCTGTTGCGCAAAGCCGAGGCAGTCGCCGGTGTAGCCACCAATGCGTCTGACGAAATAGCGGCCCAATGCAAAGCGCAACGCCACCAGTATGACAAGCGTCACGCAGGCGAAGCGCCAATTCGGCGAATCCAGCAAGTTCGGCCAGAACAACAAGGGCAGACCGAACACCGCGGCGCAGAGCAACGCGGGGCCGCTCAAGCGTTGCGCAACCGGTTTGGCTTTGCCTTCGGCTCGCACGTAGTCGAGTGTGGCCAGATAGCTGATGGCGAACACACGGCTCGCGGCATGCGCTGCAATCATCAGACTTGCGGCGCGCATCGGCGGCAACGCGGTGAGCGTTTGCCACTTCAGTGCTAGCGCAATCACGAGCGCGATGGCGCCGAAAGCGCCGATGCGCGAATCATGCATGATGCGCAACACGTCCTCGCGCGTATAGGCGCCACCGAACGCATCGACGCAATCGGCGAGTCCGTCCTCGTGAAATGCGCCGGTGACGAGAAGCGACACCGCCATCGACAGAAGCACCGCCACGCCCGCGGGAAAGACATGCAACGCCGCGAGATAGACCAGCGCGCTCAATCCACCGACCAATAGACCGACGAGCGGGAAATAACGCGCCGCCGCATTCAGATAGTGCGGCTCATAGCCGACCCAGCGCGGCACAGGCACGCGCGTGAAATAGCCGAGCGCCGTGAAGAAATAGCGGAGTTCAGCGAGCGGATTCATGAGTGAGCCGAACGCACGTTTCTGTATGACTGCGCTTCGTATAACGGCTCACGCATCGCGATTGGCGACACCGGCCGATTCGAAGCTGGCCATTTCGTTAATGAACGCCGCTGCTGCGCGCAGCAACGGCACCGCGAGTACCGCGCCGGTGCCTTCGCCGAGACGCATATCGAGCGAAAGCAACGGCAGCGCACCGAAATGATCGAGCATGCGCCGATGCCCCGCCTCATTCGACGCATGCGCGAACACACAATACTCGCGGACGTTCGGTGCGAACGCATCGGCCACCAGCAACGCCGAGGTTGCGATAAAACCGTCGACAAGGATCGTCATACGCGCTTGCGCGGCAGCAAGGTATGCCCCCACCATCATGGCGATTTCAAAGCCGCCGAAGGTGGCGAGCACGTTGAGCGGATCGCTGGACGCCGCGTGATGCGCGACTGCAGAGGCGAGTACGTTGCGCTTTTTTGCAAGCCCCGCGTTGTCGAGACCGGTCCCGCGGCCTACGCATTCGTCGATCGGCACGCCGCACAAGCGGCTCATCAGACACGCGGCCGACGACGTATTCGCAATCCCCATTTCACCGAAGCCGATCACATTCGTGCCGAGCGCCGCGTGATGCCGCACGCGAGCCGCACCCGCCTGCATCGCGGTCAGCGCCTGTTCGTGCGTCATGGCGGGTTCGTGCGCGAAGTTGCGCGTGCCGGCTGCGACCGGAATGTCGATGAGACCCTCCGTCGAAGGCAGCGGCGTGGCAATGCCTGAGTTGACCACTTCGAGCTCGACGCCGGAGACGCGGCTCAACGCATTGATCGCCGCGCCGCCCGTGAGAAAGTTAGCGACCATTTGCGCGGTCACCGCTTGCGGATACGGACTCACACCTTCCTGCGCAATACCGTGGTCACCGGCGAACACAATCATCGCAGGACGTGCGACCGTGGGGTGCGTCGTACGCTGGATCAGCCCCATCTGGCGCGCGAGCGTTTCCAGCCGCCCAAGACTGCCGGGCGGCTTGGTCTTGGTATCGATGATGTGTTGCAGTTCGGCACGCAGCGTTTGATCGAGCGGTTCGACTTCGGTCAATCCCGCCAATCCCGGCAATCCCGGCAATCCTGGTAAAGAAGTCATAGACGTTTCTAGAAAAGAGAGTGTTTTTATCAAGCGCTTAGCCTGCTGACGTGTCATGCGCCGCAGGCGATTCGTGACGCGAGCGCGGCGCGGGAATCAGCGCCTCATGCTCGCCGTCGCGAATCAGAATCAACGGATAGCCGAACGCACGGCTCGTCAGCGTCGGCGTTAGCACGTCGTGCACCGGCCCGGCATACGCGCCGCCGTTGCCGTCGAGCAGCAACGCATGCGTTGCGAAGCGGCGCGCCAGGTTCAAGTCGTGGCACGAAAACATCACTGTACGCCGAGGTTCGCGTGTCCAGGCGGTCAGCGCTTCGAGACAGTCGATCTGATGGTGCAGATCCAGATGCGAGAGCGGTTCGTCGAGCAGCAACAACGGCGCTTCCTGGCATAACACCCCCGCGAGCGCAACGCGTTGACGTTCGCCACCGGAAAGCGACAGCACGTCGCGCGCAGCGAATGCGGCGAGGCCCAAAACGTCCAGTGCGGCATGCGCGGCCGCGCGATCGGCCTCGCCCTCCCAACCCCAGCCGGTCAAATGCGGAAAGCGGTTCAGCATCACGATGTCGAGCACGGTCGCGCTGAAGGCGTCCGCAGCGCTTTGCGGCATCAGCGCGCGACGCTGCGCGAGCGGCAATGGCTGCCAGTCGGCGAGACGCACGCCGTCGAGTTCGACATGACCCGCCGATGGCTGCGCCAGACCGGCAAGCGTGGATAGCAAGGTCGTCTTGCCCGCGCCGTTGGGGCCCGCGATGCACCAGATCTCGCCCGCATAGAACGTATGCGTGAATGCGTCGAGTAAGGTGCGCATGCCCGCACGCAAGGTCAGGCGTTGCACGCTAAGCGCCGAATGCGGAGCGTTGTGTGCGTTCATCATCGGCGCCTGCGCAACAGCATCCACAGGAACACGGGCACGCCGACGATCGACGTGATCACGCCGACCGGCAATTGCGCCGGTGCGATCACCGTACGCGCAATCAGGTCCGCGCCCATCACCGCGACACCGCCACCGAGCGCCGCTGCGGGCAGCAGCATGCGCTGATCGTTGCCGAACGCGAGCCGCAACATATGCGGCACGACGAGCCCGACAAAACCGATCGTGCCGGCTGTGGTCACCGCCGCGGCTGCCGCCAGCGACGCCACCAGATACACGCGCAGGCGCAGCGGCATCACCGCAACACCGAGCGCCTGCGCGGCGGCATCGCCCCGCAGCAGCACGTTCAGACGCGGCGCAGCGGGTACGATCGCCATCAGCACGACGCCGAGCGCGGCGAGCGCTGTCCATGGCATCGCGCCGCCGTTCAGATCGCCGGTCAGCCAGAACAGCATGCCGCGCAGCCGATTGTCCGGCGCAAGGTTAAGCAACAGGGTAATGACCGCGCCCCAGCCGGCCGCGATTACCGCGCCGGTCAGCAGCAAACGCGGCGATGTATCCTGCGGCTCGCCCCGCCACAATTCACGGCGTGCGAGTCCGAGCACCAGCAGGATCGACACGAATGCGCCGGCGAATGCGCTGGCGTCGACGATCCACCACGCACAACCGGCGATCATCGCGACCAGCGCGAACGTCGCCGCGCCACCCGACACGCCTAATACGTAGGGCTCGGCCAACGGATTACGCAACAGCACTTGCAGCAACGCCCCCGCCAGCGCAAGCAACGCACCGCACGCGAAGCCGGCCAGCGCGCGCGGCAAACGCAGCGTGCGCACGATCTCGCCGGCAAGATCGCCGGACGCCACATGCGACGCGTGCGACGGCAGCAACGCCGCCAACACGCGCGCCGGCGCGAGCGACACACTGCCCAGTGCGAGCGACGCCATCAGCACAACCAGCGCGATTGCCGCGAGCACGAGCCAGATCGCGGCCGCGCGCTTTGCGCTCATCACGCGCAACGTGGTCGTGGGCATCGGGCTCGAGCTACGGTTCATCGGCGCGTTCTCGTGCAAGTACGTTCGTCATTGCTGCTGCCAACCGACCGTGACATACGCACCGCGCCGCAGCGAGTTATACGAGTAGGCCGTTTCATAGTCCTTGTTCAACAGGTTCTGGATCTGCGCGGCGACGTACCATGCCTTCGTGATGTTGTAGCGCGCCGACAGATTCACCACGCCGTAGCCGCCCAGCGTGCCGCTGCTATCTTCACGCGCGCCGCTGACGATCCACTCGCCGCCGACACGCCACCCTGCAATGCTGCGATTCACCGCCAGCGACGCGAAGCGCCTTGCACGCCGCACGAGATCGGTATCGCTATCGAGGTCGACAGGATTCTGCAGCGTTAGCGACGCGCGCACGTCGGTCTTGCCCATATGGCCGCTCCACGATCCTTCAAGCCCCTGCACCTTCGCACGGCCGACGTTCTCGGCCAAAAAGATGCCGGGCGTAACCTGCTCGTAGTCGATCAGATTCGAATAACGCGTCTGGAACGCGCTCAGACGCATCACGCCAAGCGCGTTCGATGCGTACTGCAACGCTGCTTCGATCGAATGGCTGCGCTCGGGCTGGATCGACGGATTGCCGCTGAGCGGATAGTACAGATCGTCGAAGCTCGGCGCGCGGAATGAATCCGAATAGCTTGCAGTCGCCTTCCAATGCTCGGTGATATCGAAACCGTAGCCGAGATAGTAACTGTTCGCCCCGCCGAAATCGGAATACTGATCGCGCCGCACGTTGGCCTGAATCTGATTGCGCCCAAAGCGCCCCGTGTAGCCGACAAAGCCCGAATCCACATGCCGGTCGGGCGCAGTGAATGTATCCGAGTCGAGGCTCTGATCCAGATGCTCATAGCCGACCTGCAGTTTCTGCTGCGCGGCGAGCGCAAAATCGTTCTGCCACGTGTACTGGCGATTGTCGGTATCGAAGCGGCCGTTGTAGATGCCGTTGGTATTCGCCACGCTGCGGTCGTCGCCTTCGGAAACGATGAAGTGCGTGGTCCACCGGTCGGTCAGTTTGCCGTTCGCGAACACCGACATCTGGCGCACTTTGCTGTAGAGGTTGTTCAGATCGGTCGGCACACCGTACGCGTTGTCATAGCTGTTATTGCCGTTCGATTGGAAATAGGTGACTCCCGCGTCCCACTTGTCGCTGAACTTGTGACGCAGCGAAGCCGAGATGCTTTCGTTCAGATAGCCGTTCGCGTTCGGATTCGCGTTGGGCGCCTGCGACGGATTGAGCGACGAGAAGCCGTCGTCTTTCGAACGCGCGAGCGAAATGCTGAAGGTGGTGTTGCCGTCTTTATCCAGCGAGCCGTTCACGCCGGCCTGCTGCGTCTGCGTGTGATAGCTGCCATAGCCCACCGAAAAATTGAAACGCGGCGGATGGTCGCCGCCGTCTTTGGTGAACACCTGCACCACGCCGCCAATTGCGCCGGAGCCGTAAAGCGCGGACACGTTGCCATTCACCACTTCGACGTGATCGATCTGGTCGAGCGGAATCTGCGCGAGTTGCGGCGCGCCCAGGCTCACGGAGTCGACCCGCACGCCGTCGATCAGCAAAAGCGATTGCGTCGACGACGCGCCGCGCAGAAACAGGCTCGTCGTGGAACCCGGACCACCGGTGCGCGAGATTTGCGCGCCGGGCGCGAGTTGCAGCAGGCCGGGCAAATCGGTCGCGGTCGTATCGGCGATGTCCTGCTGGTCGAACAGCGTGGTCTGCGGGATCGCATCGGCGAGCGGTTGCGGCCCGCGCTCCGCGGTCACGACAACGGGCGACAACACCGCGGCTGACGAACCGCTCGCCCCCGTATCGGCAGAAGAAGATGAAGACGGCGACGGAGAAGAAGCAGCTTGCGCATGCACGACGAGCGGCAGGCTCGCAAAGGCGAGCAACGCCGCGCGAGCGATAGGGGACAGCATGGGATGACATTCCTGTGGATAGCGTGCGCGGCCCGCTTCCCCGCGGGCCGATGCGTAACGAGGCGCCCGCGTTGTTTTACGTTTGCGCGGGAACGAGCCTCTCCCTCTGGCCGGTATCCGGGCTGGCGACACATCGATCCCGCCTTCCCACGCGTGACGCGCAGTGGCACACTCGCGTGTTAAGCATCAAACACGCGATCAGGATCGACCTGCATGACGAATGCGGTCGCTTACCGTTGCGGGGGCAGCGCAGGTTGGCGCGTTCAGGCGAAGCGCGCGCCCTGCTTCCCGTTTAACTGCGCACACTGTGGAAAAGCGCGCGCGGGCACCAAAGTGCGGCCAGTTTAGGAGCGGCCCTCGGGTCCGTCAAGAATGGTTAATCCGTGCGCAAACTGTTCTGTTAAGTGCAGGTTATTGTCCGATGCATGAGTTGTTTTTCATCATATGGTCGATAAAAGCCGGCACAAAGCGATGTTGTTACGTCTCGAAACGAGACAATTGTCGGAACCTGCGACATTCCGCGCTAAAATGCGATGTCTTTAGAGGACGCAGCAGATGCTCACCGAACTCGAAACACTTTCACAGAATATCGGCAAGCTGATCACGATCAGCCAACGCCACAATGAAGCGCGGCTCGCGCTCGAAGATCAGCTCGCCCAAACGCGTGCCGAAGCCGAGGCCACGCGCACGGAACTCGCGCTGATGCGCGAGGAGCGCGATGCGCTGCAGGCGGAACGCGACGCGCTGTCGGCAAAGATCGACGACGCACAGGTGCGCCTCAATGCGATCCTCGAAAAACTGCCGCGGGCCCGCGCGCACAGCGAGCCTGATAATCAGCTCGATCTGCTCGAGGCCGCGCCGCATGAGGAAGAAGCGGAGAGCGACGTCACCCGCCATGGAGAAAATGCATGACCACCAAGCAGATCGAAGTATCGATTCTCGGCGTGCCCTATCGTCTCGCCTGCTCGCCGGAAACTGAAGGCGCGTTGCTTGAAGCGGTTGCTCGCGTCGACGCCGAGATGTCGAAGATCCGCAATAGCAGCAACGTGCGCGGCACGGATCGCATTGCCGTCATGGCCGCGCTGTCGCTGGCATCAGAACTGCTTAAGCTGCAAAGCAGCGTGCGGCACGGAGAAGCATTTCCCGCTGAAGAAATCCGGCGTACAATGCACCAAATGAACGAGCAACTGGGTACTGTGATTCAGCAGTACAGCATGTAAAAGTATCTTGTAGCCGGTCCTGAGATCGGCTGCGGATTCAAACGAGGTGCATGAGCAAAGATTCATGCAAACGTCTTGAATTCAATCGGTTTGACTTCCCTGCCTGGTTCGCCAAGGTCATATATTCCTTGAACCAATGCCATGTGCACGGTTGTGGAAATTTGTAGCACGGGTGTGCGCGTCACTCTGTCTGATGTACCCGAAGTGCTGCTAACTGCGACCAATTCTGAACTCCCGGTTCAGGATGCCGGCCTAGCGGCTAAGGCGGGGACCTTATTCAAACGGCATCGGACTTCGGTTCGGTGCCGTTTTTCTTTGGGCCTCGATTTTTCTTGCTGTATCAAACCTTTAACGTTCAACTCGATTCATGCGCTACTGGCTAATGAAGTCCGAACCGGACGAAGCAAGCATCGACCATCTCGCAGAGGCACCGCACCACACGTTGCCGTGGACCGGCGTGCGCAACTATCAGGCGCGCAACTTCATGCGCGACATGATGCAGGTCGGCGACGGTGTGCTGTTCTATCACTCGAGTTGCCCGGAGCCGGGCATTGCGGGGCTCGCGGAGGTATCGTCCACCGCGTATCCGGACCCCACTCAATTCGACAAGAAGAGCCCCTACTACGACCCGAAGTCGTCGCAGGAAACGCCGCGCTGGCTACTCGTCGATGTTGTGTTCAAGAAGAAGATCCCCTTGATTCCGCTTGCCGCGCTGCGCGAGCATGAAGAATTGAAGGACATGCGTGTGCTCGTCAAAGGCAACCGCCTGTCGATCACACCGGTGACCGAAGCTGAATGGCGCTTCATCACCAAACGTCTTGTTTGACCTTGCATACGCGCACGTGACCCGTTGCCGCTTGTGTCACGCGCATGTCTGTGGCCGATGAACACAAACGTTCAGCAAACGTCAAATTAGGGAACCAAGCTCAGGTTACAAGCGCCTAACGGACTCGCAAACGTTGTGCCACGCGCATGGCGTTCGCTCCAATCGTGCACAACCTGTTCAAGCAAGGAGTCCAAGAATGACGAAAAACACCGCACGTGCACTCGCTCTCGCTCTCGTATGCGCCGCGCCTGCTGCGCTCGCGTTGACGCCGGCCATGGCCCGCGCGCAGGGCGTGACGCAATATCAACCCGCGGGCGTGCTGTCGCTGAATGCGCAAGCAAGCTCGGAAGTGCCGCAAGACGTCGTCGATATCACGCTGTTCTATGAGCAGGAAGCGAGTGATCCGTCCGTGCTCACCTCCACGCTGAACCAACGCGCCGATGCGGCGCTGCAAAAAGCCAAGGGCGTGAACGGCGTAACGGCTCGCACCGGCTCCTTCTCGATCTACCCGTCCACCGATCGTGACGGCCGCATTTCCGCATGGCGCGGCCGTACTGAAGTTGTGCTTGAATCGCACGACTTCGCCGCGGCGTCGAAGCTCGCGGGCCAGATGGCATCGATCATGCAGGTCGGCAACGTGCAGTTCTCGTTGTCGCCGGAAGCGCAGCGTGCCGCGGAGCAGAAGCTCACCGGCGAAGCCATCAAGTCGTTCCGCGAGCAAGCCGCTTCGTCGGCGCAGGCATTCGGCTACAACGGCTATTCGATTCGCGAGGTCAACGTCGGGCACAACGGTGTCATGCCGCGCCCAATGATGATGATGAGCGCACGCGCAATGGGTGCCGATGCGAAGGCATCCGCGCCGGTGCCGATCGAAGGCGGCACGTCGACTGTCACGGTCAATGTGTCGGGCTCGGTGCAGATGAAGTAACGCGTTTTACACCAGATGTCCTGCTGTAAAAGAAAAAGCCACGGCATGCCGTGGCTTTTTTTGTTGGCTTCTCACTACGATAAAACGTAGCGCTCAGTTTGCGCCGACTGGCTGCGCCGGTTCACGCCGCGCACGGCGATATGACCACACCAGTATCCCGATGCCGACGAGGATCATTGGCAGCGAGAGCCATTGGCCCATCGAGAGACCCATTGCCAGGAGCCCAAGGAAATCGTCCGGCTCACGCGCGAATTCCACCGTGAAACGCGCGAGACCGTAGCCGATCAGGAACACCGCGGAAATCGCGCCCAACGGCTTTGGTTTGCGCGAGAAGAAGAACAGCACGAAGAACAGCGCCACACCTTCGAGCGCGATCTCATACAACTCCGACGGATGACGCGGCAGCATGTGATATTGCGCGAACACTTCGTTCAGATGCCATTGCGCGGCCAGTTGCGGATGAGTGGTGAGCCACGTGGCGTCGTCCGGCGCGGCGCCTGGAAACAGCATTGCCCAGGGCGCCGACGGGTCGGTCACGCGGCCCCACAACTCACCGTTGATAAAGTTGCCGAGGCGCCCTGCTGCGAGCCCGGTCGGCACCATCGGCGCGACGAAATCGGTGACCTGCAGCCACGAGCGCTTGCGCTGATAGGCGAACAGCACCATTGCCAGCGTGACACCGAGGAAGCCGCCGTGAAACGACATACCGCCTTCCCACACCTTGAAGATGTCGAGCGGATGCGCGAAGTAAAAGCTCGCCTTGTAGAACAGCACATAGCCGAGCCGGCCGCCGAGGATCGTACCGAGCACGCCATAAAACAGCATGTCGTCGATATCTTTAGCGGTCCAGCCTTGCGCGGCGACGTACGGCAAACGCAGCCGCAAGCGGCCGACGACGATCGCCGCGATGAACGCAACGAGGTACATCAGTCCATACCAGCGCACAGCAAGCGGCCCCAGATGAATGGCAACGGGGTCGAAATTCGGGTGAATGAGCATCGTGTTGTTATGGGCAGTTCAGGTTCAGAAGCGGATTTCTAGTCGGGTTTCAAGTAGCAGCCGGCGGTGTGCGCATCATGCGGCGCATGCGTTGGACGGTTCCGCTTGCAATGCGTTCGCGGCAGCGGCTCACCTAAGCTCGCCTAAACACGAGGCGCCGCGAACTGCGCCTCCATGGTGGCCGCATGCGCCCGCACGATCTCGATGAAGCCGGCCAGCACCGGACTCACCTCCGCCGTGCGCCAGACCAAACCCGTCTCGATCGCCGGCACCGATTCGGAGAGCGGCCGGTACACGACACCCGTGCGGCGCAGATTACGCAACGATTGCGGCACCAGTGCGACGCCCATCCCGGCCGACACGAGGCTCACGATCGTCTGCATCTGGATCGCCTCCTGGCCGACCCGGGGCGCGAGGCCCGCCACGCCGTAGCAATCCATAATGATGTCATAAAAGCCTGGCGCCAGACGTCTTGGGAAGATCACGAGCGGCTCGTCGGCGACGTCGCGCAGGCTGATGGGCGTATCCAGCCACTCCGCGGGCGAGTCAACCCTGGAGCCCGCGGCACTGCCCACGCGCTTTGCCATGTCCGTCGACATCGCGATCACCAGCGGCTCGCGGGCGATCGGCAGCCACGAGAGCTGGGTGGCATGGCGCGACGGCAGCGGCGCGATCACAAGACCTGCGTCGATTCGCCCGGCCACCAGTTCGTCGATCTGCACGTCGCTGGTGGCTTCGGTCAGTTCGAGGCGCACCCGCGGATGGCGCGCGCCGAAATCACGCAGCAGTAGCGGCAGCAGGCCGTAATCCGCCGTTGAGACGAAAGCCAGCGAGAGCGCCCCGGCCTCGCCTCGCGCGAGGCTCTGCGCCAGCGGCCGCAGCCCCTCGGCGCTCGCCAGCAGGCGCTGCACTTCGGGCAACAGGTCAGCGCCCACCGGAGTCAGCTCCACCGAGCGCTTGGTGCGCGCGAACAACTCGACGCCGAGCGTGTCCTCCAGTGCCCGAATCGCCTGCGACAACGGCGGCTGCGTCATGGAAAGACGCACGGCTGCCCGCCCGAAGTGCTTTTCTTCGGCGACGGTCACGAAATAGCGCAACTGGCGCAGGTCAGGAATCGTAGGCAACATGATTAATACATTTTACGACCTAATCGAGCCTGAATAATATATTGGACACGCGCTTCGCAAAACTGCACCCTTGCGCAACGCGTCGGAACTAAACTGAACTGACCAGAACCGCCGTATCGGCCGACGCCGCCGGCAACGCATTGCAGCGTCACCGCAAGCCTCTGCGGCAGCACTTGAGTCCCGCACACGCAGCACGGATCAAAACAAAACAGATTGGAGTTCCCCATGGCATACAACCGTCGTTCGAAGAACATCACGCAAGGCGTGGCGCGCTCACCGAACCGCTCGATGTACTACGCACTCGGCTACGAAAAGGCCGACTTCGACAAGCCGATGATCGGCATCGCCAACGGCCACTCGACCATCACGCCGTGTAACGCCGGCCTGCAACGTCTGGCCGACGCGGCCGTCGCCGCGGTCAAGGGCGCCGACGCGAATCCGCAGATCTTCGGCACGCCGACGATTTCGGACGGCATGTCGATGGGCACCGAAGGCATGAAGTACTCGCTCGTGTCGCGCGAAGTCATCTCCGACTGCATCGAGACGTGCGTGCAAGGCCAGTGGATGGACGGCGTGGTGGTGATCGGCGGCTGCGACAAGAACATGCCGGGCGGCATGATCGGCATGCTGCGCACCAACGTGCCGAGCATCTACGTGTATGGCGGCACGATCCGTCCGGGCAACTGGAAGGGCACCGACCTGACCATCGTGTCCTCGTTCGAAGCCGTGGGCGAGTTCACGGCCGGCCGCATGTCGCAAGAAGATTTTGAAGGGGTCGAAAAGAACGCGTGCCCGTCTACGGGTTCGTGCGGCGGCATGTACACCGCCAACACGATGAGCTCGTCGTTCGAAGCGCTGGGCATGTCGCTGTTTTATTCGTCGACGATGGCCAATCCGGACCAGGAAAAGGTCGACTCGGCAGCCGAATCGGCACGCGTGCTGGTCGAAGCGGTCAAGAAGGATCTGAAGCCGCGCGACATCGTCACGAAGAAGGCGATCGAAAACGCCGTGGCCGTGCTGATGGCGACGGGCGGCTCGACCAACGCCGTGCTGCACTTCCTCGCCATCGCCCACGCGGCTGAAGTGGAATGGACCATCGAAGACTTCGAGCGCATGCGCAAGAAGGTGCCGGTGATCTGCAACCTGAAGCCGTCGGGCCAGTTCGTGGCGACCGATCTGCATAAGGCCGGCGGCATTCCGCAAGTCATGAAGATCCTGCTCGACGCGGGCCTGTTGCACGGCGATTGCATCACGATCACCGGCAAGACGATCGCCGAAGAGCTGAAGGACGTGCCGAGCAAGCCGCGCGCCGATCAGCAGGTGATTTTCCCGATCGAGCAGGCGCTGTACAAGGAAGGCCATCTGGCGATCCTGAAGGGCAACCTCGCCGTAGACGGCGCCGTCGCCAAGATCACCGGCCTGAAGAACCCGGTCATCACCGGCCCGGCCCGCGTGTTCGACGACGAGCAAAGCGCGCTGGAAGCGATTCTGGCCGACAAGATCGTCGCCGGCGACGTGGTCGTGCTGCGCTACCTCGGCCCGAAGGGCGGCCCCGGCATGCCGGAAATGCTCGCGCCGACCTCCGCAATCATCGGTAAGGGACTCGGCGAAAGCGTGGGCCTGATCACCGACGGCCGCTTCTCGGGCGGCACTTGGGGGATGGTGGTCGGTCACGTGGCGCCGGAAGCGTTCGTGGGCGGCACGATCGCGTTCGTGCAGGAAGGCGACTCGATCACGATCGACGCGCACAAGCTGCTTCTGCAGTTGAACATCGACGACGCCGAACTGGAACGCCGCCGCGCTGCATGGCAGCAACCGAAGCCGCGCTACACGCGTGGCGTGCTGGCGAAGTACTCCGCGTTGGCGCTGCCGGCCAACAAGGGCGCAGTGACGGGCTAAGCGGGCATTGAGCACACTACGCTGATCCGCCTCGATTCACCTCGATTCGCCGGGGCTAATGCGTAGCATCGCTCAACGCCATATCGGCTGCGTCAGTTACGAAAAAGCGCAAAGGGGCGCACGGGAAACCGTGCGCCCCTTTCCTTTTATAATGCGTGGACCACGAGTCGGGCATCTGCACCGACGGAGACCAGAATGAAATCAATGTCGTATGCAGCGCTCGCGTCGGCCAGCGTGCTGAGCGCTATGTTAGGCGCCGGCAGTCCGGCGGCGCACGCGGAGGTGCCCGCCGCCCTCGCGCTGGCTCAGCAAGAAAACTGCATGAGCTGCCACTCGGTGACGCGTCCATTCATGGGACCGGCGCTGCATGACGTCGCCTCGAAATATGCCGGCCGCGAAGATGCCGCCACCTATCTGAAGCACAAGATTCTGGATGGCAGCACGGGCGTGTGGGGCGCGGTGCCGATGCCCGCGAATACGCAACTCACGCCCGATCAGGCGGCTACGCTGGCGAGCTGGGTGCTGACGCTCAAATAATCACACGTAAACGAAGACTCAAATGAACACCGCTTGATGAAAGCGGTGAGAGCGCCCGTAGCGCGGCGCGCCCTCGGCCACGATCAGGCGCTGCCCGAGCGCCGCGCGATCTCCTGATCGACCGCTTCCCTGACCCAGCCGGTCAATTCAGTCTCCAGCGCCAGCGCCACTTCGCGCGTGATCTGGTTGACGAGCCAGGATGTGTGATCCTGCAACGCATCGCGGCAACGCGCTTCGATGACGCCGCGCCCATCTCCCGTCAGAAAACCCGCGAACCGTCCGCGCAGACGTTCGGCGATGACATCGGCATCGAGGTTCGGTTGCGGCTGCGTTTCATAAGCGATATCCGGCGGCACGATCGTACCCGCCTCGATCGGCGCATGCGGTTCAGCCCGATCGAAGACGCCTGCTGACGGCGCCATGGCCGGCTCATGCCCGTGCCGGTGATCGGAAGCGTGGTGTGCCCTCGAACGCTTTTTCGGGTGGGCGTGGTGCTCGGCCGGATGCGCTTCCTCCGACACGTGCGCGGGCTCCGGCGCGAGCGTCGGCTCCTTTGGCGCATGCTGGGATTCTGGCGCAGGCGCAGGCACCGGCTCAGGCTCGTGTGTGGGTTCCGGCGTAAGGACCGGTTCTTGCGCAGTGGCGCGATCGGACACTGGCTGGGTAGTCGGCGCCGCTGCGCCGCCCTCCGCCTGGCGCGCTTGGGCGGGATTGCCCGGCACGAGAATCTCGTTCAAAACCGGGATCGAACTATCGTTAGGATCGGACACGCGCGCTCTCCGTGTTTGAGTCCAAGCCGAGGCAGGCCGCGCGCGCGTCGAATCCATCCGACAAAAACATCACGCGACGCGGGCGAAATAGGACCCGGCTGGGGGCCTAACTGCCTTGCTTGTAGTTGTTCAAAGCATAGCCGCGATCGCGATAGAAACGATAGCGTTCGCGGCCAGCCGCGAGTTCGTCGTGTGCGTTACCGACCACTTCCAGCAATCTTTCGAAGCGGGCGAATTGCGCCGGCACCGTGGCGCCGAGATTGAGCAGCACCTGATGATGCGGCACATCATCGAGGTTCGAGGCCAGCACGATTGGCGTTTGCGCGGCAAGCGCCGTGCCCGCCATGCAGTGCGGCACGAAGTCGAGGGGTGAGAAGGTCCACAACTGCTCGTCGAAAGCCCGCAGACGCTCGGGCTCCGCCAGCACGATGGTCGGCTGGCCCGCCTGATACGCCTTGCGGATCAGGCGGCACGCATACAGCAGCGAATCGCCGACGTTCGAGTGAAAATCGATTCTCGTCATCGGCGGCTCCGCTTTGCGTCTACAGCAACGCCTGCAAGCTTACTGCAATGCGTCATTGTGCAGCGCGACCGTCCGCGGCCCTGTCGATCAGGAACTGCGCGAGCAAGGGCACCGGGCGGCCAGTGGCGCCCTTCGCCGCGCCGCTCTTCCACGCGGTGCCGGCGATGTCCAGGTGGGCCCACGGATACGCGTCAGTGAAACGCGACAGGAAGCACGCGGCCGTCACGCTGCCCGCCGGACGGCCGCCGATGTTGGCCAGATCCGCGAAGTTCGACTTGAGCTGATCCTGATACTCGTCGTCGAGCGGCAGGCGCCAGGCCGGGTCGGAGGCTTCACGCGAGGCATCGAGCAGCTCGCCCGCCAGCGCGTCGTCTTTCGAGAACAGACCGCTGTTGTGATGACCCAGAGCGATGATGCAGGCGCCGGTGAGCGTGGCGATGTCGATCACCGCCGCCGGCTTGAAACGCTCGGCATAGGTCAGCGCGTCGCACAGAATGAGCCGGCCCTCGGCGTCTGTGTTCAGCACTTCGATCGTCAGGCCCTTCATGCTGGTGACGATGTCGCCAGGCTTCGTGGCGGTGGCCGACGGCATGTTCTCGACGGCCGGGATGATGCCGACCACGTTGATTTTCAGGCCCATTTCGGCGACGGCGCGCAACGTGCCCAGCACCGAACCGGCGCCGCACATGTCGTACTTCATTTCGTCCATGCCTTCGCCCGGCTTCAGCGAAATGCCGCCGGTATCGAACGTGACGCCCTTGCCGACCAGCACCACCGGCGCGGCTTTCGCGGCGCCGCCCTGGTACTGCAGCACGATGAACTGGGCCGGTTCGACCGAGCCGGCCGTGACCGACAGGAACGAGCCCATCTTCAGGGCTTCGCACTGCTTTTCGCCGAGCACTTCGACTTTCAGCTTCCAGTCTTTGGCGAGCTTCTTCGCGGTGTTGGCAAGATAGGTCGGCGTGCAGACGTTGCTCGGCAGGTTGCCGAGGTCGCGCGTCAGATCCATGCCATTGGCGAGCGCTGCGCCCTGCTTGGCCGCGAGCTTGGCGGCCTTCTCGTCGCCGGTGTTGACGCTGAACACGATGCGCTTCAGGGCGCGCGGCGCGTTGTCCGGCTTGCTCTTCATCTGCGTGAAGCGGTAGCTCAGTTCGCGCAGCGCGAGGATCGCGGCGCGCACGCCCCAATCGACCGAGCGCTCGAGGATTGGCAGTTGGGCGAGCGTGAAGGTGACCTGGACGATCTTGGTGCCGAGCAGTGCGCGCCAGGCGGCCCGCACGGCTTCGCCGTAGGCTTTCTGGCTGAAAGCATCCTGCTTGCCGAGGCCGACCAGCAGCACGCGCGAAGCGCCGATGCCTGAGACTTCGTGCAGGAACAGGGTGGTGCCGGCCTTGCCGTCCATGTCGCCGGCCTTGATGATGCGGGTCAGGAGGCCCTTGGTGGCCGCGTCGATCTCCAGCGCAGCGCCCGAGAGCGTTTGCGACTCGAACACGCCGATTACGATGCAATCGGATTTCCCGGTCAGGAAACCGTTTGACGAGCCTTTGGTCCAATCACAGGCTTTTATGCTAAAGTCCATCGCGCTTGTCCTCGGATAAAATCTGGGCTTAGGATGAAAGCCGCAATTATCCGCTATTTTTCCCGCGGCGGCTGCACCGGAGGCGTGACGGGAACCAATCCGTACGTCACCGAGAGCGCCCCACCTCATCATCAATAATGATCTTCGAACGCTCCCTCCAGCGCGAACTCGCGTATACGGCTGGTGCCGTGTTCATGGTTCTCCTCACGCTCGTGCTAACGACGATGATGATCCGCATCGTCGGCCTCGCGGCCTCGGGCGAGATCGACCCGCGCGACGTGCTGGTCCTGATCGGCCTGACTGTGATCGGCTACCTGGCGATCATGCTCGTCGCGACCCTGTTCGTGTCGATCCTGTTCGTCCTGACACGCTGGTACAAAGACTCCGAGATGGTCGTGTGGCTGTCCTCCGGGGTCAGCCTGACGCAATTCATCAAGCCGATCGCCATTTTTTCCACGCCGATCATCATCCTCATCATGTTCTTCGTGTTCGTCGGCTGGCCGTGGTCGAACCAGCAGAACAAGCTGCTGCGCGCGCGTTTCCAGCAGCGCGACGAAGTCTCGCTGCTCGCGCCGGGTCAATTCCGCGAGTCGGCCACCAACCACCGCGTGTTCTTCATCGAGAAGATGTCGCCCGACCAGGCGCGTGTCGAGAACGTCTTCGTGACCAGTACGGAGAACGGCAAGGTCAACGTGGTCGTGTCGAAAACCGGCCACACCGAAACTCATAAGAACGGCGACCGCTTTGTCGTGCTGGAAAACGGCCGCCGCTATGACGGCGAACCGGGCCACCCTGATTTCCGCATCATGGAATTCGAACGCTACGGCCTGAAGATCCAGAGCCAGCCGGTCGTCAATACGCCCACTACCACCAGCTTGCCCACGTTGACGCTCCTGCGTAACCCTACCGATGAAAATCTCGCCGAGTTCGCCTGGCGCGCGGGGCTGCCGCTGATCGCGATCAATCTGATGCTGCTGGCGATTCCGCTCGCGCACCAGAACCCGCGGCGCAGCCGCACGATCAATCTGGTGATGGCCGTCCTGATCTATCTGACGTATTCCAATCTGTTGAACGTCGTGCAGTCGTGGATCGAGCAAGGCAGGATGTCGTTCGCGGCTGGACTGGTGGGCCTGCACGTTGTCGTGGCGGTGATCGTCGCGTTCATCTTCTGGCTGCGCGTGCGCAACCGGCCGCTGTTCACGCGGGCGATGTTCAGCCGTTCGCAGGGGAGCTGACCGATGCGCATCTATGAAAGGTACTTCGCGCGTCAGATCTATCTCACGTTCATCTTCATTCTGTTTGCGTTTTCGGGTCTGTTCTTCTTCTTCGACCTGATCAACGAACTGAATTCCGTCGGCCACGGTAACTACAAGTTCCAGTACGCGGTGCTGCGCGTCGCGCTGCAAACGCCGTCGCGCTTCTACGAAATCATTCCGGTTGCTGCGTTGATCAGCGCAATCTACGTGTTCGCGCAGATGGCGGCGAACTCCGAGTACACGATTTTTCGCGTGTCCGGCCTCGCCACCAATCAGGCGCTGCGCTCGCTCATGAAGATCGGCATTCCGCTGGTGTTCCTGACTTACCTGATCGGCGAAGTGGTCGGCCCGTACACGGATCAGTTGTCGGAACGCGTGCGGCTTGAGGCGTTGGGGTCGTCGGTATCGAGCAACTTCGAGTCGGGCGTGTGGGTGAAGGACACGCTCACGGCGCGCGCGGACGGCGAGCAGGTGACGCGCTTCGTCAACGTCGGCGAATTGAAGCCGGACGCGACGATCAGCAACGTGCGCATTTACGAATTCGATTCGCAGTTCCGTCTCTCGAACGTACGGATTGCGAAGAGCGGCACGTATCAGCCGCCAGGTCATTGGCAGCTGACCGATGTGACGGACACGCAACTGATCGACGTCCCCCCTCCTGCGGGCACGCCGGCAGATGCATTGAATCCGGTGTACCGTGCAAAGCAGGTGGCGTTGCCGGCGTATTCGCTGCGTTCGGAACTGACGCCGCAGATCTTGTCGGTGCTGTTGGTGTCGCCGGACCGGATGTCGATGTTCAACCTGTTCCGCTACATCCAGCATTTGACCGAGAATCATCAGGACACGCAGCGGTATGAAATTGCGCTGTGGCGCAAGCTGCTGTATCCGTTTGCGGTGTTCGTGATGCTGGTGTTGTCGTTGCCGTTTGCGTATCTGCATACGCGTGCCGGCGTGGTGGGGGTGAAGGTTTTCGGCGGGATCATGCTGGGGATGAGTTTCCAGCTGTTCAATACGCTGTTCTCGCATATCGGCACGTTGAATACGTGGCCTGCGCCGTTGACCGCGGCTACGCCTGGGCTTGTTTATCTCGTGCTCGGGCTGGTCGGGTTGAAGTGGGTTGATCGCCATTAGGGGCCTTTGTCATGGCTACGCATGGACTTGTTTTGTTTGCGCATGGCGCAAGGGATGTGCGGTGGCGGGAGCCGTTTGAGAGGCTTGCTGAGAAGGTTCGCGCTGCGCGCGGCTCTGATGCCGGGGCGGTTTTGTTGGCTTTTCTTGAGTTGATGGAGCCGGATTTGCCTACTGCTGTTGGGGATCTTGTCTCCGACGGGTGTTCTGTTGTGACTGTTGTGCCTGTGTTTTTTGGGCAAGGTGGGCATGTGCGGAGGGATCTGCCGGAGGTGATTGAGAGGTGTCGGGGGGTGTATCCAGCTGTCGAGATTCGGTGTGCTGTTGCCGTTGGCGAGGATGAAGGGGTGTTGGATGCTGTTGCTGGGTATTGCCTTCGGCAGGGTTGATTTTTTGCCTGTGCGGCGCTTTTGTCCGTGCTCTTAGGGTTTTGGCCTTTCCTTGTTTTGTTAGTGGTCTATTAGCGTTGCCCCTGTGCGG
>NZ_JALPRI010000037.1:0-45875 GCF_030464785.1 Paraburkholderia sp. SEWSISQ10-3 4
CTAATAGACCACTAACAATTCAAGGAAAGGCACGAAAGCCAGAACAAGGAAAGGCCAACCCCCCAAGAACACTGACGAACAAGCGCCGCACAGGCAAAAAAACCTCAAACAACAAGAGCCCCTTCAACAGCGCGAACGCGCTCCTGATGCACTGCATCCTTAATCCCCGCAGGCGAGTCAACGAGCCGCTTAGCCACGGCACCAGCATCCACCCCCCGCGCAGCAACAAGCGCAACCCGCAGCCGCTCAGCCTGCGGATACTCCCGCATCTCAAACCCAAGCCGCCCACGCGCATCCGCCTCACAAGCCTGCAAGGCTTCAGCAAACCGCCCAGGTTTCCGAATCGCATCGCTGCGCTCGAGCAGCCTCACCAACGCGGCTGCCCCCATCTCCATCACGCGATGAATATTCCCGTGCTCCCGCGCGACCAGCAGCGCCAGATCGCGGCATTCATTCGGCACCCGCAGCCGCTCGCATAAAGGCTTCAGCAAATCCACGCTGCGCCCCTCATGCCCGATATGCCGCGGCAATACGTCGTCCGGCGTCGTCGCTTTGCCCAGATCATGCGTGAGCGCCGCAAACCGCACCGGCAACGCGTAACCCTGCTGCGCGGCATGGTCGACCACCATCATTACGTGCACGCCCGTATCCACTTCGGGATGATAGTCAGCCCGCTGCGGTACGCCGAACAATGCATCGATCTCCGGCAGAATCCGCGCCAAAGCGCCGCATTCCCGCAGCACTTCGAACATGCGCGACGGCTTCTTCTCCATCAATCCGCGCGACACCTCCTGCCATACGCGCTCGGCGACCAGTGCATCGACCTCACCCTCGGCCACCATCTTGCGCATCAGCGCCATCGTCTCCGGAGCCACCGTGAAATCGACGAAACGCGCCGCAAATCGCGCAATCCGCAAAATCCGCACAGGGTCTTCCAGAAACGCATCGCTGACGTGACGAAACAGCCGCGCCTGCAAATCGCCCCGGCCGTTGAACGGGTCGATCACCGGGCCGGTCAGTTCGCCGTCCGGGCGCATTTCGCGCGCCATCGCGTTGATTGTCAGGTCGCGGCGCGCGAGGTCCTCTTCGAGTGTGACGTCCGGCGCGTAGAAGAACTGGAAGCCGTGATAGCCCGCGGCCGTCTTGCGTTCGGTGCGCGCAAGCGCGTACTCCTCGTGCGTCTGCGGATGCAGAAACACCGGGAAATCCTTGCCCACCGGACGATAGCCCTGCGCCACCATCTGCTCGGGCGTCGCGCCCACCACCACGTAGTCCCGGTCCTGCACGGGTACGCCCAGCAACTCGTCGCGGATCGCACCGCCTACTGCGTAGATATTCATGGGCATACGTCTTGGTACGGAATGGCATGCGTTTCGCGCAGCGCGTCGTCGATCCACGACTTCACCGCCGGCAACGCCGTCACGCGACGAACATAAGCCGCGGCGGCCTCGGAGAGCGCCGGTTGCCATGTGTTGAAGCGCATCACGACCGGTGCGTACATCGCGTCCGCAATGCTGAACTCGCCGAACAGGAAAGGACCGCCGTAGGTATCGAGACACCTGCTCCAGATCGCGTCGATACGCGCAATGTCGGCCAGTGCGCCCGGTGTGGCGTTCTTACCCGGAAACGACGCGCGAATGTTCATCCACATGTTCGAGCGCAATTCG
Organism: Paraburkholderia sp. SEWSISQ10-3 4; assembly: GCF_030464785.1. Taxonomy (NCBI): domain Bacteria; kingdom Pseudomonadati; phylum Pseudomonadota; class Betaproteobacteria; order Burkholderiales; family Burkholderiaceae; genus Paraburkholderia; species Paraburkholderia sp. SEWSISQ10-3 4. The sequence continues at coordinate 1,668 of NZ_JALPRI010000037.1, forward strand.
CCGAAGCCCGAATGCATCTCGGCGCTGATGCTGCGCGCGTGACTGCGCGCCGCCGGGTCGCGCGGCCACAGCGCATGCTGCGGGAAGCGCTCAGCCAGTGTCTCGGCGATCGCCAGCGAATCCCAGGTGGCCAATCCATCTTCGCCGATCAGGCACGGCAACTTGCCCGGACCGGTCGGCGCATACGCCAGAATCGCGGACTTCGTGCCGGCTTCATTCAGATGAATCAGCACCTCTTCAAATGGAATGCCGAAATGTTTGACCAGCAACCACGGACGCATCGACCATGACGAGTAGTTCTTGTCACCGATAAGCAGCTTCATGCCTGGTATAAAAGGTAGAGATTAGAAAAGGTTCAACGCCCCGCGCTCGCGCGAAACGTGTCGAAGCGCGAACGCGACGACGCGCCGGTCAGATACACGGGCGCGATCGTTTCGATGCTGGCGGGTTCGATGCCGAGTTCAGGCGCAAGCGGTCCGCTCAACACGTTGTCGACTTTCATCGAATCGAGATTGTCGCGCGAAATCACCGGTTCGCCCGGCGCCATTTCAAACGTCAACGCCTGCAAGCGCGCCAGCGCCTCCGGCAGGCGAATGATTCGCGCATGCCGGCCGATCACGTCGCCGCAATACTTGACGAGGTCTTCGAGCGTATAAACGGTCGGCCCGCCCAGCTCGTAGGTATGGCCGCTCGCCGCGTCGAGATCGAGCACGTTGCAGATCGCTTTGGCCACGTCGCCGACGTACACCGGCTGGAATTTTGCGTCCGGCATCGCAAGCGGAATCACCGGGAACATCCGCTGCAGGAACGCGAACTTGTTGAGCAGTTGGTCTTCAGGACCGAACACCACGGACGGACGGAAAATCGTCCACGCCAGATTCGCCGCATGCACGGCCTTTTCCCCGTCGCCCTTCGAGCGCGAATACATGCTCGGCCCGTTCGAGTCGGCGCCGAGCGAGCTGATATGAATCAGCCGATGCACGCCCTTGCCTTCGCAAGCCGCAACGATTTTGGTCGGCAATTCGACATGCGCGCGGGCGAACTCCGGGCCGTAGGGCGTGCCACGTTTGCCGTGCAGCGTGGCAACGAGGTTGATCACGCAATCGGCGCCCTCGACAAAACGCGCGAGCTGAACCGGATCGAACACGTCAGCTTCGATCACGTCGATGGGGAGCAGCGTGAGATGGCGGGCGTTATAGCGCCGCCGGGTGGCGATGCGCACGTCTTTGCCCATTTCAACCAGAGCATTGACGAGATGGCTGCCGATAAAACCGGAACCGCCGATGACCGCAACGGCTTGATGTCGCATTTTCGACTCCCTGGTGGAAGCCGCGGCAACGGCTGGCGTGGCGCACCGCCGCATCAGAAAACCTGACGCGGCGGCGGCACGGCGCTTACGGTGCGATATAACCCAGACGCGCCTTCAGCGATTGCGGACGGCCTTCGAACAATGCCGCGTAGTAGACCGTGTTGGACAACACATTCTTGACGTAGTCGCGCGTTTCCTGGAACGGAATCGCCTCGGCGAAGATCGCGCCTTCAACCGGATGCTGCAACGATTGCCGCCAGTTGCGCGGACGGCCGGGACCGGCGTTATAACCGGCGGTGGCCAGCACAGCAGACCCGTCGAACTGATTGTAGATCATGGACAGGTAGTTCGTGCCGAGCAGGATGTTGGTGTTGATATCGTTCATCTGCTCCCGCGAAATCGGGCCGAGGCCGATTTTCTTCGCCACCAGTTGCGCGGTGCCCGGCATCAGTTGCATCAGACCGCTCGCGCCAACTTCCGAGCGAGCGTTCATGATGAAACGCGATTCCTGGCGAATCAGCCCGTATGCCCATTCGACGTCGAGTCCATTCGACTGCGCATCGCGCTCAACGATATCCTTGAACGGCGACAAATAACGCAGCGAGAAATCGTGCTCGCTCTTCGTGCGGTCCGCCGTGTTCACGGTCCGGTCATACAACTCGATGCGGCGCGCGTATTCGGCCACAGCGATCAGCTGCCGGTCGCTCATATTGCGCAGCGGCCAGTTCCATTCGCGATTGCCCTCGAGCCGCAGATTCAGCGCGTAGAAGCGCTGCGCCAGATCGAGACCCGGCGTGTTGCCGGCCTGTTGGATTTCGGCGTCGGTCACGGTGGTTTTCGGCGGCACGGTGATCTTCTGGCCGAGCTCTTCCGCAGCCAGTTGGCCGTAGAAGTTGAAGCCCTGCGAGATCGACTCGAATTCCTGGTTGGCCGTGGTTGTGTCGCCAGCCTGCTTGAGCGCACGGGCATGCCAGTACACCCACGACGGCTGATTGCGCAGCGCCGCCGGCATCTGTTCGATCGACCAGCGCACCATGGTCCAGTCGCCGGCGAGCAGCGCGGTGCGGGTGCGCCATTCGTACGCCGGGTTCGACAGCGGCGCATTCGCCGACAGGCGGTACCAATCCACCGCGCTCGGCATCTGCTTGGCAGCGGCTTGATACGCAATCGTGCCCCAGCCGATTGCGCGCTCGGGCGAGCTCAACGACGGCGCGACCGAGGCGAAAGTGGCCGCGGCCATGGCCGGATCGTTGCGCGCCATGCGCGTGATCGCGAGCAACGCGAGTTGATGCGATTGCGTATCCGGACCGACGCCGCGCGCCAGCAACAACGGCGGCGTACTCGTGGCCTGGCCGAACAGCACCGGATCGGGCGGCTGGTTGCTAAGCGCATCGACGAGCTTGCTGCCCGTGCTCGTGTAGTTCTGTTCGTACGCGAGGCGGATCTGTTGCCACACGTCGTCGGAACTGAATTGCTGATTGACCGCGAGCGCGGTGATCAGATCGACGCAGCCGTCGCCGTACGACTTCGGGTCGACGAGCAGCGCACGCGCCGCGTCGGCGACGTTTTCACCCCGCGCGGCACGCGACTCGAGCGCGTAGCACTTAACCTGCGTATCGTCGTTCAGCACGAAACGCGCGTATTGCTGATCGAAGTTACGCCAGTCGTGACGTGCGCCGAGCACCGTGAGGTAGTCGTTGCGCATGCGGTCGGCGATGGCCTGGCCGTCGTACTTCTGCAGGAACGACAGCACCGGCGCATCCGGCGCGTCAATGCGCGCGTGGCCGCTGGAATCGAACAATTGCGGCTTGAGCTGGAAGTACTCCAGATACGAAGGCGCTGGATAGTTCGGGATCATGCTCGCCAGTTGCGCTGCGCGCGCCGCGTCATTATTGCGGGCGGCTTCGCGAAGCTGGACGAAGGTCTGGTCGTCGTTCGTGAGTTGCGAAAGGGGAATGGGCTTGACGGCGGAAGCCGTGCTGCACGCGACGAGTGCCGCAGCGGCAAGCGCCAGACCGGCCGCGCGATATACTCGATAGAGGCGTATTGACATCGTTGTTTCTGGAGCGCGAATTGAACCCAAGCATAGCATGCAACCCTGTCGCAGAATCGAAAAAGGCGCTGCGTCGAATGCTATTGGAAGCAAGGCTACAAGCGGCTTCCGAGCCGGCGCACAACGCCGCGCTCAACCGTCGCGTTCTCGATGCGTTGAAACACTACGGCGTGAGCAGTGTGGGGTTCTATTGGCCGCTGGCGGGCGAATTCGACGCGCGCGCCGCGATTGCGATCTGGCTCGCGGCCGACTCGCAACGCGAGGCGGGTTTGCCGATCGTCAAGGAACGCGGCGCGCCGCTCGAATTTCACGCATGGGCGCCGGATATGGCGATGAAGATCGGCCATCATAAGATTGCCGAGCCTACTTCGGGGCGCGTGGTGGTTCCCGATCTGCTGTTCGTGCCGTGCGTGGGTTTCGACGCCAACGGCTTCCGGCTCGGTTACGGCGGTGGCTACTACGATCGCACGCTGGCCACATGGCCGGGACCGAAGAAGCCGGTTACGGTCGGCATCGCCTATGAAGCGTGCCGCACGGACGCATTGCAGCGCGAGGCTCACGACATCCCGCTCGATCTGATCGTGACAGAAGCCAGTATCTATCCACAGCCGGCGGATTAAGCGTTTGAAGAGCGCCCTGCGAGGCGCACCCTTCAATACTTGCCGCGGCCGAACCCCGTTATAAAGACGCCGCCGCCCGCGCGGCCGTGTCGTACAGCCCGGACGCGTTGCGCATCAATTGCGCCGCCTCGCCAATCTGTTCGTTGGTCAGGCCGCTTTCCTTTAGCGTCGAAATCAGGCAACTCTCGCGCACTTCGCGGTATTTCAGGCAGAGCTCGCGGCCCGCATCGGTCGCCGAGAAGAACACTTCCTTGCCGGTCTTTTCGCTTTTTACATACCCTCTAGCTACGAGCTTCTTCAACGCGTAAGTGGCGACGTGCGTGTCCTCGATGTTCAACACGAAACAGATGTCCGCCAGCTTCTTGCGCCGCTCGCGATGGCTGACGTGATGCAGCAGCGAGACTTCGATCGCGGTCATGTCTTTTTCGCCGGCCGCCGACATGCAGCGCACCATCCATCGGTTGAATGCGTTGCCCGCCATGATCAGTGCGTACTCCAGTTCGGACAGCTCCGCGCTGGTGTCGGACACGAGATGTTCCGAGGAAACGATCTTGGTGGGGTGGCGCGACATGGTGAAAATTCTCGAGAAACAGGATGGGAAAGTGTCAGGAGTGTACGACGAGCCACCCATTCCGGGGAGCCTGGCGAAAACGCTTATAGATAAATTGTTGATATTTTATTGATAATGTACGCTTCATACATCGTGGACCCGATGCCGATAACCAGGTATAGGGTCCGATATGTTCGACATTCCCGACTCAACCTGGGCCATTAAGCGATGAGCCAACCAAGAATCTTCCCGCTCGGCGACGCCGCGCTTGTCTGCGAGGCGCCGCCGCCTGCCACGCTGGACTGCCAGCGGCGCGTGTGGGCTGCCGCCGAGGCCGCGCGCGACTGGCCGCACGTGCTCGAGGTTGTGCCGGGTATGAACAATCTGACGCTCGTATTCGATTCGCTCGAAGCCGATCGCGAAGCGCTGGTGAGCCTTCTGCAGGCAGCCTGGAATGCGGTGAGCGACGTGCCCGCGGCCGGCCGTGCAGTCGAAATCCCCGTGCAATACGGCGGTGAGTTCGGCCCCGACCTGCAAGTAGTCGCCAATCACACCGGCCTGAGCGTGCGCGAGGTCGTGCAACGTCACGCGGACGGCGAGTACGTGGTGTTCTTCCTCGGTTTTCAGCCGGGCTTCGCCTATATGGGCGGGCTCGACACAGCGCTGCACACGCCGCGCCGTTCATCGCCGCGGCTGGAAGTGCCGGCCGGTTCGGTCGGTATCGGCGGTGAGCAGACCGGCATTTATCCGGCGACCTCCCCCGGTGGCTGGCAGTTGATCGGCCGCACCGAACTGCCGCTGTTCGATCCATCTCGCCGTCCGCCCACGCTGCTGCAACCGGGCGACCGGGTGCGCTTTACCGTCGCGGGGATACACGCATGATCGATGTGATTCGCGCGGGTCTGCTGACCACGATTCAGGATCTTGGCCGTCACGGCTACCGGCACCTCGGTGTCGCGATGGGTGGCGCGCTCGACCGTCTGTCGCTCGAAGTCGGCAACCGGCTGGTGGGCAACCGGCCCGATGCAGCCGGCCTGGAAATTACCTTTGGACCGACCGTGCTGCGCTTTCTGCGCGCCACGCGTGTGGCCATCACCGGCACCGAATTCGGTGCGACGCTCGACGGCAAGCCGGTCTATTCATGGTGGAGCCTGCCGGTTCAGGCAGGCCAGGAGCTGGTTCTGCAAGCGGCCAAACGCGGCATGCGCGGCTATGTCTGCATCGCGGGCGGCATCGACGTGTTGCCGATGCTCGGTTCGCGCAGCACCGATCTCGCCGGCCATTTCGGCGGACTCGGCGGCCGGGCGTTGCGCGACGGCGACCGTCTGCCGGTCGGCGCGCCGCCGCAACGCGGCCATCTCGGCTTTACCCCCGAAGCGCCGGAGTTCGGCGTGAAGGCGCCCGCCTGGTGCAAGTTCGTGCTGGTTCACGAACCGCTGCGGCGCGGCCGGCATCCATCGGGCGTGCCGTGGGCTGTGCCGATCCGCGTGCTGCAAGGCCCGGAATACGATAGCTTCACTGAAGAAGCGCACGAATCGTTCTGGTCCGATGAATGGCTGGTCACACCGAACAGCAACCGCATGGGCTACCGCCTCGCCGGCACGGAACTGAAGCGCACCCGGAAAAACGATCTGCTCTCGCACGCGGTGCTGCCCGGCACGATTCAGGTCCCGCCGAACGGCCAGCCGATCGTGCTGATGAGCGATGCGCAGACCACCGGCGGCTATCCGAAGATCGGCGCTGTGATCCAGGCCGATCTATGGAAGCTCGCGCAGGTTCGCCTGAACGCCGCCATCCGTTTCATCCCGACGACGCCCTATGAGGCGCGCCAGGCTTTGTTGGAAGAACGCACGTACTTGCGGCAGATCGACGCCGCGATTGCCATGCACGAAGAACGTTGCGCGCGCCAGCCGGCGATCGCAGCGCTGTAACACTATGTAGGGGAACACCATGGAAATCGATTTGAACGCCGATCTCGGCGAAGGCTGCGGTTCCGACGAGGCGCTGCTCGACCTCGTCAGCTCGGCCAACATCGCGTGCGGCTGGCACGCGGGCGGCGCCAACGCCATGCGCGACTGCGTGCGCTGGGCGGTGCAAAAGGGTGTGTCGATCGGCGCGCATCCGAGCTTTAACGATCCTGAGAACTTTGGCCGCAAGGAAATGGATCTGCCGGCCAACGATATCTACGCCGGCGTGCTGTATCAGCTCGGCGCCCTGTCGGCGATCGCGCAGGCCGAGGGCGGGCGCATCGCGCACGTCAAGCCGCACGGTGCGCTGTACAACCAGGCCGCGCGCGACGCGAAGATCGCCGATGCGATCGTCTCGGCGGTTCACGATTTCGACCCGTCGGTGGCAGTGTTCGCGCTCGCCAACAGCGGACTCGTGACGGCTGCCCGGGCAGCCGGCCTGACTGCCATCGAAGAAGTATTCGCCGACCGCGGCTATCGCGCCGACGGCTCGCTCGTACCGCGCAAGGAGCCGGGCGCGCTGCTCGACGACGAAGACGTGGTGCTGGAGCGCACGCTCGCCATGGTGCGCGAGCGCCGCGTGCAAGCCGTCGACGGACACTGGGTGCCGCTCAACGCCCAAACCATCTGCCTGCACGGCGACGGCCCGCACGCGCTGGCGTTCGCGCGGCGCATCCGCAGCGCGCTAGAGGACGCGGGCATTGACGTTCACGCGGCCGGCGCCGCGAGCGTCTGATCCGCGCGTCGATCGACGCGAGCCAGACAGCGCGATTCAACCGTTGCTCAATCCTGAACGCCCCGCACCATGCGGGGCGTTTGCCAGGTGCAGGACGACGCATTGCAGTACCCGCAGTGGAACAGCAAACAAGCAGCAAATGCAGGTGCAGGTGTAGTCGAAGCAACGCGGCCATCAAGAGCCGTGGCAGCAAGACGGCGCGTGGATCACCAGGCGCCGGCCCACGTTAGCCGCCACAAGCGGCGAGGTTGAAACCCTGTTTGGAGATCCAGATGCAGACAACAGTCAGTCTATGGCCGCTCATTGGCGTGGCCGTCATCATCGTCGGCTTTTTATTACGGTTCAATCCGATGCTGATCGTGGCGGTGGCCGCGATCATCACCGGTCTGGCCGCGCACTTCCCGCCTGAAAAGATCCTCGCTGAAATCGGCACCGGTTTCATCAAGACCCGCAATATCCCGCTGATCATTCTGCTGCCGCTGGCCGTGATCGGCCTGCTGGAACGGCATGGCCTGCGCGAGCGCGCGCAAGCGTGGATCGGCGGCATCAAGGCCGCGACCGCAGGGCGTTTGCTGATTGTCTATCTGCTGGTGCGCGAGCTGACCGCCGCTGTCGGCCTGACCGGTCTCGGCGGCCATCCGCAAATGGTGCGTCCGCTGATCGCACCGATGGCCGAAGGCGCGACTGAAACGCGCTTCGGCAAGATCAGCGACGCCGTGCGTTTCAAATTGCGCGCCTTCTCCGCGGCGACCGACAACGTCGGCCTGTTCTTCGGTGAGGACATCTTCGTCGCGTTCGGCGCAATCGTGCTGATGACGACCTTCCTGAAAGAAGCCGGCATCATCGTCGAGCCGATTCACGTGGCCGTCTGGGGCATTCCGACCGCGATCTGCGCGTTCATCATTCACGGCTTCCGCCTCTATCTGCTCGACCGCAGGCTCGAGCGCGAACTGCGCGGCAATGCCGCTGCGAACCCCGCCTCCGTTGCGCCGACGCAACCCGCAGCAGGAGACAAAGCATGACGTTCACGATTACCTATTTGTTCTGGCTGCTCGGCGTCGTGCTGCTGGTGATCGGCGGCATGATCGTCACGGATAAGGAACACCCGCGCCGTTTCACCGCCGGCGGCTTCTGGATTCTTTACGCGCTGATTTTCCTGATCGGCGACAAACTGCCACCCTCGGTGGTCGGCGTGCTCGTAATCGTGATGGCGCTGGCCGCAGGCTTCGGCGGTGTGACCGCGGCCAAGCCGAAACTGCTGTCGCTCGAAGCGCGCAAGGCGAGCGCCGCGCGTCTGGGCAACAAGCTGTTCGTGCCCGCGCTGACGATTCCGGTTGTCACCGTGATCATTACGTTGTCGGCCAGCCATCTGATCTTCGGCGGCATGCCGCTGATCGAGAAGGCCAACGTCACGCTGATCGGCTTCGGCATCGGCTGCGTGATTGCACTTGCGATCGCGTGCGTGCTGACGCGCGATACCGTCGGTCAGTCGATGAAAGAGGCGCGCCGCCTCGTCGATGCGTTGTCATGGGCCGCGGTGCTGCCGCAGATGCTCGGCATGCTCGGCCTCGTGTTCTCGGACGCCGGCGTCGGCAAGGCGGTCGCTCACGTGACCACGGCCTACATCAGCCTCGACTACCGCTTTATCGCGGTGGCCGTGTACTGCATCGGCATGGCGCTCTTCACGATGGTGATGGGTAACGGCTTCGCCGCGTTCCCGGTGATGACCGGCGGCGTCGGCGTGCCGATCCTGGTCGGCGTGTTTCACGGCAACCCGGCAGTGATGGTCGCGATCGGCATGTTCTCGGGCTACTGCGGCACGTTGATGACGCCGATGGCCGCGAACTTCAACATGGTGCCGGCCGCGCTGCTCGAACTGCCGGATAAGAATGCGGTGATCAAGGTGCAGGTGCCCACCGCGCTGAGCTTGCTGGTTGTGAACATCTTCCTGTTGAATTTCCTGATGTTCCTGTAGGACCGTTGGCCGAGCCGCATGGCAAATGCCAACATTGCGTAGGACTCTCGCTCTGATCCATGCATGCGCGTGAGTCCGCGGCAAATGGACGCCGCCGAATTCGGAGGCGTCCGATCGTCTGGCAAGGGGCCCGAACATAAGCTGGTGGATGATCTTCCATCCACATGCGCTGGCGACGCGCGCAACGCGCGCCGTCAGCGCTTTCCAGCAGGTCCCTCATGGAACACCACTCCCACCCCACCAACACGCCGCCCTCCGCCTACCTCACCTCTCTGATCGAGGCCGCGCTCGAAGCACACCAGGCCGGCCGTCTCGATACCGCCGAGCCTTTCTACCGCGAAGCCCTCGCACTCGACCCAACGCATGCCAAAACGCTGCATTACTTCGGCGTGCTGCAGCATCAGCGCGGCGACCACGCTTTCGCCGCCGAGTTGATGAGCGAAGCGCTCAAACTCGATCGCACTGATGCCGCCTGCTGGAGCAACCGTGGCCTCGTCGCCGCTGCGCTCGGCCATCGCGAAGAAGCGATGATCTGCTATGACCAGGCGCTGCAGTTGCAACCGGATTTCGCCGACGCGCGCAACAACTTCGGTGTCGCGCTGCAAGCGCAAGGCTCATTCGAAGTAGCGATCGAACAGTATCGGCTGGCGTTGGCGGTCAATCCCTCGCTGGCCGACGTACATCTGAATCTCGGCACGGCGCTGAACAAGCTCGGCCGCTACGACGAAGCGCTGGCCTGCTATCAAAACGCGCTGTCGCTCGATCCACAATCGGCGGAAGCGCATTTCAATGCTGGCAATGCGTACAACGCGCAAGGCGATCACGCCGCGGCCATCGCCAGTTTCGAGCGGGCACTGGCGCTGCGCGGCGACTATGCTGAGGCTCACATCAACCTGGGCAGCCTGATCGGCAAGCTCGGCGACTACGTCGGCGCCGAATCGCAGTATCGGCGTGCGGTCGCACTCAAGCCGAACCCGACGAATCTGGTTTGCCTCGGCGGCTCGCTTGGCGCGCAGGGTCGCCTCGATGAAGAAGAAGGCTTCTACCGCCACGCACTGGCGCACGATTCCAACTACGCGGACGCGCATCAGGGCCTCGCGTGGCTGTTGCTCAAGCGCGGCGACTACAAGCAGGGTTGGGCCGAATTTGCGAAGCGCTGGCGCAAGAGCGACTACGAGGCGATCGCCGTGCCGGGCGTTGCCGAGTGGCATGGCGAGCCGCTCGACGGGCGCCGTCTGTTGCTGGTCGGCGAACAGGGTTTCGGCGACCATTTCCAGTTCCTGCGCTATGCGCGCGTCCTCGAGCAACTCGGCGCCGCGGTCGATCTTTGTGTGCGCGAGCCGCTTCTGCCGCTGGTCGAACGCATCCCGGGCGTGCATCGCGCGTTCAGCGGCAAGCCTGAAGACCCATACGATTTCTGGGTGCCGATGATGAGCCTGCCGTCGTGCGTCGGCACCGAACTGTCGACCATCCCCGTGGACGTGCCGTATATGTTCGCCGACAAGGCAAAGATCAAAACATGGCGCAAGCGGGTGGATGCAGCCGGCAAAGCAAAACGCAAAGTGGGCCTGGTGTGGTCCGGCAGCCCGACGTTCGGCAACGATCGTTATCGCTCGATGGCTTTGGCCGCCCTGAGCCCACTAACCGAGCTGAAGGACATCGCGTGGTACGCGCTGCAAAAGGGCGCCGCGCACGCTCAGTTGGCTGATGCGCCTGAAGCTTTCCGCGCCCACGATTTCACCGAAGATTTGAAGAGCTTCGACGACACCGCCGCGCTCATCATGAATCTCGACCTTGTGATCGCCGTGGACACCGGCGTGGCGCACCTGGCGGCCGCACTAGGCAAGCCGGTGTGGGTGTTGCTGCCCGCCAACTCGGACTGGCGCTGGCTCGAAGAGCGCAGCGATTCGCCGTGGTATCCGGCGATGAAGTTGTTCCGGCAGACCAGGTTGGGCGATTGGGCGCCGGTGGTCGAACGCGTATCGGAAGAACTACGCGACGGCAGTCTATAAAACCCGCGCTGCGCAGATTTCAGGCGTTTCTGCGCAGCGCCTTCTCAATCCCTTCGTACACACCTTCGTACGCAGACAGAATGCCGCGACGCCACACCTTAAGAACGGCGACGCTGCTGCGCCAGCATGTAAGCGCGCAACAACTTGTTGATGCGCGTTTGATAGCCGGCTCCCTGTTCTTTGAACCAGCTCAGTACATCCGCGTCCAGTCGCATGGTCACAGCCTGTTTCGGCGGAACGTGCAGCTCGGCACGGTCAAAAAAATCGTCGCCCAATTCGGGCACGTCGCTCGTGTCGATTTGCGCGTCGCCTGCTTTTGCAAGTCGCTTCCAGTCGGTTCCTGATGTTTTACCCATGATTTCGCCTCTGCTCCTTTTCAGCCATTCCCACGCTACCCACCGTGCCAGTCAATTCCAGACGCTGTACTTGTAGCGTTTGACCTCGTGCTTCGTCGCCTTGCGGGCCGAAATGATACGGATCACATCGGCATTGCGTTCGACGTACACCACCACACCTACGATGGCGGCCATCCAACCCAGCGCGATCCAGCGTTCCTCGCCGTAGTCTTCCCGCTGGTCTATCGCCGTCAGCACCGGATGATCGAACACGTCGACAGCATCCCGGAAATCGATGCCATGCTTACGAATGTTGATTTGATTCTTGAGTTCGTCCCATTCAAACCGCACACAGCACCTGTATTGACGTCTGTACATACATCATAGCACGCACGCGTAGCTATGTCCGCGTGAGCCGCGAGCAGTTTGCGACACACGTCAGCATCGGACTGGCTGTGAAATTACCGGTTCCTGATCTGGCCGAACGGCCTACCCCGGTTAGGACTGTGATCGACCACGCCGCAAATCTCGCCACGTGAGGCTGGGACGATGCTCACCCGGCATCCACCACGAACCCGTGCTGCCGCAAAAGCTGCAGCACGCCCTTGCGGCCACCCAGATGCAACGCGCCGATCGCCACGAACACAGGCTTGTTCGGCCCGGCGATCAGCAGCATCCGCGATACGAAGCGCCGGTTGCGCTCGTACACGATCCGGTTGTCGATCGAATCGGAAATCCGCTTGTCGCGCGCCAGCTTTTCGGTTTTGGCGGCTTGCCACGCCGCAATCGCATCGGCATCGCCCACTCGCCACAGCCGATGCAACGTCTTCACATCGTCGACGTTTTCCGCTGGCGTCTGCACCAGGTCCTGGGCGAGCATTTCGCGTTGCTGCGCAAGCGTGAGTCCGGTGAACGCACGCATTTGCTGTGGCAACGTCTCGAGGCCGACGATCTTGCCGCGCGTCCTGATATAGACGTTCTGCAATTGCGCTTCCGTGCCGTACTCGGTCTGCAAGCCGGCACTCAACGAATCGTAGGTTTCGACCACCAGTGACGCGAGCCACGGCCGCATCTTCTTGATTTCATCCTGCGCCGCGGGATTGCCGCGCAGGCGCAAGGCCAGCTTGCGCCACAAAGGCTCCGGCAACAGACCTGGCAAACAGTCGCGCCGGCATACGCCGTACTTCGACACATCGTCTTGCGAGACCAGCAGTTCGTCGGGTGAAAGTTCGAGCGCCAGCGTCGGCGAGGCCGCCAGGGCGCCGAGGATCGGCGCGCGGAACGGTTGCCCGGGCGGATAGTCGGCCGGGTCGCCGACATGCAACGTGCCAAGCACGTAAATGGTCGTGGTGCCGCGTGTCGCGACATAGAACGGCATGCGCGCCGGCTGCGCGCGTACCGGACCGCTCGCCGTGGTACCAGGCGTAGCGGGCGGCGGATTGAAGCCGGGCAAGGTGCTGCGTGGCGGCGCCGGCAGACTGGGCACCGGCACCGCCGGCCGCCCCGCCTGAGCGGGCGCATTGGCGGCCGCGCCAGCAGCATGCGCGAGGCCGATCGGCCCTGCGCTCAGGTGAAAAGCAGAACATACGCCGAGGAGCGTGGCACCGGTCAGTGCAAACGCTCCCCAGCGCCGCGCGAAAGCAGTGTGGCGGCCACCATCACGCGAGCGGCGCGCAAGACGACGCGCCGCCACTGCATCAGGCATCCATGTCCCCCACCTCCTCGGCGCGGTGACACGACACCTGACGGCCATCCACTTCACGCAACTTCGGTTCTTCGCTGCGGCAACGGTCGATCGCGTACGGGCAGCGCTGATGGAACGTGCAGCCCGACGGCGGATTCAGCGGCGACGGCATTTCGCCTTGCAGCTTGATCTTGATCGTGCGATCCGCTTCGAAGATCGAAGGCGTGGCCGACATCAACGCACGCGTGTACGGATGTCGCGGATTCGAGAAAATCCGCTTCTTGTCGCCAAGCTCCGCCACGCCACCGAAGTACATCACCATCACATCGTCGGCGATATGTTCCACCACCGAAAGATTGTGCGAGATGAACACGTAGCTGGTCTTGAACTGCTCCTGCAGATCCATGAACAGATTGAGAATCTGCGCCTGGATCGACACGTCGAGCGCGGACACCGGTTCATCGGCGACCACGATTTGCGGATCGAGGATCATCGCGCGCGCAATCGCCACACGCTGCCGCTGACCGCCCGAGAACATATGCGGATAGCGCTTGGCATGCTCCGGACGCAGGCCGACCGTGCGCATCATCTGCGCGATCCGTTCGGCGCGTTCGGTCGTGCTCAGTTGCGTGTTGATCGCGAGCGGTTCGCTAAGCGTCTGCTCGACTGTCTTGCGCGGATTCAGCGAGGCAAACGGATTCTGGAACACCATCTGCACGCGCCGCCGCAGCGCCGCGATCTTCGCATGATCGGCGCCCGCCACGTCTTCACCGTCGATCAACAGACGGCCCGCGCTGGGCTTTTCGATCATGGTCAGTTGACGTGCGAGGGTGGATTTTCCGCAACCGGATTCACCAACCACCGCCAGAGTCTTGCCGCGTTCGAGCGCAAACGACACGCCGTTCAAAGCCTTGACCGTGCCCTGGCTGAACATGCTGCGCTTCACCGAGTAGTAGCGCGCCAGTTTGTCGGCAACCAGGACGTGATCGCCCGCATGGTCCGACTGGCGCCGCGGTTCGAGTACTGCGTTCATCGTGCGCCTCCATGGGTGTGAACGTTGGCGTCGCCGCTCAGGTTCAGGGGTTTGATGCAGCGCACGCGCGCCACTTCTGCGTGACCTTGCATCGGTGTCAATGCCGGTCGCGCCTTCATGCAGTCGTCGACCACGTACTTGCAGCGCGGTGCGAAGAGACACCCTTTCGGACGATCATCACGCCCCGGCACCATGCCCGGCAGTGCGGCGAGCCGCACCGCGCCGACATTGTGTTCCGGAATAGCCGCCAGCAGCGCTTCCGTGTACGGATGATGCGGCGCCGCGAAGATGTCCGGCACGCGGTTCGTTTCGATCACTTCGCCAGCGTACATGACCGCGACTCGCTGCGCGACCTCGGACACCACCGCCAGATCGTGCGAGATCAGCACGAGCGCCATGCCGCGTTCCTTCTGCAGCTTGATCAGCAGTTCCATGATCTGCGCCTGGATCGTCACGTCGAGCGCGGTGGTCGGTTCGTCGGCGATCAGCAGCTTCGGGTTGCAGGCAATCGCCATCGCGATCATCACGCGCTGGTTCATGCCGCCCGACATCTGATGCGGAAATGAACCGATGCGGCCTTTCGGGTCTGGAATGCCGACCTGGTCGAGCAACTCCAGCGCGCGTTTGTCCAACGCACTACCGCGCAGGCCTTCGTGCAGCTTCAGCACTTCCTTGATCTGATAGCCGACCGTGTAGCTCGGATTCAGACTGGTGAGCGCGTCCTGAAACACCATCGCGATGTCTTTGCCGATGATCTTGCGGCGCTCTTTGGCCGACGCCTTCAGCAGATCCTTGCCGTTGAAGGTGATTTCATCAGCGGTGACTTTGCCCGGCGCGTCGATCAGGCCCATCAGCGCCATCATCGTCACGCTCTTGCCCGAGCCCGATTCGCCGACCACGCCGACCACTTCGCCGGGCGCGACATCGAGATTGATCCGATCGACTGCGGGCAGTCCGTTGAAATTCACCGCCAGATTGCGGATGGTCAATAAGTTGCTCATGTCATGCCATCCGTTTCAGTTTGGGATCGAGTGCGTCGCGCAGCCCGTCGCCGAGCAGATTGATCGCGAGCACCGAGATCAGGATGGAAAGACCCGGCATCGTGACGATCCACCAGGCGCTGTCGATATAGTCGCGCGCCGAGGCCAGCATCGCGCCCCACTCCGCCGAAGGCGGTTGCACGCCGAGACCAAGGAAGCCGAGCGCGGCAGCATCGAGAATCGCCGACGAAAAGCCCAGCGTAGCCTGCACGATCAACGGTGCGGTGCAGTTCGGCAGCACTTGCGAGAACATCAAACGCAGCGTGCCGGCGCCGGCGACGCGCGAAGCCGTCACATATTCCTTCTGCAATTCGCCTTGCGCCGACGCTCGCGTCAAACGCACATAACCCGGCAGCGCGACGATCGCGATCGCCAGCATCGTGTTGACGAGACCCGGGCCGATGATCGCGACCACCGCGACTGCCAGCAGCAGCGAAGGCAACGCGAGCAGCACGTCCATGATGCGCATGATCGGCGTATCGGCCCATTTCTCGAAGAACGCCGCGATCAAACCGAGCACGATGCCCGGAATCAGCGCGAGCACCACCGAGACGAAGCCGATCCAGAACGACAGCCGCGCGCCGTACATCAGACGCGAGAGGATATCGCGGCCTGCTTCGTCGGTGCCGAGAACGAACTTCCAGTTACCGCCGTCGAGCCAGGCGGGCGGGATCTTCACGAAGTCGCGATACTGTTCGATCGGGCTATGCGGCGCGATCAAGGGCGCGAAGATCGCGATGAAGATCAACACCAGCACGATGATGCCGGCAGCAACCGCACCACGGTTTCGCGAGAAATTCGCCCAGAATTCGCGGGCGGCGATGGCGCGGCCGCTGGGCGGCGTTACTGCTGTGGGGACTGTATTTTGAATGTCTGCCATGGTCAGGTTACCTCGTATGGCGAATGCGCGGATTCAGCACGCCGTACAACAGATCGACGACGAGGTTCACGACGATCACCAGCGTAGCGATCATCAGGATACCGCCCTGCACTACCGGATAGTCGCGCCGGCCGATCGCGTCGATCAGCCACTTGCCGATACCCGGCCACGAAAACAGCGTCTCCGTCAGCACGGCGCCTGCGAGCAAGGTGCCGACCTGCAAGCCGATCACGGTCACGACCGGAATCAGCGCATTACGCAATGCATGCACGACGATCACGCGGCCCGGCGACAAACCCTTCGCACGCGCAGTGCGAATGTAGTCTTCGCGCAGCACTTCGAGCATCGACGAACGCGTCATGCGCGCGACGACAGCCAGCGGAATCGTGCCGAGCACAATAGCCGGCAAAATCAGATGACTGACCGCGGATTTGAACGCGCCTTCGTCGGTGGACATCAACGCGTCGATCAGCATGAAGCCGGTCACGTGCGGAATGTCGTATTCGACCGCGATGCGGCCCGACACCGGCGTCCATCCGAGGTCGACGGAAAAAAACATGATGAGGATCAAACCCCACCAGAAGATCGGCATCGAGTAGCCGGTGAGCGCCGTGCCCATCACGCCGTGATCGACCACCGTGCCGCGCCTGAGCGCCGCGAACACGCCCGAGGGCAAGCCGACGATCAACGCGAACAGCATCGCGCAGATCGACAGTTCGACGGTAGCGGGAAAACGTGCGAGGAATTCGCCCATCACGCTGGTATTGGTGATGATCGAGGTGCCGAGGTCGCCGTGCATGGCGCGACCGATGTAATGAACGTATTGCATCGGCAAGGACTCGTCGAGCCCGAGGCGGTGCATCGCGGCGGCGTGCATGGCGGGATCGACGCCGCGCTCGCCCATCATCACTTCGATGGGGTCGCCCGGTATCAGGTGAATCAGCGCAAACGCGAGGATCGTGATGCCGATGAACGTCGGTATCACCATGCCGATGCGGCGCAAAACGAAGCGGAACATGGTTCGTCCCTATGGTCTTGATGAAGAAAAAACGCAACCGGCGACGAGGGCTTGTGACCCCGGTCGCCGGACCATTTCGACCAGTTTTCTAACCGTGCGAAAAGCTACTGCGTAAGCTTGACTGTATGACTGTTACTTGACGCTGACGCCGTCGAAACGCGCATAACCCAGCGGTTCGATACGCATATCGACCACCTTCTTGCTGACAGGCTGGTACACGGTCGAGTGAGCGATCGGCGAGAACGGCAGTTGCTGCGCGAAGATCTGCTGCGCCTGCATGTAAGCCGTCGTACGTGCGCCCTGATCGGACGTGACGCGCCCCTTCTGGATCAGATCGTCGAACGGCTTATAGCACCACTTCGAGAAGTTGTTGCCGTTCACCGCTTCGCAGCCGAGCAGCGTGCCGAGCCAGTTGTCCGGATCGCCGTTGTCGCCGGTCCAGCCGATCAGCATCGTGTCGTCTTCACCTGCGTGCGCGCGCTTGATGTACTCGCCCCATTCGTACGTGACAATCTTCGCCTTCACGCCGATCTTGGCCCAGTCGGCCTGGATCATTTCCGCCATCAGGCGGGCGTTCGGGTTATAAGCGCGTTGCACCGGCATCGCCCACAGCGTGATGTCGAAACCGTTCGGATAACCGGCCTTGGCCAGCAGCGCCTTGGCCTTGTCCGAATCGAAGGATGCGCCCTTCAGGTTCTTGTCGTACGACCATTGGGTCGGCGGCATCGGGTTCGTCGCGGACTGGCCTGCGCCTTGATACACCGACTCGATGATCGCCTTCTTGTTGATCGCCATGTCGAGCGCCTGACGCACTTCGAGCTTGTCGACCGGCTTGTGCGTCACGTTGTACGCGAGATAGCCCAAGTTGAAGCCCGGTTGCGACGGCATGTCGATATTCGCTTCAGCCTTCAGCGGTGCGATGTCGGCCGGACGCGGATAGCTCATCACCTGGCATTCGTCGCGCTTGATCTTTTGCACGCGCACGCCGGCGTCCGGCGTGATCGAGAAGATCAGCTTCGAGATCTTCACCGCGTTCGGCTTCCAGTAATCCGGATTGCCGTCGAAGCGGATCGTCGCGTCTTTCGTGTAGCTGCGGAAGATGAACGGACCCGTGCCGACCGGGTACTGGTTGATGTCGGCGGCCTTGCCGGCCTTCATCAACTGGTCGCCGTATTCACCCGACAGAATCGACGCGTATTCCATCGCCAGATTCTGGATGAACGGTGCGTTGACTTCCTTCAGCGTGAACTTGACCGTGTACGGATCGACCTTTTCGACGCTGGTGATCAGCTTGTCGAGGCCCATGTCGGTGAAGTACGGGAACTGCACCGGGTAAGCTTTGTGGAAGGCCGAGTTCGGATCCAGCATGCGCTGGAACGTGAACACGACGTCGTCCGCATTGAATTCGCGCGTTGGCTTGAAGAACGACGTGGTCTGGAACTTCACGCCATGACGCAGGTGGAACGTGTACGTCTTGCCGTCCGCGGAGACTTCCCATTTTTCGGCGAGGCCCGGCTCGACCTTGGTGCCGCCGCGCTCGAATTCGACGAGGCGGTTGTAGACGGTGAACGTGTTAGCCGTGAAATCGGTGCCCGTGGTGTACTGGGCCGGATCGAAACCCGCAGGGCTGCCTTCTGAGCAGTAGACGAGTGTTTTGTTCGGAATCTCGGCATGCGCGCTCGTAGCGCCCAGCATCGATGCCGCTGCAGCTGCGACGAGCGTCGTAACACGCGCGGCGCGCAACAGGTTGTTTTGCTTCATGTTTCCTCCAGGTTCGGGGCCGGCTTCCGCCGGCGTAGCGCGATCTTACTTGAGCTTGGCTCACAGCAACAAGCGGAGGAAAATACCCCTGTTGACGATCGGAAACAGTTAGGGCATGTGGGCGGCCGTACGCCGGCGCTGGCCGGAGCGTACGGCTGTTACGAAGACGAGGCGAGGCGGCCTCGGCCGGAAAACCGCCCGCCTGCTGTTATTTCAGGCCGACGTTCATGAATTGCGTCGGGCCGAACGGGTCGATCTTGAAGCCCGTGACGTTCTTGCTGATGGGCTGATACACCGTGGAATGGGCGATTGGCGTGAACGGCACCTGGTCCTTGAAGATTTCCTGGGCTTCCGTATAAGCCTTGGTGCGCTCGGCAAGATCGGTCGTGCCGCGACCCTTCCGGATCAGATCGTCGTAAGGCTTGTAGCACCATTTGGAAAAATTACTGCCGTTCACCGCGTCGCAGCCGAGCAATACGCCCAGCCAGTTATCCGGATCGCCATAGTCGCCGGTCCAGCCGATCAGCATTGCCTCATGCTCGCCCGAATGACCGCGGCGAATATATTCACCCCATTCGTAAGTAGCGATCTTCACCTTGACGCCGATCTTCGCCCAATCCGCCTGCAGCATTTCCGCCATCAGACGCGCGTTCGGGTTGTAAGGCCGCTGAACCGGCATGGCCCACAGCGTCAGATCGAAGCCGTCGGGGTAGCCCGCCTCCTTGAGGAGCGCTTTCGCTTTGTCGACGTCGTACGGGGCGTCCTTCAGATTCTTGTCGTAGCCCCATTGCGTCGGCGGCATCGGATTGGTCGCCGCCTGGCCGGCGCCCTGATACACCGATTCGATAATCGCTTTCTTGTTGATCGACATATCGAGTGCGCGGCGCACCATCAGATTGTCGAGCGGCTTCTTGGTGTTGTTGTACGCGATATAGCCGAGATTGAAACCGACCTGACTCGGAATGGCGAGCGATGCATCGGCTTTAACCGCTGGAATATCGCCGGGGCGCGGATACGACATCACCTGGCACTCACCGCGCTTCAATTTTTGCAGCCGCACGGCCGGGTCGACGGTAATCGCGAATATCAGCTTGCCGATTCTGACTACACCCGGTTTCCAGTAATCGGGATTGCCGTCAAACCGGATTGAATCGTCCTTCGTATAGCTGCGGAAAATGAATGGACCGGTACCGACCGGATATAGATTCATATCGGACGCTTTACCTGCTTTCAGTAACTGATCGGCGTATTCAGCCGACAAAATCGACGCAAACGGCATTGCGATCTGCTGCAAAAACGGCGCATCGACTTCCTTCAGCGTGAAACGCACCGTATACGGATCGAGCTTCTCGACCTTGGTGATGTTCTTCGCGAGGCCAAGGTCGGTGAAATACGGAAACGGCACTGCGTAGGCTTTGCGGAACGGCTGTTCCGGATCGAGCATCCGCTGATAAGTAAAGACGACGTCGTCAGCGTTGAATTCGCGAGTGGGCTTGAAGAACGAGGTGGTCTGGAACTTCACGCCGTGCCGCAGGTGGAACGTGTAGGTCAGGCCGTCCTGCGATACGTCCCATTTCTCGGCAAGGCCAGGCTCGATATCGGTACTGCCGTGCGCGAACTCGATCAGCCGGTTATAGACCGTGTACGAGCCGGCGGTGAATTCCACGCTGGTGGTGAACTGGGCGGTGTCGAAACCCGCCGGACTGCCTTCGGAGCAAAACACGAGGGTTTTGTCGGGCAGCGTGGCCGCGTCGGCTACGGCGGCCGCGAGGCCGGCAGCCAGCACCGCACAGGCGCTCAAGACTGGCAAACAGGTATGGCGAACTGCAAACAGCAATCGGGATACTGTCATCACGTTCTCCGCACAGCAGCCAAGTCAGCTGCGCTTCGATCATAGACAGTGCAAAAATCGGGTTCAATGCGGGCTTACGCTTCGCAAGAAATGCCCCAATGGGCATGTTTGTTGCGTCGCAGCAGGATGTGATGCCTGACGCGGAGCTCGGATTGCCCGCCCCACTGGCGCTGCACTGCACGCCGGTGCAACGTAAGGCACAGAATGCGCGGGCACATTTCAGGCGCGAGGCGCGGCAGCGTCGGATTTCACCCATAAAAAAACCGCGCGGCAGGTAAGCCGCGCGGTTTCTGGACAACGGTGCCTAAAGTTTAAGCGCCCAGCCGTTCGCAGATCGCCTTGGTCGCCGCGGCGCCATTGAGCGTGTAGAAGTGCAAGCCCGGCACCTTCGCCTCGATGAGACGCCCGCACAGGTCGGTCACCACGTCCAGCCCAAAGGCGCGAATCGACTCGCGGTCATCGCCGAAGCTTTCCAGACGGCGCGCGACCCAACGCGGCACTTCCGCACCGCACATCTCGGAGAAACGCATCAGCTGCGAGAAGTTCGTGATCGGCATGATGCCCGGCACGATCGGCACGTCCACGCCGAGCTTCCGCGCGTCGTCGACGAAGCGGAAGTACGCATCCGCGTTGAAGAAGTACTGCGTGATCGCCGAATTGGCGCCGGCCTTCACCTTGTGGGCGAAGTTTTCCAGATCGTGACGCGGCGAGCGCGACTGCGGGTGGTACTCCGGATAGCCGGCCACCTCGATCCAGAACCAGTCGCCGAATTCGGCGCGGATAAAGCTCACCAGTTCCGACGCGTAACGCAATTCGCCGACTTCGCCCATGCCGGACGGCAGATCGCCGCGCAGCGCGACGATATGGCGGATGCCATGCGCGCGGTACTCGTTGAGGATCGCGCGCAGGCTCTCTTTCGAGGAGCCGATGCACGAGACGTGGGGCGCCGCTTCGAGCCCTTCCTTCGCCATTTCGACGACGGTGTCGAGCGTGCCCTGTTGCGTCGAGCCGCCGGCGCCGAACGTGACAGACACGAACTTGGGCTTGAGCGACGCAAGCTGCCCGCGGGTGGCGCGCAGCTTGTCGACGCCTTCCTGCGTTTTCGGCGGGAAGAATTCGAATGAAAGTTCGATCGGGTTCATGATTCAGTAGATCAACCGAGACTGCGGTTGCCGAAAATAAGCGCGGACAGCAGCCAGGAAACGATGCTGTACAGAATCGAGCCGAAGAAGGCCGACCAGAAACCCGACACCTCGAATCCCTTCAGCAGCGACGCGCACAGCCAGAAGCACAGCGCATTGACCACCAGAATGAAGAGTCCGAGCGTGACGATCGTGACGGGCAGCGTCAACAGGATCAGCACCGGACGCAGGATCGTATTGATCAATCCGAGCACCACCGCGACGATCAAGGCGGTGCCGAAACTACGGATATGAATCGACGGTACGAGGTAGGTGATGATCAGGAGCGCAAGCGCGTTGATCAGCCAGGTCAGCAGCACGGTCATGTAGAGCTCCTTTGGCAGGGTGTCCGTTTGAACGGAAACGGGCGGGCATGGCGAACAAAGCGGCGCCTTACGCGCCGCCTCGCCGTCAAACTGTCATGCTTTAAAACCGCCCGCGCGCTTGATGCTACTTAGTAGCGGTAGTGGTTCGGCTTGAACGGACCGTTCTTGTCGACGCTGATATAGCTCGCCTGATAGTCCGACAGCACCGTCAGTTCCGCGCCGATACGGCCCAGATGCAGACGCGCCACCTTTTCATCAAGGTGCTTCGGCAACACGTAGACCTTGTTTTCATACTTGTCGCCGTGCACGAACAGTTCGATCTGCGCGATCGTCTGGTTCGTAAACGATGCCGACATCACGAACGACGGATGGCCCGTTGCGCAACCCAGATTCACCAGACGCCCTTCAGCCAGCAGGATGACGCGCTTGCCGTCCGGGAAAATGATGTGGTCGACTTGCGGCTTGATGTTTTCCCACTGGTACTTGCGCGTCGAGGCAACGTCGATTTCCGAATCGAAGTGACCGATGTTGCAGACAATCGCGTTGTTGCGCATGGCAGCCATATGATCGTGGCCGATCACGTGGAAATTGCCCGTTGCCGTCACGAAGATGTCGGCCTTGTCCGCCGCGTATTCCATCGTCACGACGCGATAGCCTTCCATCGCTGCCTGCAACGCGCAGATCGGATCGATTTCCGTGACCCACACCGTCGCGCCGAGACCGCGCAGCGATTGCGCGCAGCCCTTGCCCACGTCGCCATAACCCGCCACGACCGCGATCTTGCCCGCGATCATCACGTCGGTTGCGCGCTTGATACCGTCGACCAGCGACTCGCGGCAGCCATACAGGTTGTCGAATTTCGACTTCGTGACCGAATCGTTCACGTTGATGGCCGGGAACGGCAGGCGCCCTTCCTTTTCCATCTGATACAGACGGTGCACGCCGGTCGTGGTTTCTTCGGTCACGCCCTTGATGTGCGCGAGACGCGTGGAGTACCACACCGGATCGGCGTCGAGATGCTTGGCGATCGACTTGTACAGCGCGACTTCTTCTTCGTTTTCCGGCTTCGAGATCACCGAACGGTCTTTCTCAGCCTTCGAGCCGAGGATCAGCAGCAACGTGGCGTCGCCGCCGTCGTCGAGGATCATGTTGGCGAATTCGCCATTCGGCCATTCGAAAATGCGGTGCGAGAATTCCCAGTATTCGTCGAGCGATTCGCCCTTGAACGCGAACACCGGCACGCCGCCTTGCGCAATCGCGGCGGCTGCATGATCCTGCGTCGAGAAGATGTTGCACGATGCCCAGCGCACGTCCGCGCCGAGTGCCGTCAGGGTTTCGATCAGCACGCCGGTTTGAATCGTCATGTGCAACGAACCCGCAATACGCGCACCCTTCAGCGGCTGCGAGCTCTTGTATTCCTCGCGCGTCTGCATGAGGCCGGGCATTTCGGTTTCAGCGATATTCAGTTCCTTGCGGCCCCAGGCTGCAAGCGACATATCGGCGACGAGGAAATCTTGCTTTGAATCGAGAACTGCGGCGTTCATCACGCCCTCCTTTCTAAAAAATTGACTAGAAATTTGACGTGAGCGCGGTTCGATGCGGTGGATGGGAGCGCAATGCGCATCCTGGCCCTCCGATTGAAGCCTCCGAGCCTGGCGGGCGGCCAGCGAATATGCTGATTCGCGGTACCCGTCGCAACGCTCCTCGAAGACGAACGGCGATTGTAGCAAATCGAGATGGCTTCGGGGTGGTGCCGGGTTAGTGATTACGCGGCGTGATTCGGGAGCGCAGAGGCGGCTGGCACGACAGCGACGCTTGCCGTGCGCAACTGCTCGATGCCCGCGCGGGCGGTTTCGAGAAACTGCCTCGAAAAGCGGAACGCGTCGGCCACGTCGGCGGGATCCGGTGCCTGCAAACCAAGAACGATACGGAAATAGCGTTCGGCGTGAATGCCCGCGTGGTAATGCATACGCACGCGTTTCGCGTCATCCAGGCGCCTGTTGCCGAAAATGTCGCGCAGAGCCCATGAAAACGCGCCGTCTTCGCCACCGATGCGGCGGAACGCGTCGTCCATCGGAAATCCGCCAAGCGCGGCATACACCGCGCGGCGGATGATCAGGCTGCTCGGTACCGTATTGCTAAGCGTCGCGGCGTGCTGGGCGAAGTCACCATGCCCGGTGAGCTCAGCCGGAAAATCCGTGTACTCGACGTCGAGCCGTACAGACACTTCATTCGGGTTCTGCGTGAGAAACGCGCTCGCGGCGGCTAACGCGCCGGGCAGGTATTCATCGTCGGCGTCAAGGAAGGCAAGCAGACCGTGAGCCGCATGCATCGTGCCCCAGTTGCGCGCCCGAGCCGGGCCGCCGTTGTACGGCATCTGCAGCAAGCACACGCGTGCGTCGAGACGCCCGTAGTGTGCGACCAGATCGGCGGATGCATCGGTCGAGCCGTCGTCCACCACGATGATCTGCGCGGCTTCCGGCTGAATCAGGCAACTTTGGAGCGCACGGCCGAGCGTCGCCGCGCCGTTGTAGCAGGGAATGATGATCGAAATGGACGTCATGAATTGAAACGGGCGCTGCGGGCCAAACGGTAGAGAACCGTCGATGGTAGCCCGCTTCCCGTCGGGTCCATCCTGGAAAAGCGGCGTGCGCGGCCGTGCCGACCAACGCACTGCGCGCAAACGGCGCCGACACGAAGCGCGCCATTCGCGTGCCCCCCAACATAAATACGATGACTTACAATCGCTCGGGTCATTCCAAATTGGAATTCTGGAGCCTGAGATCGTGGAACTACGCGCGCTGCGGTACTTCGTCGAAGTGGTCCGTCAACAGAGCTTCACCGTCGCCGCCGAGCAGATGTTCGTCACGCAGCCGACCATCAGCAAGATGGTCAAGTCGCTGGAAGACGAAATCGGCTCGCCGCTGCTGCTGCGCGACGGGCGCCAGATGGTGCTGACCGACGCCGGCCGGATCGTCTATCAGCGCGGTCAGGATGTGCTGGCCGCGCACGCGCAGTTGCAGGCCGAGTTGAATGACCTCGACACGCTCGGCCGCGGCGAGCTGACCATCGGCATTCCGCCGATGGGCGGCTCGCTGTTCACGCCGGCCATCGCCGCCTTCCGCCAGCGCTACCCGAAAATCGAGCTGAAGTTGTTCGAGCAGGGTTCGCGCGCGATCGAGACCGCGCTGATCCACGGCGAGCTGGAGTTAGGTGGCGTGTTACAGCCGGTCGATCCGGAAAACATCGAGGTGCTGCCGATGACCCGGCAATTGCTGTGGCTGGTCGCGCGCACCGGCTCGCGCTGGGACGATCTGCACGAAGTGCCGCTCGTCGAGCTCGCCAACGAGCCATTCGTGTTTTACGGTGAGAGCCTCGCGCTCAACGACGTCGTGCTGAACGCGTGCCGCACCGCCGGCTTTGCGCCGACGATTGTCGGGCGCAGCGGACACTGGGATTTCATGGCGGCGCTGGTGCTGGCCGGCGTCGGTATCGCGCTGTTGCCGGCACCGTACTGCCGACGGCTCGACGCGGCGCAGTTCACCTGCCGCCCCGTGGTGGAACCGGAGATTCCGTGGGAAATGGCAATCGGCTGGCGCCGCAATGGGTATCTATCGCACGCAGCGCGCGCGTGGCTGGAGGTGGCGCGCGAGACGCTGCCGGGGCAGGCCGGTGACGATTTCATGCTAGGGCCGGGCATCGGCGTGTCCGGCATCACTGCGCCCGTTCAGACACCGCCGTCGGAAACGCGACCGGCTAAGTGACGACATGCCGCCCGGTGCAGACCGGACGGCATGCCTTCCTAGCTAAGCCGACCTTGACGGCTTGGCTCAAAAGTCCGCCTCGAGAGCCTGCGCCAAGGCGCATCTCAGAGACTTACTTACCTTCAAGGCTTACCAAGCTCCATCATTACTGCTGCGCGACAAACTCGATGCGGCGATTGGCAAAACGGCCGCTCGCCGTGTCGTTGCTCGCGACCGGATTGGCATCGCCATAACCTTGCGCGACCAGCGAATCCGCCGGCACACCCGTCTTCACGAGATACGCGCGAACCGCTTCGGCGCGCTTCTTCGACAGTTGCAGATTGCCTTGTGCACCGCCGACATTGTCCGAATAGCCGGCTACTTCGAGCTTGGCCGTCTTGCCGTTGCGCGCGCAGGCATTCAACACTTGCGCCGACTGGTTCAGATCTTCCAGCGCCGAGGCCGGCACGCGAGCGCCGGCGCTTGCGAAATTGATCACCTGCAGGTTCAGCACCTTGACCACGTCCGCTGTCACGCAGGAACTATCCGGCGCGAGGAGACCCTTGATTGCGCTGCGGAAGTTTTCCGTTGCGTTGGCGACCGCCTGTTCGACGTTGAACGAACCGATCTGATACGAGGCGCCGAACAGAGATTTGAGTTTGTCGAGCCAGCCGAGCTTCGCGTTTGCCGCGCTGCCGCTCAGTTCGATGTGCGCGCCACCCACTTTCACCTCGGCGCCCGGCAATGCCATCAGCGGCAGCAGGCCGTCCAGATGAACGAGCCAATCGGCTTGCTTGGTGTCCTGATCGACGGTGACGTTCGCGACGAAACGGTCAGCACCGAAGCGCTTCGTCAGCGCGTCGATCAGCTGGATCTTTTCGGCTTCGCTGCCAACCGTGGCGGTGAGCGTCGGCTTACCGGCGGGGTCGACTGTGAAGCTGAGTTGGCTGTCTTTGGTCGGCGCGGGCGCGGCGGCGGGTTGCCGCGTGTCGCTGGCGGCGCTTGCTGCGACGGCACTGGCGGCAGGCGTCGAAGCAGCGACATCAGCGGCCGCGGGCGCGGCGGCCGAAGCCCCAGCCGGTGCGGAAGCGGGCTGCACGGTTGCCGCGGCTTCCGCACTACTGCGCTCACCGCTTTGTTCGCCTCGTTGCTCGCCATGGCAACCACGCAGGAACAGGAAAGCCAGCACCGCGGCAATCGCCGCGAGCAGCCACCACACCCACTTGCGCGGACGGCGTTCTTCGCGCACCACCGCGTCGGCCGGCACGCGGATGCTCGACAGGGCTTCGGCCACAGGTTTGGCAGCAGGCGTCGGATGATCGATGTGCGCCGAGACCGCTTTCAGCTGCGACAGAATATTGCCGGTGAACGCGCCGAGTCCGCTCAGCCCAAGGCCGGCCATCAGACGATCGTTCAGGTACGGCGCAATGGCCGGCAGTTGATGGCCGAGCAGCGTCGGCAACTGGCCGACATTGCCCTGACCTTCGAGAAAATGCCGCTTCAGCAAACCCAGCAACGTAGCGCCGACGATGCCCGTCATGGCGTGCGTTGCATGCGCCGGGACGCCGGTTTGGGTGGCCACCTCGTCGCTGAGCGTGTCGACGCGGCGATCGAATGCGCGCTCGAGCAATTGCCGCCCCACGCCTTCCAGCTGGCTCACGCCGGTAGTGGTACCGAGCAGTTGCGGCAACTGCTCGGCGATGTGGCCGTTCACCTCAGGCAAGAGAATCGTTGCGAACAGCGAACGCGCGCCATCGAGCGTCGCGCCCTTCTGCATCAGACCGGCCACCAGCGCCGGGCCGGTTGTTGCAAGCACCTTCTGGGTCGCGTCCGGCGGCAGCCCGAAGCGGGCCGCCATCTGTCGCACGACACCGTCCGTCAACGCGGACTGAATCAGCTGAATCACATTGATACTCATCGCTTCGCTTCCTTGATTTCCCGAACGCATCACCTGACGCGTCCTTTTTCGCGGCGCGATTATAGGTTTGGGGAAATCTCATAAACGAAACGACACAATTTATGACGAATTAGCCGACGTTCGCCTAAATATTCTTATATTTGCGACCCAGATTAAGAAAATTGATGTCCGATCAAGCCGCCACGCCGGTGACGCCGGTCGACTTCATCGCCGACGCCGTTTGCCCTTCACGCCGGCTCGCCGCGATCAGTTCGGCCGCGCGCTCACCGATCATCACCGTGGGCGAATTCGTGTTTCCGCCGATCAGCGTCGGCATCACGGAGGCATCGACGATCCGCAGCCCCGTCACGCCGCGCACGCGCAATTGCGGATCGACCACCGATTGCGCATCGCCACCCATCCGGCACGTTGCCACCGGGTGGTAGATCGTGTCGGCATGCTCGGCGATGGTCCGGCGCAATTCCTCCTCGGTCTGGCCGACATGCGTGTACAGCTCCTTGCCGCCATGCAGCGCGAGCGACGGCGCGTCGAGAATGCGCCGCGCCATCTGCGCGCCCTCCACCAGCAGGTCGAGATCGCGCGAGTCGCTGAAAAACCGCGGATCGATCACGGGCGCGGTGCGCGCGTCGGCGCTCGCGAGCGTCACCGTGCCGCGGCTATGCGGCCGCAGCACGCAGACGTGCAGCGAATAACCGTGGCCCCAGTGCATATGGCGGTTGTGGTCGTCGACGATCGCCGCGCAGAAATGCAGTTGCAGGTCCGGGCGATCGAGTGTCGGCCGGCTCTTCAGAAAGCCGCCCGCCTCGGCGACATTGCTCGACAGCATGCCCTTCCCATGCCGCATGAAGGTCATGAACTGCGGCAGCATCCGCGCAATGCCGCGAATCGAAAAGCCGGTCGGCTCGATCGACGACACCCGTTTGTTGATCGTGAAGTCGACGTGGTCGATCAGGTTCTGGCCGACCTCGGGTGCATCGTGCAGCACGGCGATGCCGAGCGACTGCAGATGCGCCGCCGGCCCGATGCCCGAGCACATCAGCAGTTGCGGTGAATTGAACGCGCCCGCGGCCAGCACCACTTCCGCACGCGCTTCCAGCGTTTCGGTACGGCCGCCGCGCACGATCTCGACGCCGCTCGCGCGCTTGCCGTCGAAGGTCACGCGCAGCACCGTCGCATCGGCGATCGTGTGCAGATTGGGGCGCGCGCGGTCATAGATATAGGCGCGCGCAACACTGCAGCGCCGTCCGTCGCGCTGCGTCACCTGATAGAA
Source organism: Paraburkholderia sp. SEWSISQ10-3 4 (assembly GCF_030464785.1). NCBI lineage: Bacteria > Pseudomonadati > Pseudomonadota > Betaproteobacteria > Burkholderiales > Burkholderiaceae > Paraburkholderia > Paraburkholderia sp. SEWSISQ10-3 4. The sequence goes on from NZ_JALPRI010000037.1 coordinate 30,931, forward strand.
GCCGATGCCTTCCTGGTCCGCGCCGTTGAAGTCGCTGTTCGATTTGTAACCGGCTTCGATCGCGGCCTGCACGAAACGCTTCGAAAACGGATTGCGATAGCGCAGATCGGACACCGTCAGCGGGCCGTCCGCGCCATGCCATGCGTCGGCGCCGCGCTCGTTGCCCTCCGCGCGCCGAAAATACGGCAGCACGTCGGCCCACGACCAGCCTTCGCAGCCGAGCTGCGCCCATTCGTCGTAATCGAGCGGATGGCCGCGCGTGTAGATCATCGCGTTGATCGCGCTCGATCCGCCGAAGCCGCGCCCACGCGGCTGATAGCCCTGGCGGCCGGCGAGCCCCGGCTGAGGCGTCGTCAGATAGCCGTAGTTGGTTTTGAGTTTGTGCGGCACGACGGCCGCCACCCCCACCGGCATGTTCACGAACAGATTGCGGTCCGTATGCGGACCGGCTTCGATCAGGGCAATCGTGGCGTCCGGGCAGCTATCCGCCAGACGGCTCGCGAGCGAGCAGCCGCCTGAGCCCGCACCGACGATGATGTAGTCGTATTGCATCCGCTCCTCCAATTGGGGCCGCGTTGCTCGCGAACCCTGTCTAGTACACACTTGTCTACGTGTGTTTTATCGGCATTGTAGGGAGCGTTCGGTTGCGACGGCGGGTTCGTGTCAGAGCGATCCCTCTAAACGAAAGCCCTCCCGCGACCCTATGATGAAAGGCGCGCGTGCGCCCGTCAGGCCGCCGCGCAGGGCATTCAAACACGGCGCCCGGTGCGCCGTCCTCAAAGCGTGCGGTACGACACGCCACGATAAAACAGCACAGCGTCGATCAACGATCGGCGGACATCCGGCGAACGGAGACAGCAGATGGAACGGCACAGCTTCGGCCACACTCACGACGTGACAAATCAGGCGCCTCCGCTCACGGATTACAACCTGTTTGCGAGCGACGTGGCGTTGTCCGCCGCCCTCGAACGCGACGGCGCCGCGTGGCATCGCGAGGCGCTGCTACGGCACGGCGCAGCGCTCACCACGCCGGAGACACTCGCGCTTGCCGAACTGGCGAACCGCCACACGCCCGAACTTGTCACGCACAGCCCGCGCGGCGAACGCATCGACGCACTGGAGTTTCACCCTTCGTGGCACACGCTGCTGTCGCTGTTGCGCGGCGAAGGCCTGCACGCGTTGCCGTTTTCGGACCCGCAGAGCGGCGCCATGGTCGCGCGTTGCGCCGGCTACTTCCTGCACGCACAACTCGAATCCGGCTCCCTCTGCCCGCTGACGATGACCTTCGCGAGCATTCCGGTATTGCAACGCGAACCGGCTTTGTTCGAGACACTGCGCGACAAGCTCTACGCCCGCGAACACGATCCACGCGACGTGCCGCTCACGCAAAAAACCTCGGCGATGATCGGCATGGGCATGACCGAGAAACAAGGCGGCTCGGACGTGCGCAGCAACCAGACCCGTGCCTATGCCACGCGCGGCAGCGGCCGTGGCGCCGAATATCGCCTTGTCGGCCACAAATGGTTTTTCTCCGCGCCGCAATGCGACGCGCATCTGGTACTCGCCCGCACCGACGATCACGAAGGCCTGTCGTGTTTCTACGTGCCGCGTTTCGCGCCGGACGGCAGTAAGAACGCCGTGCAGATCCAGCGCCTGAAAGACAAGCTCGGCAACCGCTCGAACGCCAGCAGCGAAGTCGAATTCTTCGACGCGTTCGGCATCATGATCGGCGACGAAGGCCGCGGCGTGCCGACCATCATCGAAATGGCGAACTACACGCGGCTCGATTGCGTGATCGGCAGCGCGGCCCTGATGCGTGCGGCGCTGGTGCAGGCGATCCACCATGCACGGCATCGCAGCGCCTTCGGCCGGCAACTGGCCGATCAGCCGCTGATGCGCAATGTGCTCGCCGACCTGGCGCTGGAATCGGAAGCCGCGACGGTGCTGTTCATGCGACTAGCACGCGCTTTCGAAGCGTCGACGGATGCATCGTCGACCGCGCCCGCCGAGCGCGCGTGGCGCCGGATCGTCACGCCGGCGGCGAAGTACTGGGTCTGCAAGCGCGCGCTGGAATTCACCGGCGAGGCGATGGAAGTGTGGGGCGGCAACGGTTATGTCGAAACCGGTCCGATGGCGCGCTTCTATCGTGAAGCGCCCGTGAATTCGATCTGGGAAGGCTCGGGCAACGTGATGTGCCTCGACGTGCTGCGCGCCATGGAACGCGAGCCCGAAGCGGCGCAGGCCCTGTTCGCAGCGTGGCAAGCGGATGCGCAAGGGCACCCGGCTCTGTTCGCAGCGTGGCAAGCGGATGCGCAAGGGCACCCGGCTCTGAGCGCCGCGCTCGGCAAGCTCGCCGCCACGCTCAACGGGCCCGCCGAACATCGCGAAGCCTCCGCGCGACGGATCGCGCAGCAGATCGTGCTGATCGCGCAGGCCACCTTGCTGGTGAAGCACGCGCCGCCGGAAGTCGCCGACGCCTTCATCGCAACGCGTCTCGCCGACGGCTGCGGCGAGAGCGGCCGCGTGTACGGCACGCTGCCGGCGACGTTCGATCACGCCGCGATCATCGAGCGGGCATTTCCCGCTTGAACAGCACAACACACCAATAAGCGCGACCCAACGCGCACGTTATCCATCAGGGAGTGGACACACATGAAGAACGATTTGCCAGAAGTCGTCGCGCTCGAAGCGCTGCTGCGCGATCAACGCCATGCGTATTTGCGCGCGCCGTATCCGTCATGGGATGCGCGCGCCGGCCATCTGAAAGCGCTGCGCAAAGTCATGCTCGACAACCGCGACGCACTCGCCGCCGCGATGAACGCCGACTTCGGCAATCGCGCGAAACAGGAAGTGCTGCTCGCCGAATTCCTGCTGATCAAGGGTGAGATCGACGCCGCGCTCAGACACGGCAAACGGTGGATGAAAGCGCAACGTCGCAGCACCAACAAATGGCTGATGCCGGCGCGCGCGAAAGTGGTGCCGCAACCGCTCGGCGTGGTCGGCATCATCGTGCCGTGGAATTATCCGGTGCTGCTCGCAGTCGGCCCGCTGATCAGCGCACTGACGGCCGGCAACCGCGCCATCATCAAGATGTCCGAGTTGACGCCGCGCACCTCGGCGCTATTCGAACAGCTGATCGGTCAGACCTTCCCGCGCGACCACGTCGCCGTAGTGAACGGCGATGCTGCATTGGCCGCCGCGTTTAGCGCGCAACCGTTCGACCATCTGCTATTCACCGGCTCGACCAAGGTCGGCCATGAAGTGATGCGCGCCGCCGCCGAACATCTCACACCGGTCACGCTCGAACTCGGCGGCAAGTCGCCGGCGATCATCGGTCAGCACGCACGCTTCGACAACGCCGTGGATAACCTCGTCGCCGGCAAGACGCTCAACGCAGGCCAGACCTGCGTCGCGCCGGACTATGTGCTGGTGCCGCGCGGCAAGGAGCAGGCGTTCATCGAACGGGCACGCGCGCGGATGGCGACGATGTACCCCGACTTTGCGCGCAACCTCGACTACACATCGATCATCTCGGAGCGGCATTTCGCTCGGCTGCAACGTCTCGCCGACGAAGCGCAGGCCGCCGGCGCGCAACTGCACACGCTCACCGACAGCACGCCCGATGAGGCAAGCCGCCGCTTTCCGCTGATCGCCGTGACGAATGCGCCGGATGAAAGCGCGCTGATGCAGGAGGAGATTTTCGGCCCGCTGTTGCCGATCATCCCCTATGACACGCTCGACGATGCGATCACGTGGATCAACACGCGTCCCCGCCCGCTCGCGCTGTACCTCTACGCCGACGACAGTGCGACCATCGACCGCGTCACGCGCGACACCATCGCGGGCGGCATGGCGATCAACGAAACGCTGATGCATCTGGCGTGCGAAAGCCTGCCGTTCGGCGGCGTCGGTGCGAGCGGCATGGGTGCGTATCACGGTTACGAAGGCTTCGTGACCTTCTCGAAGATGAAGCCGGTGCTGACGCAGGCGCGGCTGAACGCGCGCGGATGGATCTCGCCGCCGTACGGCAAGCGGGTGAATGCGCTGCTGAAGCTGATGATGAGGTTTTGACGGGACGGCCATCCGTGGGGCAGCGTACTGCGACGACGGCCGCGAAGTAAGCGGCCCGCGTTCAGCACTCAGCGCCTGGGCGCCCCACCCGAAGCGTCCGCAATATCCGTAGCGACGACATCCGTGACGTCCTGCGCGGCGGCCACGCCGCTCTCGGGCGCATGCTCGGCCCCGCTTTCCAGCCGATGCAGCCACGCGAGCAACTCGGCCACCGCCTGATAAAGCTGCGGCGGAATCCGTGTATCGAGGTCGACCTGCATCAGCAACGAGACCATTTCCGGCGCCTCGTGCACATACAGGCCGGCTTCCTTGGCGCGCTGCACGATCATCTCGGCCAGCATGCCGTAGCCCTTGGCGATCACGCGTGGTGCGGGATCGTTGCCTTGTGCGTCGTAGACGAGCGCGGCCGCACTGCGGCGATGTTTGCGGCTCATCACATATCCCAATCGAAATCGTCGACCGGCGCGGCTCCCGGGCGTGCGGCACGCGCCGTGCGGCGCCCCGCCGACACTTTGTCGGTCGCTGCGGCCGCTGCGGCAGCCGACGCCGAACGCGCATAAGCAGACGCCGCTGCCTGCCCGGCCGCCGACGCACCAGCAGCACCCGCCGCGGTAGCTGGTATGCCGCCGCCGATCTCGCGAATCGTCAATCCGTTCAGTTCGATACCCGCTGCCGCGAGCCGCTGACGAAAGTTCTCACCCTGCGCCGCCAGCCGCGCCGCGCCGGCAGGACTCGCCTGCACGCGCGCGACCAGCCGCATGCCGGTCAGCGTCAGGTCCGCATCCACAGTGCCGAGCGTGGGCAGCGACAGCGTCAGCCGCGTACGCCACGGCTGGCCGTCCTCGCTCGCCGTGCCGCCGCCGCTGCGGTCCCATTCGTCGCCTTCCTGTTCGATGGTCCAGTCGAGCTTGGCGCCAGGCCACGCTTCGCCGGTCCAGCGAAACTGCCCGGTAGCAAGCAGATCGAGCTGCTGACGCACCAGAGGAACGGTCGCGGGATGAACCGCGGCCGCCATCGATTGCGAGCTTTGCGACGACCCGTCGTCGGCCAGCTGCGCCGCGGCGCTGTGCGCGCTCGCGTGCGCCGGCTGGCCGTTCAGGTCGGACAGAGAACTTGCCAGCACCTCGCCGGCCACGAAGCGCGCGGCCTGCGCGGTCTGGATCGACGGCATCGCGCGGGCGGCCGCGTTGCCTTCCGGCGCGCCGTTGCCCGGACCGTTGGGCGCGGCGCCCGTGCCCTGCCGGGTTGTCGTGTTCGAGGAAGAAGCCGGATCGGCGTCGCTCGCCCAGTCGAGCGGCAATTGCGCGGCGGCGGCCACCAGCTTGTTTTGCGCCTCGCTGGCGAGGGCCGCGGGCGGCCGCTGCCCGGCCAGCCATTGCGCGAGATGGGATTCGTAGAACAGGCCGCTATCGCCGACCGTCTGTTGAAGTGCGGCCGCGAGCGCGGCGACCGGCACCTGAGCCGCCGCCACATTGGCGGTGGCCGCGGTACCGGCGGTACCGGTGGTAGCAGCGGTATTCGGATTGGCAGATGAAGCAGCAGGCGTGGCTGTCGTATCGAAGAGCGACAAGCCGTCGCCTTCGACGTCGAGCGCCGGCGCGGCCGGCCAGATCGGCAACTGGCCGAGCACCGCCGGAGTCGCCTCGCCGCCGGAATTCACAATCGCATTAAGCGTGAGCGCAACGGCAGACAGCGCGGTTTGCGCGGAAGCCGGCGCTGGCGCGGGGGGCGCGATGGGGGTGGTATTGAGAATCTCGGTATCGACGCCCGCCGCACCGGTCTGCGAGGCGGTCGCACTACCCGGCGCGAGATTGAGCAGACTGTCGACCCGGTTCGCGAGCAGCGAAGTGACGACCGCGTCGATTCCGTTCATACCGATTCCTTGGTCACATTGGCAGCAACGCGCTCAAATCCAGTCAGGCGGACTCAAGCAGCGCCTTGCTCGCGGGCAAACTCAGCGTGCCCCGTACAGTTCCTTGAGCACACGAGTCGGCCGTCCGGCGAACAGCGCCGACAGATTGGCCATACGCGGATTCGCCAGATCGCGGATCGCAGCGTCGTCGGCCAGAATCTGACGGATCAGCGCGTATTTGCGCAGGCGCTCCGCATCGTCCAGTCTGACCCCGGCTTCCGCGTCTTTCAACGCGTCCACCAGATTCCGATATTCCTCCTGCAAGTGGACCAGATCATTCCACAGGGCTCGCCGGGCAGCTGTCAGCATGCGGCGGGAAATCGCTGCAATCGCCTCGTAGCGGGCGAAATATTCTGCGTTCGATGTCATCTCATGCTTTCCGCGGCCGGCTGGGCTGCCATCCGCGCGATCTCCGGGGCGATCCCGATCCATGCCTCTTCGAGTGTCGCCAGCAGGCCGTCGACTTCGACCAGCATCGCCTCGCTCTGTTTTATATTGGCTTCGAGCAGCCGGCGCGACATATAGCTATATAGCGCGTCCAACCGCTCTGCAATCTCGCCGCCCACCTCAAGGTTCAGCGATAGTTGCAGCCCGCTTTCGACGATCTGAATCGCCTTGCCGATCGCCTCACCACGCGCCGACACATTGCCTTGCTGCACATGCATGCGCGCTTGCGCAATCGCCTGCCGGGCGCCCTGATACAACATCACGATCAGACGATGCGGACTCGCGCCCATCACCCCTGTCTCGACGCCGACGCGCGCGTACGCATTGGCTCCAGAGTGTCCTGGGGAAAACATCGGCGCTCCTCCTCTCTTGCACTTCGGTTGGTCGCGGCACCCCATCCGTGCACGTTGCCGCACCCGGATTTCTGCCTGTATCTGGTTATCGGATAGGCAGCGGGAAAGCTTTAGGCCGTTGTAAGGGGGATTAAGGGGCCGAAAGGGGCGATATCGCGCTGAGCGTGGCAAGGCCGCCCGCCACGAAGCGCCTCGTGGGCGCGCCGGGCCGGCTGTCCTGCCGTGAAACCACACAGCGTTGCATCTGGGCGCATGCGTTCGGGCGGGCGGAACAGCCCTGCCGCCCGAGCCGCACTTACACCGACATCTGCATGATGTCGTTATAGGCCGACACCAGTTTGTTGCGCACCTGCAGACCGAACTGGAAGCCGATGTTGGCCTTCTGCGAGTCGACCATCACGTCGTTCAGCGAGACATTCGACGCGCCGAGCTCGAACGCCTGCGATTCGCCGGCCGCCTTGGTCTGATCGCCGCTGATCTTGTCCAACGAGGCCTTCAGCGCCGAGGCGAAACCGCCGGCCGTCGCCGCGCCGGACTGCTCGGCCACCGGGGTGTTGCCGCCGGCCGCTTGCGCCGCCATCGACTGCATCTGTTGCAGCGCCGACGAGAGCGCGTTCACGGGCAAAGTCATGTTCTCTCCAGGGATTGACGACCGGGATGCCAGAAACCGTACCGATCTGAACGAAAGCATAGCAGTGGGTCATCCGGGAAAGCCCCGAAACTAGGGGGGAAACCCGGCTCTATTCAAGCAATCGGGTTGAGCCGCGCTGCGGATAATTTCAATGGTGAAAGTCTCTGTCCGCACGCCCGCCGACCCTCGGCGCGCAGAAGCGGCAGAACGCAAAGGCATCCCGGAGATACCCGACGCATGGATTCGTCAGCCAACTCTTTGATCAACCCCGACGCCCGCATGGGCCTCGCCGGCGCGCAGCCCGGCGCCGGTGCTGCCGGCACCGGCCAGGCCGGCGGTGCCGCGGACCTCGGCGGCCTTGGGGGCAACCTGGGCGGCAACTTCGGCCAGCGTCTGTCAGGCCTCGCGCAAATGCGCGGCAACCCGCGCGCGCCGCTGATTTTCGCGGTCGCGCTGCTGGTCGCTATCGTCGCGGGTCTGTTCCTGTGGTCGCGCGCACCGGACTACAAGGTGCTCTACAGCAACCTGTCGGACCGCGACGGCGGCGCCATCATCACCGCGCTGCAGGCGGCCAACATCCCCTATAAGTTCTCCGACGCCGGCGGTGCGATCCTCGTGCCGGCCGAGCAGGTGCATGAAATGCGTCTGCGTCTGGCTTCGCAGGGCCTGCCCAAGAGCGGCTCGGTCGGCTTCGAACTGATGGACAACCAGAAGTTCGGCATCAGCCAGTTCGCCGAGCAGATCAATTACCAGCGTTCGCTCGAAGGTGAACTGGAACGCACGGTCGAGTCGATTTCCTCGGTGAAGTCGGCGCGTGTGCATCTGGCCATTCCGAAGCCTTCCGTGTTCGTGCGCGACAAGGAAGCGCCGTCGGCTTCCGTGCTGGTCAACCTCTACCCGGGCCGCGCACTCGACGAAGGCCAGGTGCTGGCGATCACCCATATGGTGTCCTCGGCGGTGCCGGATATGCCGGTGAAGGGCGTGACCATCCTCGACCAGGACGGCAACCTGCTCACGCAGCCGTCCACCGGCAGCGGTCTGGACGCCTCGCAACTCAAGTACCGCCAGCAGATCGAGCGCAACACGCAGCAACGCATCGACGCGATCCTGTCGCCCCTGTTCGGTTCCGGCAACGCGCACTCGCAGGTCAGCGCCGACATCGACTTCTCGCACACCGAGCAGACCTCGGAAAACTACGGCCCGAACGGCAACCCGCAGCAGTCGGCGATCCGCAGCCAGCAAACGAGCACCGCGACCGAAATGTCGCAAGCCGGGGCCTCCGGCGTGCCGGGCGCGCTGTCGAACCAGCCGCCGCAACCGGCCTCCGCGCCGATCACGGCGAGCAACGGCGCGAGCGGCGTGACCACGACGCCGGTCAGCGACCGCAAGGATTCGACCACCAACTACGAACTGAACAAGACCGTGCAGCATCTGGAGCAGCCGATGGGCGGCATCAAGCGTCTGTCGGTGGCGGTGGTGGTCAACTATCTGCGGGTGGTGGACGCCAAGGGCCACGCGACGATGCAACCGGTCACTGCCGACAAGCTCGCGCAGGTCACTCAGCTGGTGAAAGACGCGATGGGCTTCGATCAGGCGCGCGGCGACTCCGTCAACCTGGTCAACAGCCCGTTCACCGCCGACGTCGACCCGGACGCCGATCTGCCGTGGTGGCGCACGCCGGACATGATCGCGCTTGCCAAGCAGATCGCGACCTACCTCGGCATCGCCGCAGTCGCCCTGTTCCTCTACTTCGTGATGGTGAAGCCGGCGCTGCGCCGCGCTTTCCCGCCGCCGGAGCCGGTTGCCGCCGCGGCGCTGCCGTCGCCGGACGAGCCGGTGCTGCTGGACGGCATCCCCGCCGCCGAGCGTGCGGGTGCGCCGACCGTCGCCGAACTGGAAAGCGACAACGAATTGCTCGCGCTGGAAAACTCGAAACACAAATACGAACGGAATCTGGAATTCGCGCGCAACATCGCGCGCCAGGATCCGAAGATTGTTGCAACCGTCGTGAAAAACTGGGTGTCCGATGAGCGCTGAAGGCGTAATGAAGAGCGCGCTCCTGCTGATGTCGATCGGCGAGGAAGAAGCCGCGCAGGTGTTCAAATTCCTCGGGCCGCGTGAGGTCCAGAAGATTGGCGTGACAATGGCCGCGCTGAAGAACATCACGCGCGAGCAGATCGACGAGGTCCTGCAGGAGTTCGTGCGCGAGGCCGAGAAGCACACCGCTCTCTCGCTCGATTCGAGCGACTACATCCGTTCGGTGCTGACCAAGGCGCTCGGCGACGACAAGGCCGGTGCGATCATCGACCGGATTCTGCAGGGCAGCGATACCAGCGGTATCGAAGGCCTCAAGTGGATGGACTCCGCGGCGGTGGCCGAACTGATCAAGAACGAGCACCCGCAGATCATCGCGACCATCCTCGTTCACCTGGACCGCGATCAGGCTTCGGAAATCGTCGCCTGCTTCACCGAGCGGCTGCGTAACGACGTGCTGCTGCGGATCGCCACGCTCGACGGCATCCAGCCGGCCGCGCTGCGCGAACTCGACGACGTGCTGACGGGCCTCCTGTCCGGCAGCGACAACCTCAAGCGCAGCCCGATGGGCGGCATCCGCACGGCGGCCGAAATTCTCAACTTCATGTCGAGCAACCATGAAGAAGGCGTCATCGAGAATGTTCGTCAATACGACGCGGAACTCGCGCAGAAGATCATTGATCAGATGTTTGTGTTCGAGAACCTGCTCGATCTGGAAGACCGCGCGATCCAGCTGTTGCTGAAGGAAGTCGAGTCCGAGGCGTTGATCATCTCGCTGAAGGGCGCGCCGCCCGCGCTGCGCCAGAAGTTCCTGTCGAACATGTCGCAGCGTGCTGCCGAACTGCTCGCCGAAGACCTCGATGCGCGCGGCCCGGTCCGCGTCTCCGAAGTCGAGACGCAGCAACGCCGCATCCTGCAGATCGTGCGCAATCTGGCGGAAAGCGGCCAGATCGTTCTAGGCGGCAAGGCGGAAGATGCGTATGTCTGATCAGAACTCCGCAGCGAAGGAGCGCCTCTCGGCCTACCAGCGCTGGGAGATGGCCTCGTTCGATCCGGTGCCGCCGGCGCCGCCCGCACCCGAAGTCGACGACGGTGCGTTCGAAGCCGAACTCGAACGTCTGCGCGACGCCGCGCATGCACAGGGCATCGCGACGGGTCACGTGGCCGGGCAGGCGCTCGGCTATCAGGCCGGTTATGAGCAAGGCCACGCACAGGGTTTCGAGCAGGGTCAAAGCGAAGCACGTGAAGAAGCGGCACGCCTCGCCGCGCTCGCCGAAACCTTCAAGGCAGCGCTCGACGGCACGCAAGGCGCGATCTCGGAAACGCTGGTCGCATTGGCGCTCGACATCGCCCAACAGGTGGTGCGCCAGCATGTGCAGCACGATCCGACCGCGCTGATTGCCGCCGCCCGCGAGGTGCTGGCCACCGAACCGGCACTGGTCGGCGCGCCGGCGCTGATCGTCAGCCCCGCCGACCTGCCGGTCGTCGAAGCCTATCTGATGGAAGAACTGCAAACGCGTGGCTGGACCGTGCGTACCGATCCGTCGGTCGAACGCGGCGGCTGCCGCGCGCAAGCCGGCACCGGTGAAGTCGACGCCGGCATCGACACGCGCTGGGAGCGCGTCGCCGCCGCACTCGGCAAGGTGAGCACATGGTGAAGCCGACACTCGAAGAGATCCGCGCCAGCGATCTGACACCGCTCGAACGTGAGTTGGCGCTGGCGTCGTTCGGCGCCGAGGCGCTGGCGGATGTACCGGCCACGGTGACGCCCGCTGCGGCTGCCGTCGCGGCCATCGACGCCGCGCTACGCGATCCCGCTCACGGGCACCCTAACGCCGGGCACCCTGCGAAGGGCGCGGCGGCGAGCCGCGAATCCGCCGTTTCTTCGAGTCCCGTTTCACCCCCTCCCGCCCCTGCCCCGTACGATCCCGCCCTCGACAGCAATCCGCACATGCAAGCCTGGCGCGGCCGGCTCGACGCGCTACGCGCCCGCAACGCAATCGCCAAGCCGATGCGCGCCTGCGGACGTTTGACGCGCGCCGCCGGCCTGGTGCTCGAAGCGGTCGGTCTGCGCCTGTCGGTGGGCGCCGAAGTGATGATCGAGCTGCCATTCGGCAGTTCGCTGGCGATGGCCGAAGCCGAAGTGGTCGGCTTCTCAGGCGACAAACTGTTTCTGATGCCGACCACCGAAGTGATCGGCCTCTTGCCCGGCGCACGCGTGTATCCGCTCGAAAGCGCGCCGATCGCCGATCCGATGGCGGGCGCGAAGCGCCTGCCGGTCGGCTGGGAACTGCTCGGCCGCGTGCTGGATGCATCGGGCCGCCCGCTCGACGGCCTCGGCCCACTCGGCGCGCATGCCGATGCGCCGCTCTCCTCACCGGTCATCAACCCGCTGAACCGCGAGCCGATTCACAAGGTGCTCGACGTCGGCGTGCGCGCGATCAACGCACTCCTGACCGTGGGCCGCGGCCAGCGCATGGGCCTGTTCGCCGGTTCGGGCGTCGGTAAATCGGTGCTGCTCGGCACGATGGCGCGCTACACCAGCGCGGAGGTGATCGTGATCGGCCTGATCGGCGAACGCGGCCGCGAAGTGAAGGAATTCATCGAACAGATTCTCGGCGAGGAAGGCCTCGCGCGCTCGGTGGTGATCGCCGCGCCCGCCGACGTCTCGCCGCTCCTGCGGATGCAGGCTGCGTCGTACTCGACCTCGCTCGCCGAATATTTCCGCGACCAGGGCAAGCACGTGCTGCTGCTGATGGATTCGCTGACCCGCTACGCGATGGCGCAGCGCGAGATCGCGCTCGCCGTGGGCGAGCCGCCCGCCACCAAGGGGTATCCGCCTTCGGTGTTCGCCAAACTGCCGGCGCTCGTCGAACGGACCGGCAACGGCCCGGCGGGCGGCGGTTCGATCACCGCGTTCTACACCGTGCTGACCGAAGGCGACGACCAGCAGGACCCGATTGCCGACTCCGCGCGCGCGATTCTCGACGGCCACATCGTGCTGTCGCGCTCGCTCGCCGAGGCCGGCCACTATCCGGCGATCGACATCGAAGCCTCGATTAGCCGGGCAATGACCGCGCTGATCGACGATAACCATCTCGAGAAGACGCGTATGTTCAAGCAGATGCTGTCGCGCTATCAGCGCAACCGCGATCTGATCAACGTCGGCGCCTATTCGAGCGGGCGCGACGCGCTGCTGGACCGGGCGATTGCGCTGTATCCGCGGATGGAAGCGTTTTTGCAGCAGGGTTTTCGCGAATGCGCGAACTTTGAACCAAGTCTCGAGATGCTGGACGCTCTGTTTGCCCAAGGAGGCTGACGATGGCGAAACACTTTCCGATCAAGACGCTCATCGGCCTCGCCCAGGACGATGTCGACGCCGCCGCACAACGTCTAGGCCGCGCGCAGCGCGAACGCAACGACGTGCAGTCGCAGCTCGACTCGCTCGTGCAGTACCGCGACGAATATCACGCGCGTTTCACGGCGACCGCTCAGACTGGCATGCCCGCCGGCAACATGCGCAATTTCCAGGCATTTATTGACACACTCGACGCCGCCATCGAACAGCAGCGCAATCTGCTGGTGACGGCCAATGCGCGCGTCGAGGCGGCCAAGCCCGACTGGCAACGCCAGAAGCAGAAGCTCGGCTCGTATGAAGTGCTGCAGGCGCGCGGCGAAGCCGCAGAAGCAAAAACCATGGCGCGGCGCGACCAGCGCGATGCAGACGAACACGCCGCCCGCATTCTGAGGATGCGTGTCGAGGGCGCCTAACGCGCCCGGGCACCGCCTCGATTGACTGAACACCCCGTTTGACGGATTGACAGGATTCCCTATGTCGCTTCTTTCACAGATCGGCTCACTGCTCGGCTCGGCCAGCAGCACATCCACCAACGCGGCGATGGCCGCTGCGGCGAACGCCAAGCCGTTCTCGCAAACCTTGCAGCAGAGCATCGACCTGCAAAACAGCGCGGCCGCGCAGATCGCAAGCACGCCGCCGGCTCCGTCGTTCTCTCCGCCGCCCTCTTCGTCGGCGTCCGATTCGTCGTCTTCGGCAGATTCGTCGAGCGTGCATGACGCACCACCGCCGCCCGATCCGTCGACGAAGAGCCAGGATGCCGCGAGCAGCAATACGGACAACAGCAGCTCGACGAGCGCTTCCTCATCCAGCTCATCGTCGGGTTCATCGTCCACTTCGTCTGCCAATACGCAGCAGAGCTCGACCGACCAGACCAACACGACGCCGGCGAAATCCGGCAACACGACCACGCAGACCGACGCCGCCACGGCAGCAGCGGCTGCGGCTGCCCAGGCACAGGCTCAAGCGCAGGCCAACGCGAATAGCGCGACCGACCCGACGACCGCAGATCCCGCCACGGCGCTGACTGACGCCGCGACCACGCTGCCCGGCACGGGCACGGACCCGACGACGGGCACCACCACGGGCAAAAAGACGAGCGCGACCGATTCGAAGTCAGCGCAGGACGCCTTGCAGGCGGCGCTTGCCGCGCTGGCGAGCGGCCAGGGCGTGGTTCCGCAGCAGGCACTGGCGAGCGGCGCGGCGGCGAATGCGGCAACGGCGGCGAACGGTTTGGGTGCTGACGCGAGCAACGGACTCAACGGAACGGCGGATGGCAAGACACTGGCGGCCGGTTTGTTCGGCGACGGCAAGGGATCGAACGCGAGCAAGACTGCATTGACGACGGCGGCCACAACGATGGCGGATCCCTCGACGGCAGCAAAGGCAGCGGCTGACGCGCTGAGCGCGACGGCTGCGGCCGGCGGTGCGCAAGCTGACGATCTGGCGTCCTTCAAGAGTGCGTCCGATGCCGCGACGGCGGCGCTGGCGGCGGGCCAGGCAGCGGCGAGCGCCGCGAGTACGACGGCGGCCGTGCAGACGACGGGTAGTGCCGGTGCTGCCGAAGCGGCGAATACGTTGTCACCGCAGGTGGGCACGACGGATTGGGAAGATGCATTGAGTCAGAAGGTGGTGTTTTTGTCGAATGCACATTCGCAGAGTGCTGAGCTGACTTTGAATCCGAAGGATCTGGGGCCGCTACAGGTTGTGTTGCAGGTTGCCGATAACCATGCACATGCGTTGTTTGTTTCGCAGCACCAGCAGGTTCGTGAGGCCGTCGAGGCGGCGTTGCCGAAGCTTCGCGAGGCGATGGAGTCCAACGGTATCGGGTTGGGGAGCGCTAGTGTTAGCGATGGGTTTGCCCGGCAGGGCGGGCAGCAGCAGAGCGCAGATTCGGGGCGCTCTGGGGCGCGCGGTGCTGGGGGTTATGCAGGCGGCGCTGCTGGTTCGGATTCTGACTCTAGTGTTGCTAATGTTGCCGTTCGGCGGACTGTTGGGTTGGTCGATACGTTTGCTTAAGCCCGTTCGGGCGGGGGATTGCCTACTCGGCGCTTATTGTCCGTGTTCTTGGGGCTTTGGCCTTTCCTTGATCTGGCTTTGGTGCCTTTCCTTGTTTTGTTAGTGGTCTATTAGCGTTGCCCC
>NZ_JALPRI010000038.1:0-43816 GCF_030464785.1 Paraburkholderia sp. SEWSISQ10-3 4
GCTAATAGACCACTAACAATTCAAGGAAAGGCCAAAGCCCTAAGAACACAGACAATAAGCGCCGCGTAGGCAAAAAAACCATCAATCTATAGCCCTACCTGCAGTCTCCCTCATAAACGGCAACGGCAACAACGACACCACCCCACACCCAATCAAATACCAGGCAGGCGCCAAATTACTCCCCGACACCTGAATCAACCAGGTAGCAAAAAACTGCGCAAACCCACCAAAAATCGAAACCCCTAAACAATAAACAATCGACATCCCCGTAGCGCGAATCTCGCGCGGAAACATCTCCGGCAACATGACGATATTAGGCACCGCGGTAAACGCGACAAACACAGCCAGCACAGCAACAACAGACAACAAAACCGGCACCGTGGGCAAAGCATTAATAATCATGAAGGCCGGATACACGGCAACAATCAACATCACCCGCGAAATCCACAAAACGCGTTTGCGCCCCACGCGATCAGATAACGATCCCGCAAATGGCGAGCAAATCACCGTCACAATCGCCGCAGTCCAAGCGGCCCACAACGCCGACGACATCGGGAAATGCAAAATCCGAATCGCGTAGGTCGACAGATAAAACAGCACGATGTAGTTCGCGGCCGTGCCGCCAATCGTCGTCAACACACCCGTCGTGATCACGCGCGAATGCTCGCGGAACAACTTGCGAACCGGCTGCGCATCAGGCGCCTGGGCCGCAGAAACCGTACCGTCTTCCACGCCCGGCAAGGTTTCGTCCAGATGCCGCCGGATGTAAATGCCAATCGGACCCATCGCCATGCCGATCACAAACGGCACACGCCAGCCCCAGCTCTCCAACGCAGCAGTGGACAGCGCCGCCGCCAACGCAACACCCAGCAGCGAGCCACAAACCGTGTTCAAGCCTTGGCTCACGAACTGCCAGCTTCCGTAGAACCCCCGCGTCTTATCGCTGCCATATTCAAGCAACAACGATGTCGATGCACCAATCTCGCCGCCCAGCGCGAAGCCCTGAATCAAGCGCGCAAGGATCACCAGTAGCGGCGCGGCGATGCCGATCGCCGCGTACGTCGGTGCGAACGCGATGATCGCCGAGCCGAGTGTCATCAGCCACAGTGTGAGACTCATCGCGGCCTTGCGGCCGGCGCGGTCGGCATAGGCGCCGAGCACAATGCCGCCCACCGGACGCATGATGAATCCCACGCCGAACGTGCCGACCGCCAGCATCAGTTGCGCAAGCTGCCCTTCCACCGGGAAATACAGCTTGCCGATGATCGTCGCGAAGAAACTGTAGATCGTGAAATCGAAAAACTCGAGGCCGTTGCCAAGCGTGATCGCAGCAATCGCCTTGGCGTGACTCGTGCGTTTGGCCGGCGGCGTAGCCGATGCGTCACCGAGGTTCACAGCGTCGGTGCCTGCGGGTTGCGGTGTAGCGGAAATGTCCATCTGTCTCTCCATGGTGTCCTTCCTGCCAATGCGCGGACCTGCGGCCTTGTGCGCCTGAAAGCAATGGACGGTCTGACTGGCTCCAACACGGCCTTGATGGCCCCGCGGGTCTTCGTGACCCTCGGAGCCTTGCATGGCCTCAGTTCAACGCGATGCCGCCTGCCTCAGACGAGGAACGTCTGCGCAAGCCGCACCCAATACGCCGCGCCGGTAGCGAGGCAGTCGTCATTGAAGTCATAGCCCGGGTTGTGGACCATGCAACCGCCCTCGCCGTCGCCATTGCCGATGATCAGGTAGCTGCCAGGGCAACGCTCCAGCAGGAACGCGAAGTCTTCACTGCCGGTCAACGGTTGCATGTCGGCGATCAAGCCGTCTTCGCCGAGCCAGTCGAGCGCGACCTGCCGTGCGAGACCGGTCATCTGCGCATCGTTGACGAGCACCGGATAACGTCGTTGATAGTCGACGTGCGCACGCGCGCCGAACACCGCCGCCTGTCCGCAGGCGACCGCCGTGATGCGCTCCTGCAAATAGTTGCGAACCTCAGGCTTCAGCGCGCGCACGGACAGACGCATCTCCGCGGTTTCAGGAATCACGTTCGGTGCTTCGCCGGCGTGGATCGCGCCGACGGTGATGATCGCCATGTCGAGCGGCGCAATGTTGCGCGATACGATCGACTGCAAGGCCAGCACGATCTGCGCGCACACCACCACGGGATCGACCGCCTTGTGCGGCACCGCGCCATGACCGCCGCGGCCGGTCACCTTGATGATCACCGTATCGGACGAAGCCATGAACGAGCCCGGCAGGAAGCCGAACTTGCCGGTAGGGAAGCCCGGCATGTTGTGCATCGCGAAGACCGCGTCGCACGGGAATTTGTCGAACAGGCCGTCTTCGAGCATTTTCTTCGCGCCGGCCTGACCTTCTTCAGCGGGCTGGAAAATCAGGTTCAACGTGCCGTCGAAATTCTTTTCCTGCGCCAGATGCTTGGCGGCCGCCAGCAGGATCGCCGTGTGGCCGTCATGGCCGCATGCGTGCATCTTGCCGGGGACGGTGCTCGCGTACGGCAGGCCGGTGGTCTCGTGAATCGGCAGTGCGTCCATGTCGGCGCGCAGGCCGAGTTTGCGCGTGCCGCTGCCTACATTCAGTTGCCCTACAACACCGGTCTGACCCAGCCCGCGATGCACGGTGTAGCCCCACTCCTGCAAGCGCTCGGCGACAAGGTCACCAGTGGCGAACTCTTCGTAAGCCAGTTCGGGCTGCGCGTGAATGCGGCGGCGCAGCGCGATCATTTCGTCTTCGAGTTCGGCGATGCCCGCCGGGATGGCCATGGTGTTCACGATGTTGTCTCCGTCGATGAAAGCGTGAACCGAGCATAACCACGCCGATTTTCCAGCGGCAGGCGTAGAATCGTTGCGCCAGCAACCAGTGGTTGCCACCCATGTACGGGTTTTCCAGATGAAACTGCATCAACTCAGCACCTTAGCGGCCATTGCGGATACCGGCAGTATCCGGGCTGCCGCCCGTTCGCTCGACCTTTCGCCGGCCGCCGTGACCAAGGCCATGCGCGAACTGGAGGCCGATCTGCAAGCGCCATTGCTGGTGCGCGGCGCGAGCGGGGTCGCGTTCACGGAGTTCGGCCGCGCGCTGGTCGTGCATGCGCGGCTGGTGCTCGGCCAGTTGCAGCGCGCGGAAGCAGAGATCGAGGCGATGCGCGGCGCGGCGGCCGGCAAACTGTCGATCGGCGTCACGCCGTGGGTGGCGCTGACTTTTCTGCCGCCCACAGTGCAGCGGTTCCGGCAGCACATGCCGGAAGTCCAACTGGAATTTTTTGAGGGGCTGCTGGGCGTCGTGCAACCACGCCTGCGTGACGGCAGCCTCGACTTCTCGATCGGCCGTCCGCCGCCCGCTTCGCCGCAATCGGAGTTTCACAACGTACCGCTGTTTTCAACGCATTCGGCGGTGTGCGCGCGGCGCGATCATCCCAAGGCGGGTTGCCGCACGCTGCTCGAACTGGAAGACGCCGAATGGGTGCTGAACTGGGACCCGGCAAGCCGCGAGTCGATCTCGGACAATCTGTTTCGCAAGCGCGGCATGAAGGTGCCGCACACGATCCATCTTGCGCACTCGCTCTCGGTCGTGCTCGGCCTGCTCGCACGAACGGACATGGTCAGCATTTTCCCGTGGCCGCTCGTCGAAGTGCTCATCGCAAAGGAGAACCTGTGGGCGCTCCCCTTGCGCGAGACGGTGGATGAAACCATCGTCAGTATCACGTCACGCCGCGGCGCGCCGACGAGTCCGGCGGCCACGTGTTTTCTGGAGTGTTTGCGCGAAGTCGTCGACGAAGGCTCGCGCTCGCAAGACCCTGAACTGCGCCGCCTGTTTCATTCGATCGAACTGCTGCTGTAGTGATGTGGTGGGGGTGGCGGACCCGCGGCGCTGTAAGCTGAATCGCATGCATGCCCGCTATGCTTCGAGTGCGCAGCGGCGCGTCGCCCTGCCGTTATCCCGAGCGACCGTGATCCAGAATCCTGACAACGAAGCCGACCGCAAGGCACAGCCTCCGGGCACGTCAGCGGAGTATGCCGACGACAGCGCCTCGCTCGATCCGTCCCATCACCGCGCGCTCGCTGAAGCGCGACGCGCCGACGGCGACGAACTGGCCGCGGTCGCGCATCTGATCGCCGCCCACACGCTGGACGCCTACACCGCTGCGGCACCCAACGCCAGTGCCGCGAATCTCTGCGATGTCGCGACCGGATATTTCATGAAAAGCGATCATGAGATCGCCGAATACTGGTACCGCCTCGTTCTGAAGCTTGATCCGCATGTCGCCGTTGCTTGCCAGAATCTGGCCGCCATCCTCGCAGGCAGCGGACGCGCGAGCGAAGCCGCCGCATATCGGGAACGTGCCTACCGGATCCAGCGTGTCTTTATCGAGGGACGCGGCGCCGGGCAGCGCCGTGTGCTGATCCTCTGCGCGGCACACACCGCCGGCAATGTGCCGTTCGATGCTCTGCTGCCCAGCACGACCTGCTGCCGCATCAAATACGCTATCGACTACGCCGCCGACTCAGAAGACCAGCAGTTGCCGCCCTACGACCTCGTGTTCAACGCGATCGGCGATGCGGATATCGCCGCCCCGCTCTCCGGACGACTCGCGCGCTTCGTCTCGCGCTGTGCGCGGCCCGTGCTCAATCCGCCCGACGCTATCGCTCGGACCCAACGGCATCGTACCGCGAGCCTGTTCGACGGATTGCCGGACGTGCAGGCGGCACCTTGCGTACGCAGCGAAACCGCACCGGCTTCACGCAATGCGCTTGACGCGCTGCTCGCGGCGGCTAGCATCGACTTTCCGGTCCTCGCGCGTCCTGCCGCGACACACGGCGGCGAGGGGCTGACGCTATGCGAGAGTCCCACCGCGCTCGAATCATGGCGCTCGGCACAAACCGACGTTTGCTACCTCGCAGCGTTTCGCGACTATCGCAGCGCCGACGGCTTCTACCGCAAATACCGGATCATTTTTGTCGACCGGGAGCCGTTTCCGTACCATCTGGCGATTTCGCCGCACTGGATGGTGCACTACTACTCCGCCGACATGGAACAGCATCCGTGGAAGCTGGAGGAAGAGCGGCGCTTCCTCGACAATCCGCACGTCGCACTCGGCGAGCGCGTCATGAGTGCGATCGCGGCGATCGGCAGACGGCTCGATCTCGACTACGGCGGAATCGACTTCACGGTGCTGCCCGACGGACAGGTGCTGGTCTTCGAAGCGAACGCGACCATGCTGGCCCACTTCGAGCGCGCAACCGGCACCGTCGCCCACAAGAATCCGTACGTGCAGCGTATCGTCGATGCGTTCGAACGGATGATGTCGCGTCACTCCGCGATCTGAAGGTTCGTCCGAAGGTTAGTCCGTTATTGGCTGGATAGATGCTGCTGCAGATACGGCACGAAGCCGTTTTGCGTCGGCCCAATCTGCTTGACGCAATCATCGTAGTCAGAGCCCATCGCGCGATCCTGGCCGTACATGCCACGGCACTGCGCGTACAGCGTGATCGTCGCCCCGCTGCCCTTGGTCACGCGCGTGGCCGAATAGACCGCATGTCCCGAGCGGCTCGGCACGTCAGTCTCGATCGCCACCGCGTCCGCGCGGACGATCGACGTGTAAGAATGCGCCGCCACGTAGTCCTTCGTGAGCGACCAGGCCTTGTCACACTGCGCCTGATCCGCGCACCCGACAGCGGCGTTACGCTGGGCGCTATCAAGCAGGTTCTCTGAGCGGGTAAAGTCGCGCGCCTGCGCTTCCTGTTTTTCTGTGGATGAACAGCCGCCCAGGGCAAGCGCAGCAAGCGCAATAGCGATAGTCTTTTTCACTGGTTCAAGATCCGATGGCGAATTCCGGCAAAGATTATAGACGCCCGCCAACAGCGTTCGCAGATTGGAACCGCCATCGAAAAACTGCCGGCGCGGTGATGGTCCTCACCGCCCGGCCGTCGCGCAGTGTCAGCTCGCGTAACCCACCACGCCCTTGATCTCCAGAAAATCCTCAAGACCGAACTCGCCGTACTCACGGCCATTGCCCGATTGCTTGAAGCCGCCGAACGGCGCATCGGGGCTGTAGTCCGCGTAGTTCAGATAGATCGTGCCGGTACGCAGGCGCTTTGCCACGGCATGCGCATGCTCGATCGAGGCGGATTGCACATAGCCCGCGAGACCGTAGAGGCTGTCGTTGGCCATCGCGATCGCTTCATCTTCCGAGTCGTAGCCGAGGATCGACAGCACCGGTCCGAAGATCTCTTCGCGCGCGATCGTCATGGTCGGCGTGACATTGCCGAACACCGTCGGGCGCACGAAGTAACCATCCTTCAATCCCTCAGGCCGGCCCGGGCCGCCGGCCACCAGCGTGGCGCCCTCTTCGACGCCCACACCGATCAGCCGCTGGATCTTGTCGAACTGCTGCTCGCTGATGACCGGCCCGAGATCGATGCCCTTCGCATTCGCGGGACCGACGACCAGGGCTTCAGCCGCTTCTTTCGCATAGCCCAATGCCTCGGCGAGGCGTGCGCGCGGCACGAACATGCGCGTGGGCGCATCGCACGACTGGCCGCTGTTGTCGAAACATGCACGGGCGCCGCGCATCACCGCCTGCTTCAGATCGGCATCTTCGAGAATCAGGTTGGCCGATTTGCCGCCCAGCTCCTGGTGCACGCGCTTGACCGTATCCGCCGCGGCCTTCGCGACTTGCACGCCTGCACGCGTCGAGCCGGTGAACGACATCATGTCGATGTCCGGATGACGCGACATCGCCTCGCCCACCGTTGCGCCTTCACCGTTGACGAGGTTGAACACGCCGGCCGGCACACCCGCCTCGTCGAGGATCTCGGCGAAGATGATGCCGGAGAGCGGCGCCAGTTCCGAAGGCTTGAGCACCATCGTGCAGCCGGCCGCGAGCGCGGGCACGACCTTGGTGGCGATCTGCAAGGCCGGCCAGTTCCACGGCGTAATCAGCCCGCACACACCGACCGCTTCCTTGCGAATCAGAATGCTGCTCTTCACGTACTCGAATTCGAACGTGTCGAGCGTGCGGATCATCGTTTCCAGATGCGCGACGCCGGTCCATGCCTGAGCATCGTTCGCATACTGCAGCGGTGCGCCCATCTCGCGGCTGATCGCGTGCACCATGTCGTCGTAGCGCTTGCGGTAGACGTCGAGAATCGCTTGCAGCAAATCGATTCGCTGCGCGATCGTGGTCTCGCTGTAGGCCGGAAAGGCACGCTTCGCCGCAGCCACGGCACGGTCGACATCGGCCGCGCTGCCGAGCGAAATCTGCGCGAACGCGGTAGCCGTGGACGGGTCGATCACGTCGAGCGTGGCAGCGCCTGCCGGGTTTTGCGGATCGACCCATTGTCCGTCGATATAAAACTGTTTGGCGTGTTGCATGGGCTTGTCCTTTACATGAATGGTTGGGTCAGACCTTGGGCCGAGAAAGCGCCCGGGAGCGGTATCGAATGCTTTACATCGACGCCGCTCAATCTGAATGTCTTCAAATCGAAATTCATCGCTACGCAGCTTTGGCTCAGACTCCGGTTCTGCTTCGATTCCGTCTTCGAATCACTTGTTTTCGACCACATAACCAGGAGAGACACATGAGCACCATCACTTTCACCCGCATCGACGCTAAAGGCCCCGGCGCTTCCGGCCTGAACCCCGCCCTGCACGATCCCGCCGACGTCATTCTCGAAGGCGCCAAAGCACCGCACGCCCTCAACGCCTTCTCCGACGCGGGCAACATGCTGTCCGCCGGAGTGTGGCAATGCGATGCGGGCACGCTGAAGCTGGCCGACCTGCCGATCCACGAAGTCTGCGTGCTGATCGAAGGCGAAGTCGTCATTACCAGCGACGACGGCCGCAGCGAACGCTATGCCGCCGGCGACGCCTTCATCCTGCACAAGGGCTTCTCGGGCACGTGGCATATGCCGGTGGCGACCAAGAAGTACAGCATCGTCTACTGCGGTTGATTCATACTGCATCGCAGCGTTGCTTCAACAAGAACCGCACCCCTTAAGGTGCGGTTTTTTTATTCTGGCGGCAATCAAAAAAAACCGCCGGACACATCGACACCTACCGCAGCAACTACATCGGGAAGCCCAGCGCCTTGATCGAATTGATCCAGAGACGCCGCCAGCCACCGCGATCGTCGGCCCCGTCGAATGCGTTGAAGGTAATCTTCGCGGCGATCCAGCGCAATGGTTCCGGCGGAATATACGACGGCCCCTTGCGCGAAATATCCAGCGACGTAATCAACGTCTCGCGATTCCACAGCATGTCGAGCCCCATCTTCGCACCAAAGCGGCTGCCCGCCACGCCGAACCCCGTATAGCCCGCGACGAACACGCTCTTGCCACCGTGATAGCGGCGCGCGAACACGGCGCCACGCGAGCAGTAGTCGATCGGACCACCCCATGCATGGGTGAAGCGCACGTCGTCCAGTTGCGGGAACGTACGGTAGAAGGCTTCGGCGAGCTTGTAGTATGTGCTCTCGTCACGATCCGCGGCCGGATTTGGATCGCCGCCGAAGTGATAGCTCACACGGCCGCCGAAAATGATCCGGTTGTCTTTGGTGAGACGGAAATAATTGAGCTGCGTGCGCGTATCGTAGATGCCCTGGCGATTGTTCCAGCCGATCCGTGCCATCTGCTCGTCGCTCAACGGCGCAGTCGCGATGATGTGATCGCGCACCTGCATCACGCGGCGCTTGATGTCGGTCACGCCCACATCCGCCGTGCCGGTGCCAAGCAGCACGCGTGGCGTTTCGATGCTGCCCGCCTGGGTGTGCACCATCATCGTTGCGCCGCGATCTTCCATGCGCGTGATCGGCGAGTGTTCGTGCAAACGCACACCGAGTTTCAGCGCGGCGGCCTTAAGGCCCCACGCGAGTTTCGCCGGATGAATCGTGCCGCTGCGATTGCGCGACCACATCGCGCCTGCGAACAGCGGTGAATCGAGTTGTTCGCGCGCGCCTTTGCTGTCGAGCAAAACGACATCATGCCCGTGGGCTACGTGCAGTTCGTAATCGCCCTTCAGATGATCGAGGTGGCCCGGATCGACGGCAACCGTCATCTCCCCATTCCATTCGACGTCTGCCTCAATGCCGTAACGCGTCAACGACTCCTTGAAGCCGTCGAGATTCTCCTGGCCCAGCTTTTCCAGCACGTCGAGGTCCTGCGGGAAGACGCGCGTCGCATTCGGCAGACCATGCATCACCGACGTGGAAATGATCCCGCCCGGGCGGCCCGATGCGCCGTAGGCCACCTTCCCTGCTTCGACCAGCACGACGTCGAGTGACGGGTCTGCTTCTTTCGCCTGAATCGCGGCCCACAAACCGGTGAACCCACCGCCGACGATCACCAGATCCGCGGAAGTCGGACCGATCAATTCCCGTTCGACAGCCGGTGCACGCGGATTGTCCAGCCAGAACGGAAACAGCTTTACACCTTCAAACGCGCGCTTTACTGACTCGCTCATTTTGTTTGCCTACTCAACTTGAATACCATTGCATTTACTGCGCGACTGTTGCTTCGGTGCGGTCTTGGTGACACTTGAACGCAGCTTCTAATGCCACCTCGATGCTGCGTTCGGCGCCGTGTCCCTGCGCCTTGCATTGAACACCTCGAACCGCACGATTCAACCCGCGTCCTGCGTGTCCAGCACTTCTTCGCGTTCACGTCGTACGGCGTGCTGCTGCGGTTGCGTCTTCATTTGCGCGCCGCCGGCCTTAAGCCTGGTCACCGGCACCACCGGATGCACCGTCGCATTGGGCTGCGGACCGCTACGCAACCAACGTCGGCCAAGCGGCCCATACACGCCATCCGGTTCAGGAAAGCACTGCAGCAACGCGATGTACAACGCGCAGGCCAGCGTCAGCGAAACCGGCATGCTGATGTCGAGACCACCGGCGAGCTGCCCGAGTGGACCGACGAACTGATCCGGCAAATTGACGAAGCACAGGCCGACCACCGCGCTCGGAATCCACGCGCCCATCGCGCGCCAGTTCCAGCCGTGCGTGAACCAGTAGTGACCGCCACGGCCGCCGCGATTGAATACCTGCAGATCGTCGGACAGATAGAAACCGCGTCGCGTCACGAAGCCGATGATCATGATCACCATCCACGGGCAACTGCAGACGTTGATCAGCACCGAGAACGTCGACACGCTTTCGACCAGATTGAAGGCGAAACGGCCGAGAAAAATGAAGCCGATGGCGAGGCTGCCGATCAGCAGCGTGGCGCGCACGCGGTTCAGAAACTTGGGGAACATGCTCGACATATCGAGCCCGGTGCCGTACAGCGCGGTGGTGCCCGTCGACATCCCGCCGATGATCGCAATCAGACACACCGGCAGAAAGAACCAGTTCGGCGAGATCGCCAGCAACCCGCCCACGTAGTTATTCGAGGCGATAAAATCCGGCGCCTTACTGGCAATGATTGTCGCCGTGGCGAGGCCGAAGAAGAACGGCACGAAGGTGGCCAGTTGCGCGAGCATCACCGCGAGGATCGTGCGCTTCTTCGGCGTGTTCTGCGGAATATAACGAGCCCAGTCGCCGAGCGTGCAGGCGAACGACACCGGATTGCTCATCGCAACCAGCACGGCGCTCACGAACGCCGGCCAGAAACCCACCGAGCCGAGCGCCACCTTGCCGGCGTACGCGCTATTGAACGGCCCGGCGAACGCCACGATGCCGACCACGAACAGCAGACTCGCGGCCCACACGGCGATCTTGTTGACCCACAACATGAAGCGGAAACCGTAGACGCAAACGGTCAGTACCAGCACCGCAAAGAGACCGTACGCGAAGCTCAGCGTCATCCAGTTGACCGGCAGGCCGAGCAGATGATTCGCGCCGCCCACGAGCGCGTCGCCCGAACTCCACACCGCCAGCGAGAAGAACGCGACGGCGGTCAACACCGCCAGAAAGGAGCCGACGATCCGGCCATGAATGCCGAAATGCGCCCCCGACGAAACCGGATCGCTCGTACCGTTGCGCGGACCGAACAGGCCCATCGGCGCAAGAATGCACGAACCGATCACCACGCCAAGCACGATCGAATAAACGCCCGCCTTGAACGACAGACCGAGCAGCACGGGAAAACTGCCGAGCACCGAGGTGGAAAAGGTATTGCAACCGCCGAACAGCAAGCGGAACAGATCGATCGGCCGCGCATAACGCGAGCGATCCGGAATGCGTTCAAAACCGAATGTTTCGACTTGAGTGATGCTGTTGCTGCTCATTGTCTCCAACTCCTGTAACGGCCAGGTCAATCACAATGGCTCGCCACGAGGATGCGGCGTCCACTTTTCTCGGATATCTGGACGTCACTGTAAAGACAATCGGCGCGGGCAAAAATATCGCCCGCCCAACCTTTACTTCGATCGCGGGCGATGTAAGCTGAAATGCCCGTCCTATAAGGCTCTACGAATGCAACTGGAGACCGCGCGAGGACCTCCTCCGGGCTTGCTCTAACGCAAACGTCGAAGCGAATAGCGAGAATCCGCGCCTCAAATCGGGCTCGCTTCGCGCGCATCACGCGCCTGGCGGCGCCGTTTCGCGGCGGCGACAGTCGGCAGCGGGATCGGCACCGCGCCTGACATACCGTGCTCGATCAGAAAATCGCGGAACAGGCCGGCGACATGCGGCAGGCGTTTGTCGGACACATGCATCACGTACCAATCGCGCTCGATTGGATTCGCGGGCAAAGGCAATAACGCCAGCAGACCCGCCTGAAATTCCAGCGAACACGCATGCAGCGACAGAAACGCGATGCCCAGCCCCGCCTCGACCAGTTGCTTGATCGCTTCGTTGCTCGAGAGCTCAGACCCGATATGCAGCTTGTGACCGGCGAGCCGAAACAGATTCTCGACCGTCGAGCGCGTGCCGGAGCCCCGCTCCCGCACGAACAGATTCGCGGTTTGCAGATCGTCCAGCGACAAGCGCTTTTTCTTCATCAACACGTGGGCAGGCGAGGCGACGAACGCCATCGGATGCTTGGCGAACGCCGTGGCCACTGTGCGCAA
This sequence comes from Paraburkholderia sp. SEWSISQ10-3 4, assembly GCF_030464785.1. Lineage (NCBI taxonomy): Bacteria > Pseudomonadati > Pseudomonadota > Betaproteobacteria > Burkholderiales > Burkholderiaceae > Paraburkholderia > Paraburkholderia sp. SEWSISQ10-3 4. Next base: position 12,010 of record NZ_JALPRI010000038.1, read on the forward strand.
TTCACGCGGCGCGCTACCCATCACCGCAAGATCGATCTCGTGCGTGGCCAGCATGCGGATGATGTCGGCGCGATTGCCGACCTTGAATTGCACCTTCACTTGCGGGCGCGATTCCGTGAAGCGCACCAGAAAAGGCGGGATCAGATATTCGGCGGTGGTGATCGCGCCAATGCGCAGTGTGCCGCCCTGCTCGCCATGCAAGGCGGCGAGATCATCCGCCGCGCCGTTCCACAGATCGAGGATTTCCAGCGCATAGCGCGCGAGGATTTCGCCCGCTGCAGTCAACTGCACGCCACGGCCCACCCGCTGCAATAGCGGCGCACCCGCTGCCTCTTCGAGCAGGCGCACCTGAAGCGACACCGCCGGCTGCGTGAGCTTCAATTCTTCCGCTGCGCGCGACACGCTGCCGAGCTTCGCGACCGTATGCAAGGCTTTCAATTGACGAAACGTGGCGGCTTTTAACATAAGTGAAAACCTATATGTTGTGCAGAAACATTAAATTGTGCTGCGGTTTCAGCCGATTCTATACTGGCCCTGACAGATGAGGCGAACGAATACCGGACATAGCCCCGAGACGCCTTCGCCGGCTCGGCACAGATAACCTCAGGAGGATACGGATCATGGCTGCAATCGATCAGCAGGGAGCCTCTACCGCGCAACGCAGGGAGCAAGGGCAACAAGCGGCGCAAGCGGCAGCGCATCGCGTCGTGATCGTCGGCGGTGGGGTCGGCGGCCTTGGGCTCGCTACGCGACTCTCAGAAACGCTCGGACGCGCCGGTCTCGCACAGATCGTGCTGGTGGATCGTTGGCCGACGCATTTCTGGAAGCCCTTGCTGCACGAAGCCGCGTCGGGCCAACTCGACCCGGCCACGCATCAATTGCAATACGCCGTGCAGGCGCAACGGCACGGCTTCGAATTCGAACAGGGCGAACTCGCCGCGCTCGATCGCACGAACCGGCACATCACACTGAATGCGCTCCACGACGCCGACGGCCGCGAAATCCTGCCATCACGGCAACTTGCATTCGATACGCTGGTGCTGGCCATGGGCAGCGTCACGCAATATTTCGGCGTGCCCGGCGCGGCCGAACACGCGTTGCCGCTCGAATCGGTCGCACATGCGGAAGCGTTTCGCCGCAAGCTGCTCGACGCCTGTCTGCGTGCGAATCATGCGCGACGCGCACGGACCGCGCAGGCGGACACGCCGGTGTCGATCAACATCATCGGTGCTGGAGCAACGGGCGTTGAACTCGCCGCTGCGTTGCGCGATACGGTGCGCCTGCTCAATCGCTATAGCCCCTTTTCGCTCGACCCCGTGCGCGACTTCCGCATCCGTCTGATCGAAAGCAGCGAGCGCGTGCTGCCTGCCCTCTCCGAAACGATCTCGGCGCGTGCACAAAAGATGCTCGGCAATCTCGGTGTCGACGTGTTGAACGCCACGCGTGTCACCGAAGTGCGCGCCGACGCCGTGCTGACGAATGAAGGCGCGCCGCTCGCCAGCGACATCGCGATCTGGACAGCCGGCATCGCCGGGCCGCCGGTGTTGCGCACGCTGGACGGCATCGCGGTAAATCGCAACGCACAGGTGCAGGTGAACCGCACGCTGCAATGCACGAACGACGCGAACATATTTGGACTCGGCGACTGCGCGGCCTGCCCTTCTTCGGAAAACGCGGACGCGTTCCTGGCGCCGCGCGCTCAGGTCGCGCACCAACAGGCGCAGTTTCTGGCGCGTGCGCTGAAGTGCAGAATCGAAGGCGAGCCTTTACCGGAGTTCGTCTATCGCGACGCGGGCACGTTAGTCGGCTTCGGCCGTGAAGGCACGATCGGCAGCCTGAGCAACAGCTTGCTGACGCAGCCGGTGTTCGTCGACGGCTGGCTGGCCACTGCCGTCTACAAGCTCATCTATCGTCGTCACGTGATGACATTGACGGGCTTCGCACGCATGGCGCTCGATTCGGCGAGCCACTGGTTGCGGCGACGCGTGCATCCGGTGATCCGGCTGCATTGAAATTGGCAAGCGCGGGCGGCGTTTTTCAGATTCTCAGATTCAGAAAAACACCGCCCGCGCGACGCTCAATCGAGAAACTCCGTCGCCCGCTTGCGCAGCATCGCGCCGAAATCGTCGAGCCAGCCGATCGACAGGCGCCAGCTCTGCCAGTACAAATCCACATCGAGATGCTTGCCAGGCGCCACCTCGACTAACTCGCCGCTGGCCAGATGCGGTGCAATCATCCGTTCGGGACACATGCCCCAGCCCATTCCCGTCACGCAGGCGCGCAAAAAACCGGCGACGTGCGGAATCCAGTGCAAGGGCGGATCCAGGTCGGCCCGCGTGATGCGGCGCATGAAGCGCTTCTGCAACTGATCCTTCGGGTTGAAATCGACGCACGGCGCGCGCCGTAACGACTCGCGCGTGACACCGTCGGCAAAATGACGCTCGCGAAACGCCGGCGTGCAGACCGCCAGATAGCGCATCCGGCCGAGGCGGGTCGAGCGGCAGCCCTGCACGGGCTCGGCTTGCGTGGTGACCGCGCCTTGCACGCTGCCGTCGCGAATCCGCTCTGCGGTGTGATCCTGATCGTCGATCACCAGATCGAGCAGCATCTCCCGTTCCACGCAGAACTGGGCCACCGCGTCGATGAACCAGGTGCCTACGCTGTCGTCGTTGACAGCCACGCGCAGCGCCGGCCACGGTTCGACCAGCGCGCCGGGCAGCGCCGGCAGCCGGCCGCTCAGCTCCGCTTCCAGCAATAGCACGCGTTCGGTATGGCGGCACAGCAGCGCCCCCGAGGTGGTCGCGATACACGGCTGGCCGCGCTTCACGAGCACGCTCCCCACTCGCTCCTCCAGCAGCTTGACCCGCTGGGAGACCGCCGAGGGCGTCACATTCAGTTCGCTGGCCGCACGGTCGAACGAGCCGTGCCGCACCACGGCGGCTAGCGCATCGAGCAACGCATAGTCGAGCATTAGCGTTCCTTAATCGGCATTAAGTAAATTAGCTTCTCTTATGAGTAGCAAAACCGCAGACTAGCCTTGTTCGCTTTCCCCGTCTACTGGATCGATTATGAATTGGCTGTCTTTTTCCCACGGTGCTGCCCTGTGCGCGTCGCTGATCGTGACGATCGGCGCCCAGAATGCGTTCGTGCTGCGTCAGGGCATCATGCGCTCGCACGTCGGCAAGATCGTCGCTCTGTGTGCGCTGTCGGATTGCATCCTGATCGGCGCGGGTGTCGGTGGTGCATCGGTTCTGGTGGAGCGCTATCCGGTGTTCGTCCACACGATGCTGTATGTCGGGCTCGCTTATCTGGCGTGGTTCGGCATCAACGCGCTGCGCCGTGCGGTGCGCCCGGGCCATGCGGTACTGGACGCCAATGCGGACGGTACGAGCGCAGCAGCACCCGTGCAACGCGCACTGCCGATCATCCTGATGACGCTGGCCTTCACGTGGCTCAATCCGCACGTATATCTCGACACCTTCCTGCTGATCGGCACGGCCGGTGCGCGCGAACCGGACGGCGCACGGGTGGCGTTCGCGCTCGGCGCGATGGCGGTGAGCGGAATCTGGTTTATCGGCTTGGGTTATGGCGCCCGCGCGTTGGCACCGCTGTTTCGCCGTGCGACGGCGTGGCGCGTGCTGGATGGCGCAATCGGCAGCATGGTGCTGCTGCTGGCGGTGACGCAGTTGCGGTGATTGCCGGGGGGCGCCCTATTTCTGCACCTGCTGCATGCCGAGCAGGTCCTGCACGAGTTGCGGCGACACGTAATGCGGCCCGTCGAAGAGATAGGTCCGGTAGCCGCGATACGCGAGCAATTGCGGCGACAGTTCAGCAGCCGTCGCCGCGCGGAATGCACCACTCTGGGCCGGACGAAATGCCTCGGCGATGATTCGCACACGGTCCTTGCCGAGCCGCGCCGCCAACGCATCCGCATACTCACGCGCAGCCGCTGGGCCGCGCGCATAGACACCGCAGCCATCCTGCAGAAACACGCCGACATCGCGCGGCAGCCAGCCGTCCAGCCACGCTGCCAGCGCCGTGCCGCCGATATTCGCGTTGTCGTAGACACTGATCCACAGCGGCCGTGGCAGCTTGTTTAGCAAGGGCGCGAGCGCGGCGGCATCCTTCCAGGTCGGGTCGACCTCCACCGGAAAGTAATAGCCATCGATGTGAACCGCAGGCCGCACGGCCGCCAGCTGCCTCGATTGCTCGACCAGTTGCGCCAACTGCGCACGGGCCGTGGTCTCGTCGAAACGTCCGGCGAGACCGACGATCACATTGCGCGCCCACGGTTCGCCGGCAATCCGTGTCCAGTCCGGCAGACGTCGAACCGTTTGCATGGCGGTGCCGGGCAGAAACGACATGCCGTCCACCGCCGTCCATTGCACCAGCAGATCCGTCACGCCGAGGCGATTCCAGTCTCCGCGCGGGTCGACATGATCATCGTCGAGTTGCCACACCACGCCCTGCGCCAACGCGCCGGCGTCGCCCGCACCCGGCGCCGAGCAGCCGTACACGAGCGCGGCGCACGCACTCGCCGCCAGCAGCGCGCGGCGGCGTGGGGAGACCGGCTCGCCCTCTCGAGTCTGAACGTCGTGTGGATTACGCATTGTGCTGGCGCTGTGCTTTGAAATGAACGTCACGATAATCCTGAACAAGTTGCGCGCGATCGATCTTGAAGTTGACCGATACCGGCAAGGACCGGCACGCGAGCAATTCTGACGGGATCATATACGACGGCAGGCGCGCGACATCGTCCTGAGTCAATACGAGTAGATCGCGCCGAAGAACACGCCACGCGCGCGTTCGTCACCCGTGATTTTCAGGCGGTACTGCACCGACAGATCGACATACGAGCGCGGTGCGTCGTATTTGCTGTCGCGAAACCAGTAACGCGTCGAAATCCCTACACCGGCTCCGAGCGGAATGCTGTGATTGACGCTCGAGTCGTAGTCCGCGCCGATCACGGCATACGGGAACACGGTCCACTTCGGGCTGTAACGGTCCATGCGGAAGGTGCGGCCCAGTTCGAGATTGGTGGTCGCATAGACCGATCCCGCGTTCAGATAGGCGCCCGTTTCGGCGTAGACCTGCGCGGTCCACCACGACGGCACGTCCACCCGGCGCTCGATGCCATAACCGCCTGAATACGCGAGCCGCGCGAGCCAGTCGGCATTGACCCGCGAGCCGATCGGAATGATCCGTTCGAAAGCGACGATCGCGTCGATCTGCGAGAACGGCTTGGCGCGCGCGCCGACGGTGGCCTGCAAGGTATCAATGCCGCTCGCGCCGCCGTTCTTCACGCCGAAGCTTTCGTAGCCGCGCGCGTAGAGTTCGAACATCCGGTCGCCGAGACTGCCGAACGGACGCCAGTAGGCTTCCACGCCGGCCTGCCAGTTGTTCGACGTGCCCGGCGTCGGCGACGACGCATAGCCCGGCTGCATGCCCGCGCCGCGATAGTTGAGCGATGTGTCGAAGCCCCAGTTGCGCGTGGCCTCGGCGTGCGCGCTGCGCATCTCGTTCAGTTGCGCCGGTGTGGCCGGCGGCGTGTCGTCCATTGGCGTGGCGCTTGCGTCGATCGCGCGCTCGAAGTACTGCGCCGCTTCGCGATTGCGGTGTGCCTGGACGGCCGCATAGCCCGCGTCAGCATACGCTCTGGCCGGCATGGTGCCGGCCTTGTCGGCCATGGTGAAGCGTTGGTACGCGACGCGGTTGTTGCCGGCCCGTCGCGCGATGTACGCGGCGGCCATGTCGGGCATCGCGTCGAGCATGCCGGCATCGACCATCTGCTGCGCTTCGCTCGCCGCGGCGCGGTCGTCGCCGGCGGCGCTCAGCGCATTGATCAGTTCAACGCGATGCTGTGGATCGTCAGGCGCGGCCTTCACGGCTTCGCGCGCATAGCCGACCGCGCCGGGTTTGTCGTTCGCGGCCGCCGCCGTCGCTGCTGCACGCGCCGCCGCGAAGCCGGGATCGGCAGCGTACACGTCGCAGCTCGCGCCGAACTGATCGACGACGCAGTCGAAGACCGGACGGCGTGCGGGATCAATCGGTGTGGTGGGGACGGGCGACATAGACGAAGCGGTCATGGCGGCCGTCGTGCTCGCGGCGCTGATCGCATCAGACGCGCTCGCAGCATGCGCTCCAACCGCCGGCGCTTGCGTCAACAACCGTCGTGCCTGCGCGCGGCGCAACGCAATCGGCGCATCAGTGTCATCGCCATTCGTCTTCAGCGGCGCGAGCAGATCGAGCGCGCGCTGCGGCTGCCCTTCCGCGATCCACACATCGGCGATGATCACGCGCGCCACGCGTTTGTTGCGCTGGGTCGCAGCGTTGGCGTGCAGCGCTTTGGCGAAGTCCGCCTCGGCTTCTGCCGTCTTGCCCTGCGCGGCCAGCGTATAACCACGCAGCGTAAGCGGCATGATTTCCGTATCGTCGGCGACAATGGCCGCACTCGCCGCCGCTTGCACGCCAGGCAGATCGTTCGCGGCGAACAGCGCGTCGATCAGCTGGATGCGGTAGCCGACCAAGTCCGGCGCATAGGCGACCGCCTCACGCGCGAGCGCGGCGGCTTCCACGTAGTCGCCCTTCTTGCGCGCCGCGAACGACGCACTCGACGACTTCGGCGCCAGACGGCTGCCGATAAAGCTGCGCCTCACGCGCAGTTCGTCGTTGTCGCCGAAGCGTTTGCTTGCATCGAGATCGGCGTTCCATGCATCGGTGTCCTGACCGGCCGCGCTCGCCGCGTCGATCAGCAGCAAGCGCAGGCGCAGCAGATCGGGACGCAATGCGATCGCCTCGTTCGCGTACCGGACCGTGCCGGAAAAATCCTTCGCTGCGTACGCCTTGTAGGCATGCTGCGCGGCCGTCAACGCGGCGCCGGTCAGCGCGTCCGGGTCGCCCGGTTGCTGACGGCCGGCGCGTGAGGCCGCGCGGGTCGACACGTTTAACGCGTCGATCTGCTTGCGACGCGAGACCAGCGCCGGATCGCGGCCGATCTGCGCGATCGCGTCGCCGAGCGAGCGGCTTGCTTCGCCATAACGACGTTGCGCGGCAAGCGCGTTAGCAAGCAGCACGCGCAGCGACACGACATCGGGGCGCTGGCGAATCGCCTCGCGCGCCCGCGCGATCGCGCCGCTGTAGTCGCCGCGCCCATAGGCGGCATAGGCGTCCTGCGCCACCCGATACGCTGCGCCGCTCAACGGCAGCGCATTGTGTTCGGATGAGACCACCGCTGCGCTCTGCGCAAACGCCGCGGCGCTGCTCAAGCACAACGCGCCGGCCACCATTGCAGCGGTGACGCCACGCAACGTGAATGCGGAAGCCGCAATCGAAGCCGTAGTTAAAGTTGCCGTTGAAGCTGTCGTTGCAACGCACGAGGAAGCGGAAGCCACCGTTGAACCAGAAGCCGAAGCCCCCAAAGAAGCACGCGCCATCCACGCACGCCGGAAGAAAAAAGAATCGCTCATTCGGATGCCGCCAGAGCGCCCTGAAGGCGGCGCTGTTGCTCAATTACGTTCTCGAGTGCGGCACGCGAGATCACACCGCGCGCCACCATGTAGTCGCCGATGCGGCCATGGCGATCCGGGCGGTAGTCCTGCATCGCCGCTTCGAAGGCCTCGCGGCGCACGTGGCCGTGCTCGATCAGCAGATCGCCGATCAGCGGCACGCTACGTGCCGGCACGGGTTCGGCGCCCCCGGCCGACGATGCGCCCGCTGCCCCACCTTCCACGGCACCCGTACCCACCTGCCCGCTCTCGCCCGCCGGCGCCGCGATCTCGACGCCGCGCAACACGCGCAGCCCCGCGGCGATCTCGCCCTCACGAACGATCTCCTGAGAGACCGTTCCACCGGCCAGCGCGCCCAGTTCCGCGAACACCGGTTCGGCGAGCGGACTCGCAGTCAGCAGAATCGTCCGGCGACCTGCAGCGTCGGCCTGCGGCAACACGCGATGGCGCACGATCGCTTCGAGCGGCAAGCGCTTTGCATCGTCCTTGATGCGTTCGAGCGCCACGTGGCCACGCGGCAAGTCAGACTGGAAGGCAATGGCTTCCGCGAGGGTTTCCTCGTCGAGCCAGCCCTTGGCCATCAGCACGCGGCCGAGCGGCGCCTCACGCGCATGGCTTTCACCGAGCGCCTGTTCGAGCTTGTCCGGATCGATGGCCTGCCACGACAGCAGCAATTCCCCAAGACGCTGACGGCGATTGTTAAAGCCGTCGGCGGACGGGAAGTCATGCATGGTCTTGTCCCATGCCAGCCGCTTGCCGGTCACGAGGTGCGTGAGGAACATCTTCCACGCCCGCGAGACAGCCATGAAGTTGATGAAGTTGCCCACCACCATGCGCGGCACGGACAGCACCCCGTGCTCCCAGCCGTAGAGACGGGTCACGAAATAGATCCGCTGCCCCACGCGCAACAGCAACGCGCAACCGTTGGCCCACAGCAGCGCTTGCAGCCATGGCGAATCGGCGAACGGCGAAGCGATCAGCTCCGGCATCAAGCCGAGCAGATCCGCGCCGGCGAAGAGCAGAAACTGGATCACCAGCGCATACGCAATGATGCCGACGAACGCGGTAACGATGCCTTTGCGGTCACGGAACAGCAGATAGCGATTGGCGAACGAGCCGCTCCAGCCGGTCTGCTTCCACCCTTGCAAGCCGATGCCGAGCGTCCAGCGCGCGCGCTGCCGATAGGCGGTGCGAAACGTATCCGGGAAGAATTCGCGCACGCAGAGCGGCATCGTCACGGTGATGTCGCGTTCGCGGCCAAGACCGAACCACGCCTTGCGGCGCGTGGCGAATTGCACCGGAAAGCGCGCGAAGATCGACTGCATGCCCATCTTGCCGAGGCGCGCACCGACGTCGTAGTCCTCGGTGAGGCTCTCGGTGTTAAACGGCTGGTTGTCGGTTTCAGCGTTCAGCGCGAGTAGCGCGCGCCGTGAAAAACACGTGCCGACACCCGCTGAAGGCACCGAGCCGACCAGGCTCTCGCGCACCACCAGATCTTTCGCGTGCCATTCGGCGAACTCGTCCATATAGGTGCCGGCCACGAGTTCGAACCAGTTGCGCTCGAGCGAAGCCACCGGCAACTGGATCATGTCCTTGCGCGGCAGCAGATAGTTGAAAAAGCGCAGCTCGACCGGATGCAGCACATCCTCGCTGTCGTGCAGCACCACGCCGGCGAATTCGACGCCCGCTTCTGCCTCGTACTTAAAGATTGCCTGGATCACCCAGTTCAGACAGTCGGCCTTGCAGGTCGGACCGTCGTGCGGCACTTCCACGCGGCGCAGCTGCTTATAGCGGCGGCGCATCCGTTCGACTTCGGCGATGGTCTGCGGGTCGTTCTGATAGGTGCCGACAAACACCACATAGTTGCGGTAATCCAGCACCCGCACCAGGTCTTCGATCATTGCCGCGACCACGTCGTACTCGTGCCACGCGGGCACCATGATCGCGATCGGCTGCTCGTCTCGCTGATACAGCTGCGCGCTGGTAAGCGGCTTGTAGGCGCGCTGCACCGTGAAGTGACGATAGAGCGTGCGGGTCCAGTACCAGAGGTCGATGAACAGATCGTCGAGGCTGGACAGCAGGATAACGAACGCCACCAGCGCCGCGACGTATTCGAGCCCCTGGTAATAGTGGGCTACCGCGTAGCCCGCATACCATTTGATTAGCGCGAAGCTCACGACTTGTCCTGATTCCTGCGACGCGCCACGCCGGCCACCAGCAGCAACACGATCAGCAAGCCGACGAGGCCGGCCGGGATGCCCCAACGCACCCAGCTCTGCATGAACCACGGGCCTTCAACGTCGTCTGCGCCAACCACTTCGCCCGGATGACGCGTATCGAACTGGCGCAACGTGCCGCTGCCGTCGACGATCGCGACGTCGCCGCGCGACAGTTGCAGCGAGGCAGGCAGAATCGCCGCCGTATCGCCCGCCGTGCGATACACGATGCCCGATACGCTGCCCGACTTGACCGCTTCGATCACGCCGACGCGGTTCAAACCCGAAATATCCGCCAGCATCTTGCCGGATGCATCGGTGAGCGACAGACGGTCTTTCGACAGATGGGCGAGGCTCTTCTCATCGGCGAGCGTGACGTCGGCTGCGAGGAAGGCGCCCTTCGGGCTCGCCGCTTCGCCGTCACGTGTAACGCTGAAGGTCGCACGGGTCGGCGCGATGCCGCTCGCGTTCACCAGTCGCGCGACGCGCGGCAGCACTCGTGTGGCGTCGTTCAGATACGAGGCCGGCACGATCACATTCGCTTCCGACGCGAAGCGCGCCACCATGCCGGTGAAGTCGTCGCCGACTTTCGCATCGGTGAGCGTGAGATGGCTGCTCGGCAGAACGGCAATCGGATGACCTTGGCCGCGCGCCTGGCAGCCGCCTTCCGGTTGACGCTGGAACTCCACGCGCAGCACGTTGTTCGGGGCGAGCGCGTAATGCGGCACGCGCGCAGTGATGCGCTGCGGTCTGCCGTTGGCGGTCAGCAATTGCGAGCCGATCAGCACGTCGTTGAAATAGATCGAGGCGGTTTGCGCGGTGTTGTTCAGCGTCGGCGACGCAGCCACGTCGAGCACCACGGTGCCCGGCAACTTGCCGTTGCCCGACGCCGCACCCAGATCGAAACTCGCGTCCCAGGTGGCGCGGCCCTGCACGTCGAGCGTGCGCGGCTGGCCGCCCAGCAGCGATAGCGCGATTTCGTCGCCGCGCGTGTTCGGCGCGGTGTCGATCTGATGGACCACAAGACGGCTCGTCACGTCGATCGGACGCCACGAGCGCGCGAGGACCGCCACGCCGTCGTTATCGCCGATCACGATCGCGGTCTGGCCGCCGAGGTGAGCAAGGCGCACTTCGCCCGCGGCGAGCGGCTTGGCGATCGGATCGATCGCGCGAGCACGCCATGCATCGAATGCCTCGCTTGCACCCGGCGCGGCGCTGACGACCTGTTCGCGCAAGGCATCGAGGGAAGTCTTCAGCGTGTTGCGCACCGTGTCGTCGGCGACGATCACGTCCGGCGCGAACGCCGGGCGCGGCGTGAGTGCGATCAAGGCGCCCGCTTCCGCCGGGTTCGCCAGCTTGTGCGAACCGCCCGCAGCCAGCGCCGCAAAAGCCGGAATCGCGCGCAGCGGCGCCGGCACTTCGGTGTCACCGAGATCGACCGTGTCGCCCACCGCCGGCCACGTCCGCGTTGCCGGCGTGCGGCCTTCGCGTTGAAGCAGCGCTTCGACGCGCCAGCCTGCATCGAACGCCGGCGCCGCGAGCGTGTTCGCGCCGAGCATTACCACCGGCTTTTGCGGCAAGGCGCTCCACGCGCTGCGCAGATCGACGATCGCGTCCGGATCGTAGCGATAGGTCAGCCGCGAAGTCGGCGCGATGCGCCAGACGTTGCCGATCGCGGTCTGATCGGTACAGACGTTATCGCTGAGCACCGACGACCAGTCGAGGCCCACGCGCACGAAGCCGCCCGGCCGCGCCGCGCCATCCACGCCGAGACTCGCCGACGCGTCGCCCTGGTCCTGCGTCGGACTGCGCGAGAGCACCGGTGCGCCGTCGAGCGATACCAGCATGGTCGTGCGGCCGCCATTGCCGCGCAGATAGCTGCCGTCGATCTGCAAGGCCGCGTCGCTCAATGGCACACCGGCCGGCACGGGCAGATACAGTTCCTGACGGCCGTCCGGCGCGCGCAACACGACCGGATCACGCATTCCCAGTTCGGCCAGCGACACCGTACGCGTGGCGAGACGGCCGCTGCCGAGTTGCGCGAAGCTGCCGGCGACGTCGGCCGGCTGTTGAGCATGGGCCGTCGCGGCAAGCAGCAGCACGGCAAGTGCATTCAGGCGGGAGCGCGCGAGGCGGCGCATTGGCGTATGGGAGGTCACGTTGTCTTTTCTCTTAGTTAGCGCGCAAACAGTGAAGCTGATTCGCACTGCATGGATTGTCTGGAACTGCGGCCCGCGCGGCGCTATTGCACGGCTTTTGCGCATTGTGTGTGCGGAACCTGCCCCGTCCCATCGATGCCGCCACTCACGAACTCGTCAAACGGACGCCCGGTCAACGCCGCGACAATCCGTTGGGATGCATGGCCGTCGCCGTATGGGTTGACGCGATGCGCGAAATCGTCGCGCTCGCCTGCGTCGTCAAGTAAGCCCGTCACCGCGCGGACGATCGCTTCGCGCTCCGTGCCGACGAGGCGTACCGTGCCGGCCGCCACCGCTTCCGGACGCTCAGTCACGTCGCGCATCACCAGCACCGGTTTGCCGAGCGCGGGCGCTTCTTCCTGCACGCCGCCAGAATCGGTGAGAATGATCGAGGCGCGCTGCATCAGACGCACAAAACCCAGATAGTCGAGCGGATCGATCAGATGCACGTTGCGCGCCGTGCCGAGGGTTTCCTGCACCGGCCCGCGCACGTTCGGATTCAAATGCACCGGATAGACGATCTGGACCTTGTTAGTCTTCGCCAGATCCGCGAGTGCCGCGCAGATATTCGCGAAGCCCGCACCGAAGCTCTCGCGGCGATGGCCCGTGACGAGCAACACCGGCAGCGCGCCGTCGAGGAACGGCAAGCGCGCGTCCAGCTCGGCGCGCAGCGCCGCGTCATTGTCGATGCGCGCGGTGGTGAGGTTCAGTGCGTCGATCACCGTATTGCCGGTTACGATGATCCTGCCATGCAGCGCTTCGTGCGCGAGGTTCGCTTTCGAGCTCGCGGTGGGCGCGAACATCAGATCGCTCATGACATCGACCACGCGGCGGTTCATTTCTTCCGGCCAAGGCTGCATCAGGTTGCCGGTCCGCAGGCCCGCTTCGACATGACCGATCGGAATCCGCCGATGAAACGAGGCCAGCGCCGCCGCGGACGCGGTGGTCGTATCGCCGTGCACCAGCACACGATCCGGTTGAACGCTTGCGAGCACGTCGTCGAGCGACGCGATGAGGCGCGAAGCCAGACCGTTGAGCGTCTGGTTGCCGGTCATCAGGGCGAGGTTGTGATGCGGTTTGATCTGGAACAGATCGAGTACCTGATCGAGCATCTGCTGATGCTGGCCTGTGACGCAGACCACCGACTCGACGCCGGCATCGGCTTCCAGTTGTTTGAGCAGCGGCGCCATTTTGATGGCTTCCGGCCGCGTGCCGAAAATCGACAGAACCCTCGTTGGCATATGCCCTCGATCTTTATTTGAATGTTTTATTGGCGACAGGTAATGCGAAGCACGCGTTAACATCGCACCCCGATATTTACAGATCCGATTTGCCCATCGCCGATAATTACTGGCAGTTCCCATATGCGCCGGGAACGATTCGATCGGATGCAATAACTGCCGACTGGATTCACGTGAGCGTCGTTTGAGCGAGCGGCCATTGATGGTGAATCGACGCGCATTCTAACGCGTATTTCACCTTATCTCACAATGGATTTTCCCCTATGTGGCGGCTCCGCGGCGGCCGTGGCAACCGCGAAGCGGGGTTGTTGCCGCCCAAGCCGGGGGATTAAACCGGCGCAAACGTTTTCCGAATGTTTATGAAAGCGTTAAATTTGAGCCAATCATTTTTAAAATCTGTAAATGTTAAATTATAATTAACATTTTCCCTGCTTCATTCGCTCAAGTGGCATAGCCCGCAGATTAAGGCCGCGCAAACGTTATCGGTGGATTCGACGTGGTGCGGGCAATATCATGAACTACCCGTTCAAATTGACTGTGTATGTCTGCCTTGCTGGATTGGGGTTTCGATTTCCGTGATCAGTCCGGCGTTCTGCGACTCTGCGGATACGCGGATGCCGCGTTGTTGCAGCAACGCGACAGTGACGCCGGTGGCGGGATGGGTTTCGTCGTGGAGCGTGCCCGTTCAACGCACGCTGAATTCCCCAGATCAAGCCAATCACGAGCCAAACGAATCGGCATCGATCAATCGCTTTATAAGGGTTCCGAATTATATGAGGCGGCGGCACGACGAAGCGCGTTTCCAGAACGCGTTCGAAGATCATCAGCTGATTGAGTTCCAGCTCGCGGATCAGGAGCGGCCCTGTTCCTCCTGCTGCTGGGCACACCTATTGCTGTATATCGCTCGCCGGCAACAACCCGTCAAAGCACGCAGTGCCCACAACGAGTAGCCGTTTTCAACTTCGATCCAGCAATCCATCGGTGGGAGGCCCCATGCTTCGATACGCTGTAATCTTCTTCATCATCGCGATCATCGCCGCGGTATTCGGCTTCGGCGGCATTGCCGCAGGCGCGACGGAAATCGCCAAGGTCCTGTTCTTCATCTTCGTGGTGATCTTCCTCGTCACCTTGCTGATGGGCGTGATGCGACGCTGACCTCCGCATCGAACAGGTAAGAAGAAACACCCGCCCCGGTGCGTGGATCAGCAGCGCGTTGCAATACTTGCCACACGGTATTGCAATAGTTGCTGCCCGCACCGGGGTTTTTATCGCCAGCGCACCTTCATCATGCCGCGCGCGCGATCCTCGTCGGTACGGTCAATCTGTGCGACCAGTTCGCGAGCGTGCGCGTCGCTACCGGCGGCTTGCTCAAGATCGCGCTGTCGTAGTGCTTGCCGTCAAAGCGTACGAAATCGACAATGCGAAACCCCTGCCCTCTGTAAAACGTAATGAGATGTGCAGCCGGCTGCGGCGTATCGAGCGCGAGCTCCGCGTAGCCGCGCGTCGCGGCCCAGTGATCGGCGAAAGCGATCAACAGCGTACCGATGCCACGCGCCTGCCATACCGGCTCCACGCCGAACTGGCGCAAGCTGGCAATATCGTCGCGCCTGTATAGATCGCACAACGACTCACGGTCCGGTGCATACAGCGTCATCGTGCCGACAATGCGTCCTTCGCAGACCGCCACATAGCAATCGCCCCGCGTCGCGCGAGAGCGTGTCGTCTCCACCGTTTGATCCACACAGGTGCAATTCAGCCCCATCGAACCGAGTCGGGTGAAAGCACGATGCAGCAGCGCGGTCAATGCAACATACGAATCGCGCGACGGATCGAAGCGGCGCAGTTCGACACGGCCTACGCCGTGACATACGTAATCGATACGGACGGATTGCTGCGTCGTTGCACGTCGCTTCACGTTGAGCACCTCGCGCTATCAAGATGCACGAAGTGTAGATTTCACGCGTAGGCGTCTCAAGAAAAAATGTCGTAAAAACTCACATGGGATGTGCCTGCCGACCTGCGTGCCAGCATGTTGTCGACGCAGCTTGTCCGCGCTCTAACCCACCGGAGCCACAAGCGGCTCGCTCTCGCGCAAGCCAAGATGCAATTCCTCGCACAGGAACGTCTGCAATGTCTGCACAGCGGCCGCCTGCGCACCGGAAACCGGTCGCATGAAGAGTCCGAAATCGGCCGTCGGCGCATCGGGCAATCCATCGGCCTGACCGAGCACGCGCATCGACTCCGAGCGGATATTGCCGTCGAGCAGCACGGACACACCGAGCCCCGCTTCCACGGCCGACTGCACCGCCGGCAAACTGGTGCTGGTGCACACAATGCGCCATGCAATCCCCGCGCGCCGCAGCGCCGTCAACACCTGTTGCTGCCACAGACACGCGCCGCCGAACGCAACCACCGGAAGCACGGCGTCACCGTCGCGGCTGAACCCGCGCGCGCCGACCCAGAAGAGCGGCTGCGTCCACGTCAGCAGCGGTACCGACTCGACGAGCGCGGGGTCTCCCACCACCACGTCGAGGCCACCGTCCGCAAGCCGGTTCGACAACGCCGAACTGGTATCGACCACGATCTCCAGCGCCACCCGCGGATAAGCGATCGAAAAGCGCCGCAACGCGCGCGGCAGCCGACCAACCGCGATGTCTTCCAGCATGCCGAGCCGCACCGTGCCGGACACCTGCCCCGCGCTCAGGGCCCGCCGCGCATCGGCGCCCGCGCCGAGGATCGTATGCGCGAACGGCAGCAGCAGATGCCCTGCTTCGGTGAGTTGCACGCCACGCGGCGAGCGGTCGAGCAAACGCTGCCCCAACTCTTCTTCGAGCCGGCGCAATTGCATGCTCACCGCCGCCTGGGTGCGGGCCAGGCGGGCCGCCGCCACACCCACGG
Organism: Paraburkholderia sp. SEWSISQ10-3 4; assembly: GCF_030464785.1. Lineage (NCBI taxonomy): Bacteria > Pseudomonadati > Pseudomonadota > Betaproteobacteria > Burkholderiales > Burkholderiaceae > Paraburkholderia > Paraburkholderia sp. SEWSISQ10-3 4. The sequence continues at coordinate 28,068 of NZ_JALPRI010000038.1, forward strand.
CGCCGGCTTCCGCCACGGTGACGAACGCGCGCAGGAGACTGCTGTCGAGATCTCGGGTCATCACGTTTCTTGAAGTGGTCATAAGAAATATCAACTTATCTTAATACCGCCTGCACCGATAAGATAGCTGCCACCCCATCCGAAGAGCGGTAACGAGGCCAAGATGCAGGACACCACCATCAAACCGGCGCTGAATCCTGTGCCAACATCAGCATCCGTGAAGCCCGCCAGTGCCGCAGCCGGCGCAGCCCTCCTGTGCGTGCTGTCCATGTCGAGCGTGCAGTTCGGCGCCGCGCTCTCCGCGCCGACGATGGCCGAGTACGGCTCGCTCAGCACCACCTGGTTGCGTCTTTGCTGGGCGGCCGTCGTGCTTGCGTTGCTGGTGCGCCCGCGTTTCTTCACCTACTCGCGCTCGCATTGGCTCGCGGCCGGTGCGTTGGGCGCCGCGATGGCCGGCATGACGCTGTGCTTTTTCGCGGCGCTTCAGCGGATTCCATTGGGGCTCGCCGTCGCGATCGATTTTCTCGGGCCGCTCGCCGTAGCGACTTTCGCGGTACGCCGCGCGCGAGCGTTACTGTGGCCGGTGCTGGCGATTGCCGGCGTGCTGCTGCTCTCACGGGATCGCGCGGGCTGGATCGGCGAGCCGCTCGGCGTATTGCTCGCGCTCGGGGCCGCGCTCGGCTGGGGCAGCTATATCGTGTTGATGAAAAAGACCGGCACGCTGTTCGCCGGACTCGAAGGATTATCGGTGTCGCTGATCGCAGCGGCGCTGGTTGCCACGCCGTTTGGCTTCGCGCAAAGCGGCATACACATCGCCGCAGGACAGATCGCCGCAACCGCGGGCTTAGCATTGCTGGTCCCGCTGCTACCCTACGCGCTGGAAATGGTGGCATTAAGGCACATGCCGGCCGCATCGTTCGGGATACTGATGAGTGTCGAACCGGCGATCGGTGCGCTGGCCGGCTTCGTGGTCCTGCATCAACCGATGGGAGTGTTGCAGATCGCAGGCACGCTGCTGGTGGTTACGGCGAGCGTGGGCGCCGTGGTGGCGACACGCTGAACAAGGCGTTGAACCGCTGCGTGCGCATGTCAATGAGCATGCGCAGCGCTCAGGCGATATTTTCCGCCTCGTAAAGACGCCGGCCCGCTGCGTCCTTCGCGCCGAGGATCGGCTCGATTTCAATTGGCCAGTCGATACCGATGTCAGGATCGCTCCACAAGATGCAGCGCTCGAGTTCGGGGAACCAGTATTCGGTGGTCTTCCACAGGCATTCGGCGACGTCGGACAGCACGACGAAACCGTGTGCGAAGCCCGGCGGCACCCATACCTGCCGATGATTGGCCGCGCTCAGATATGCGCCGCTCCATTTGCCGAAGGTCGGCGAATTGAGCCGCACGTCCACGGCGACGTCGAACACCTCTCCCACCACCACGCGCACGAGCCGACCTTGCGGCCGATGCACCTGATAGTGCAAGCCGCGCAACACGCCACGCACTGCCCGCAAATGACGGTCTTGCACGAAATTGAAACCTTGCGAGACGTCGTCGGTAAACTCATCCGCGCTGAAGCTCTCGAAACAGAAGCCAAATTCGTCGCAAAACACCTCGGGCTCGATGAGTTTCACCTCCGGCAATGCTGTCGCCATTACCTTGTTGCCCATGGCCACTATGCTCGTAAGAAGCCCGCCAGCAGAAAAGACGACCGCCGACGCACGCACCGGTGCACGCACGGCTACACACGCCGCAGCGCACGCCGTTGCACACGCGCCCGTCAGCTCCAGGTCGCACCCTGAGTTGCGCCGTCTGCACGGCGCCTGCTCAAGCTTACGCCTCTGTCGCCACCCGGCTGCGTGCGCGATATTCGGTGGGCGACAGCGCCATACGCTTGCGGAAAATCTTCGCGAGGCGATCGCCGTTGCCGGTGCCGCTGCGGCGCGCGATCTTGTCGACCGGTAATTCGGTTTCGGTCAGGAAGTTGCAGGCAATACGCAGCCTCACCTGCAGCAGATAATCAGACGGCGTGACCTGCATTTCATGCTTGAAGCGCCGCAAAAAATTGCGCTCGCTCATCGCCGCCACTTGCGCTGCGTCGGCAACCGACACCGGACGATCGCAATTCGCCTCCATCCAGCGCGCGGCGGCACGGATTTTCTCAGCGACGCTAAGCGTGCCGCCCTCAGCCGGTAGTGGCACCCAGGTCGCGGCCATACCCGGCATCACCCGATCGGCAACGCTGCGCGCCAGCTCCGCGCCAAGATCGCGCTTGATGAACATCAGCGCGCTGCGTGCGCAGTCGTTACGATCGTTGGCGGCGCTTCGCACAGCGTCGGCCGCGGCGCTGCCCAGGTAGCGATTCACCTGCAGACCATCATGCTCAGCGGGCCCCGCTGCTTCCAGCACGAGACGGCCCTCGCCGATCGTCTCGATCGCACGGGTTCGCGTTTGCACCGATCGCAACCAGCCCAGCAAGCGTTCGTCGAGCGCGGCCTCGTGCGCGCCGTAGCCCCCTGCGATGAACAGCACGTCGAAACCGCTGCCATAACGTGTGTCGATACGATCGGTCCAGATCCGCGCCGACGAGGAACTCGCGACGCTGCCCCCGTCCATCGACAGAAACTGCACTTCGTAAGGCGGCTCTTCGCCAGCCCGCGAGCCCGAGAGTTCGTTGGCGGTCTGGAACATCTCGACTACCGTGCCTGGCCCGAGCAGCCAGAAGCCGTCGAACAGCAACACGCCGATTCGCCGCGCTGCACTACGCACGTTTAGCGTCGGCGTATGTAACCAGGTAATCCTCGCAGTATCCAGATGCAAGTGCGGCATGATCTTCCCCAAGCTGTCGTACATTGTGGACCCCGCTGCCCCGTCGGCCGGACGATATGGACGAATTGAATTACGGCGGATGAAAACCACCGGCAACGCCGCTTAACGGATTATGCGTGATGTTAGCTGAATGCCGCCCTATAGTAAATTTGAAAAACAAATCCGTATTGAGAAATTAGATGTACGACGAAATCCATTATTGTGTGTTTCATATGACCGTCGGCATATGAGTCGGCATAGCAACGGGCCGCAGCAGCCTGTCTGACCATCAGCAGGTCGAAGAACCTTGCACAGAGCCACGCTCAAGGCTTCTACTCGGGCTCGCCGACGCAGCACGGCTTGCCGGATTCGCGATGGCGATTCATCGAAATCACATACAGAAATGTTTCAAACGTGAAATCGAAACCTCGCAAATAATGAACATTCAATCAGGCTTTTATTCGCAAATCGGGAATTTATCGGCAGTGCCAATGCGGCAAACCGCACACTTATCGAAACATTCCCGATTAAGCATTTCGACACTAATTTCCCACACGACTAAAAATGTTTCTATATTGAAACATCCGGCCTCTTTTACATATGACCAATGCACCGGTCATTGACCTGCGCGCAGGGAAAAACGTCAGACAATTGTCCGCAGCGGCGGAAATCGTGCCAGGCGGTCTCCTTAAACAAAGTTTCATCCCTTGATCGTGCTCTTTAAGACTTGGTTAAGAGAGGCGGCGCCATAATTTGCTCACCGTAAGAGCAGCAAGGAGCAGAGATATGTCGCGCCCCATGAGCATCGAGAGAGTCAACGAATACGGACAGAACGCGGTTCGCATCGCCATCGAGGACCGTGCGGTACTGCTCGAAACGGCCGATCTGGATGCCGTGATCGAGCACCTCAGCGCGCTGCGCGCCACGATGCGCCCGGAAGTACCGAAGGAACCCCTGCGCGCCCATCAGTACGTGATTGAAATCGATCCGTGCTGGCACGCCGAAAAACATCCGCTGCACGACGGCGCCGTGCTGTTCCTGCGGCATTCCGGCCTGGGCTGGGCCGGTTTTGCACTCCCCACCGAGAGCCTTGCCAGACTGCATCACGCGTTGACCCAGCAGCTGGAAGCCTCGCTCGAAGTACACGGCATGCTCAATTGAATCGGCTGAACCGGCTGGATCAGTTGATTCAGCCGGTTCGCGAATGGCTACCGCTTGTTGCGTTTCGCGTAGCACTGCGTTTCAGAGAGCGCATGCACCTCGCGGCGCTCCGCATCTATACTTCCCCCACCGCCCCATAGCGGTTACTTTCATTCAGGTCTCTTTCCGAAGCGCGGCTCTGGCCGCGCTCTTTTTTTGCGCGTCGCTTAGTCTTGCTGATCGTTCACGAACGCACCGGGATGCAGCTTTGCCCGCGCAGTTCATGAACATTGCACAAAATTAAAAAAGACTTAATCCACCTGGGCGTGCCGTTTTATCCGCGATCGCCGATGATGCAGCCATCGTCCTTCTCTACTGTTCCAACATGAACCAGCTACAAGCGATGCGTGTCTTCACACGGGTGGTCGATCTTGCCAGCTTCAATCTTGCGGCGAGACAGTTAGGCATGTCGGCGGCGGCGGTCACTCGCAGCGTCGGCACATTGGAAGCGCATCTGAACATGCGCCTGCTAAACCGCACCACGCGCAGTCTTTCGCTGACCGATGTGGGCCGCGAGTATCTCGACGGCTGCCGCACGATCATCGAGAAGCTCGACGAGATGGAATCGAACCTGCTGGAGACCACACGCGATCCGCAGGGCACGTTGCGCATCGCGACGCCGATGACGTTCGCGACCGCCGGGCTGGGCACATTGCTGGCTGCGTATCGCACGCTGCATCCACGCGTGGATTTCGATGTGACAACGTTTGATACGCATATCGATCTCGTGGAGGGCGGTTTCGACGTGTGTTTCTCCGACGACCGCAGGCTCGCCAATTCTTCACTGGTGAGCCGCATGCTGACCAGCGTCGATGAAATGACAGTCGCCTCCCCCGCGTATCTGGCGCGTCACGGCACCCCTCGCGATCCGTCGGCGTTGAACCGCCACGGCTTGTTGACGGTCTCCGACGGTTCGTCGCGTGCCTGGGAGTTCGCCGACGCCGACGGCATCTATCGCGTCAACACCGGCAGCGCGCTCACCGCCACCAGCAGCGCGATGGTGCGCGTGGCCGCGCTCAACCATATGGGTATCGCCTTGCTGCCGCTGCCGATCATCGCCGACGATCTTGCGCAAGGTTCGCTCGTCCCCGTGCTCGAACAGTTCGAAATCAACGGCGGCCCGCGCCAGGTGTCGATCCTCTACTCCGGCCGCAATTACCTGTCGATGCGTGTGCGCAGTTTCATCGACTTCGCGGTCAGCCAGTATCGCGCGCCGGACCGCCCGGTTGCCTTGCGGGCGGTGGCCTGAACCGGGCCCGCGCATCATGCCCAAAATACTGACGATCGAAGACGACGAGTTGATCGCCCACGACATCGTGCGCACGCTCAGCGCAAGCGGCTTCTCTGTTGACGTGGCGCGCACCGGCCGCGAAGGCATGGCGAAAGTGATGGCGGGCGACTACGACGTCGTCACACTCGACCGCATGCTCCCCGATCTCGACGGCCTGACCATCGTGGCGACGATGCGTGGCGTCGGCATGGAAACGCCAGTGCTCGTGATGAGTGCGATGTCCGACGTCGATCAACGCATTCAAGGTCTGCGCGCCGGCGGCGACGACTATCTGACCAAGCCATTCTCGCCCGAAGAAATGTTCGCGCGCGTGGAGGTGCTGTTGCGCCGCCGCCCACGTCATGCCAAAGCTGAAACGCTGCTGCGCAACGGTGCACTGGAACTCGATCTCGTGCGCCGCAAAGTCACCTACCGACAGCGCGAACTCGATCTGCAACCCACCGAATTCCGCGTGCTCGAATTCATGATGCGCCACGCCGGCCAGGTGCTCACGCGCACGATGATTTTCGAAGCCGTGTGGGGCTGCCGCTTCGATCCCGGCACCAACCTGATCGACGTACACGTAGGCCGTCTGCGCAAGAAAGTCGAGACGCCCGGCGAGCGGCCGTTGATCCGCACCATTCGAGGCTCAGGCTATCTGTTCGGCTGACGCCGCCTCATTCACAGGTTTTCTGACGGAGCTCTAGCGCTGCATGCAGCGCTAGAGCCGTTGCGACGCGGCTTTCGATGCAATCGCGCACGTCCTCCAGGCTTCCTAAAACTAGTTTCATTTGTTTAGTCCGCGCCTGTTAGGACCCGCTCTCCAGAATGCCGTTACCGAGCCGCGCCATTGGTGCGAGCCCTAACCGCCACACGCCCGCGCAGATTCAATCGCGCCTCTGAACGGAGCAGCCTTCGATGTTAAAAATAGTCCGGTTGGCTTTGACCCGGCCCTACACGTTCATCGTGCTTGCGATGCTGATCCTGTTGATCGGCCCGCTTGCCGCGTTGCGCACGCCGACGGATATCTTTCCCGACATCCGCATTCCCGTGATCAGTGTGGTCTGGAACTACGCCGGCCTGCAACCGGACGACATGTCCGGACGCGTCGTCACCTACTACGAACGCACGCTCGGCACGACCGTCAACGACATCGAGCATATCGAGTCACAATCGTTTCGCGGCTACGGCATCGTCAAGATCTTCTTTCAGCCGACCGTGGATATCCGCACCGCCACCGCGCAGGTGACCTCGGTTTCACAGACGGTGCTCAAGCAGATGCCGCCCGGCACCACGCCGCCGCAGATTCTCAACTACAACGCGTCCACGGTGCCGGTGCTGCAACTGGCGCTGACCAGCAATACACTTGACGAGCAGAAACTCGCCGACTACGCGACCAACTTCATTCGCCCGCAATTGCTGAGCGTGCCTGGCGTGGCGATTCCGACGCCGTATGGCGGCAAGACCCGCGAAGTACAGATCGATCTCGATCCGCAAGCCTTGCAGGCAAAAAAGCTCTCGGCCAACGACGTCGCCACCGCCCTCGCCCAGCAGAATCAGATCATTCCGGCGGGTACCGAAAAGATCGGCCGCTTCGAATACAACATCAAGCTGAACAACAGCCCGCTCGCGCTCGACGAACTGAACGCGCTGCCGATCAAAACGGTGGACGGCGCGACGATCTATATCCGCGACGTAGCTCACGTGCGCGACGGCTATCCGCCGCAAGGCAACGTAGTGCGCGTGGATGGTCATCGTGCGGTGCTGATGAGTATTCTGAAGAACGGCTCCGCGTCGACGCTCGACATCATCTCCGGCGTGAAGGCGCAACTACCCCGCATCGAGGCAACGCTGCCGCCCGGACTGAAGCTCGTGACGATGGGGGATCAATCGACCTTCGTGAAAGGCGCGGTGAGTGGAGTGGCACGCGAAGGCGTGATCGCCGCCGCCCTTACTTCACTGATGATTCTTCTGTTCCTCGGCAGTTGGCGCTCGACACTGATCATCGCGGCGTCGATTCCGCTGGCGGTGCTGGCTGCGATTGCGGGCCTTGCCGCCATGGGCGAAACGCTCAACGTGATGACGCTCGGCGGTCTCGCGCTCGCGGTGGGGATTCTGGTCGACGACGCCACCGTCACGATCGAAAACATCAACTGGCATCTCGAACAGGGCAAGGACGTGCGCAGCGCGATCATGGACGGCGCCGCGCAAATCGTTGCGCCCGCCTTCGTTTCGCTGCTTTGCATCTGCATCGTGTTCGTACCGATGCTGCTGCTCGACGGCATCGCGCGCTTCCTGTTCGTTCCGATGGCCGAAGCGGTGATCTTCGCGATGATCGCGTCGTTCATCCTCTCGCGCACCTTCGTGCCGATGCTGGCGCAATACCTGTTGCGTCCGCATGCATCGGGCGGTCACGCCTCCGGCGAACTGGCCGCGGTGATGGACACGCATGGCGGCCACTCTCATCCGGCGCCGTCGCGCAATCCGCTGGTGCGCTTTCAACGCGGCTTCGAGCATCGTTTCGAGCGCGTGCGCAGCGTGTACCGGATCGTACTCGGCCTTGCGCTCACGCATCGCAAGCGTTTCGTCGCGGGCTTCCTGATCGTCGTGGGCGCGTCGTTCCTGCTCGCACCGTGGCTGGGACGCAATTTCTTCCCCGATATCGACTCCGGCGAAATTGCGATCCATGTGCGCGCACCGATCGGCACGCGGATCGAAGATACCGCCGCGCAGTTCGATCTGATCGAGAACGCGGTGCGCCGCGCGATTCCGCCAGACCAGTTGCGCAGTATCGTCGACAACATCGGCCTGCCCAATAGCGGCATCAACCTGACCTACAACAACAGCGGCACGACCGGACCGCAAGACGGCGACATTCTGATCTCGCTAAACGAGAACCACGCCCCCACCGCCGGCTTCGTGCACACACTGCGCGAAACGCTGCCGCGTCAATTCCCGGGAACGACCTTCGCGTTCCTGCCGGCCGATATCGTCAGTCAGATTCTGAATTTCGGTGCCCCCGCGCCAATCGATTTGCAGGTGGCGGGGCCGAACCAGGCGGCCAATCATCGCTACGCCAGCGAAGTGATGCGACGCATGCGCATGATTCCCGGCATTGCCGATACGCGCATCCAGCAGGCGTCGACGTATCCGCAGTTCACCGTGTCGGTAGACCGCTCGCGCGCCGATCAACTCGGCATTACCGAACAGGACGTGACCAATTCCGTGGTAGCGAGTCTTTCCGGCACGAGCCAGGTATCGCCGACGTATTGGCTGAATCCGAAGAACGGCGTGTCGTATCCGATCGTCGCGCAGACCCCGCAATACCGCATGACGTCCCTGTCGAATCTCAACAACCTGCCCGTGACCGGCAAGAGCGACCAGGCGCAGATTCTCGGCGGCATTGCGACCATTTCGCGCGGCGTCGGCAATGCGGTGGTGTCGCACTACAACATCGAACCGCTCTACGACGTGTTCGCGACCACTCAAGGTCAGGATCTCGGCGCCGTCGCGGCGAAGATTCAGAACATCGTCCATGCAACCGCGAAAGATGTGCCGAAGGGCTCGATCGTCACGCTGCGCGGCCAGGTGCAAACGATGAACAGCGCGTTCCTCGGTTTGTCGCTAGGTCTGGTCGGCGCGATTCTGCTGATCTATCTGCTGATTGTCGTGAATTTCCATTCGTGGAGCGACGCGTTCGTAATCGTCACGGCGTTGCCCGCGGCGTTAGCCGGCATCGTGTGGATGCTGTTCACCACGCACACACCGCTCTCCGTGCCCGCGCTGACCGGTGCGATTCTCTGCATGGGCGTCGCGACCGCCAACAGCATTCTGGTGGTGAGCTTCGCCCGCGAACGGCTGGCGGTGACCGGCAATGCGCTGGTCGCCGCGATGGAGGCCGGCTTCACGCGCTTTCGGCCGGTGCTGATGACAGCGCTCGCGATGATTATCGGCATGGCGCCGATGGCGCTCGGCCTCGGCGACGGCGGCGAGCAGAACGCGCCGCTCGGCCGCGCGGTGATCGGCGGCCTGATCTGCGCGACGTTCGCCACGCTGCTGTTCGTACCGGTCGTGTTCAGCCTCGTGCATCGGCGCGATGCCGCTGGTCACGATCCATCGCACGGCCCGTCGCGCAACTCATCCAACGACCCCTCGCACGATCACTCATCATCCGAACCCGGAGTCCATCATGTCCACTGAGATCGAGATCAATTCGCCCAAGCGGCTGCGTCATCTGAAGCTGGTCGGCATCGTCGCGCTGCTGGTGGCAGCGGGCATTGTGACGAGCGGCATTGCCAGCCGCGTGCATGCGAAGCAGGAACTCACCACCTGGTCAGCCCAGCAAGCCGTGCCCACGGTGATTGCATACACACCCAAACACGACCTCGATGCGCAGGCGCTGGTGTTGCCCGGACGGCTGTCCGCCTTCGTCAACGCGCCGATTTACGCACGCGTGTCGGGTTATCTGCATGCGTGGTACGCCGATATCGGCACGCACGTCAAAGCCGGCCAGTTGCTTGGGGTGATCGACACGCCCGACCTCGATCAGCAATTGCTGCAGGCTCGCGCCGATTTGCAGAACTCGGTGGCTAACGAAAAACTCGCGGCCTCCACGGCAACCCGCTGGACCAGGATGCTGCAACAGGATTCGGTCTCGCAGCAGGACGCCGATGAAAAGACCAGCGACCTCGTGGCCAAGCAGGCAACCGTAGCTGCGGCGGAAGCCAATGTACGGCGTCTCGAAGCGCTCGAATCGTTCAAGCGCATCACTGCCCCATTCGACGGCATCGTCACCGCGCGCACCACCGATATCGGCGCGCTCATCAATGCGGGCGGCGGCAATGGGCCCGAACTGTTTTCCGTGTCGGACGCACGTCAATTGCGCGTCTACGTGAGCGTGCCGCAGGACGAGGCGGCCGCCATCAAACCCGGCATGACCGCCACGCTCACCGTGCCCGAACGCCCCGGCGTGAAGTTCAACGCCAAACTCGTCGACACCGACGACGCGATCACGCCCTCCTCCGGCACGCTGCTGGTGCAACTCGCGGTCGACAATCAAAACGGTTTGCTGATCCCCGGCGAATACACCGAGGTGCATTTTGCGCTGCCGACCAACTCGCATGCCTTGTCGATCCCGGCCAGCTCGCTCATCTTCCGGCAGAACGGTTTGCAGGTCGCCGTGGTCGGCCACGACAACCGCGCGGTGCTCAAATCGGTATCGATCGCCACCGATCTCGGTACGCACGTCGAGATCGCCTCAGGTCTGAATCCAGCCGACCGTGTCATCGACAATCCGCCCGACTCGCTTGACTCGGGCGATGAAGTGCGGCTCGCGGGCAATCCGGCCGGTGCGACGGACACGTCGCTCGCCGCGCGTCGGCCGGCGGAGAGCGCTCATGGATAAACGCCGCATCTGCATCGCGTTGGCGGCCGCGGCGCTGATGAGCGGCTGCTCGTTCGCGCCGACCTACCAGGCGCCGGCCACCAGCATCCCAACGACGTTCAAGGAAGGTGGCGCATGGCAGCTCGCCCGACCCGCCGACCGCGTGCCGCGCGACGCGTGGTGGACGGTGTATCGCGATCCGGTACTCGACCATCTCGAGGTTAAGGTGGCCGCCGCCAACCCGGACGTGGCCGCGGCGATGGCGCGCCACGACGAGGCCACCGCCTATCTGTCGCAAGCCCGCTCGGGCTTGTTTCCGACCATCGGCGCCGAAGTGTCGGTCGAACGCCAAAGGCAATCGGACAACCGCCCGCTGCGTGGCGTGGGTCAGCCCGCGGTGTACGGCGCGAATACGGTCGACGTCGGCATCGGTTATGACCTCGACCTGTGGGGCAAGATCCGCAACGAGGTGTCGGCGGGCCGCTCGGCGCTGCAGGCGAGCGAGGCCGATCTCGAGTCGGTACGTTTGAGCCTGCAGGCGAATCTGGCAAGCGCGTACTTCAATCTGCGCGGGCTGGACGAACAGCAGCAACTGCTCAACGATACGATCGACACCTACCAGCACGCGCTCAAACTCACGTTAAGCCGTCACGCGGGCGGCATTGCATCCGACCTCGACGTCTCGCGTGCGCAGACGCAGCTCGACACCGCACGCGCTTCCGCCGACGACATCGCCGCACGCCGCGCGCTGTACGAGCATGCGATCGCCAGCCTGACCGGCGCGCCCGCGTCGAATTTCACACTCGCGCCGGAGATCGAAACGACGTACCTGCCGTCGATTCCAACCGGCGTACCCGCAGCACTGCTGCAACGGCGTCCCGACATCGCGGCGGCCGAGCGGCGCGTTGCCGAGGCCAATGCGCAAATCGGCGTGGCCAAGGCCGCCTTCTTCCCGGACATTTCGCTCGGCCTCGACGGTGGCTATCAGAGCGACACGCTTTCGCCGTGGCTGATGGCGCCGAACGAAATCTGGTCGGTCGGACCGAGCCTGATGCTCACGCTATTCGACGGCGGCCGCCGTGAGGCAATCACGCAGCAGGCGCGCGCGAAGCTCGCCGAGAACGGCGCGAAGTACAAGGCCGCCGTGCTGCTCGCCTTCCAGCAGGTCGAAGACAACCTCGCGCAATTGCATCATCTCGGCGACGAAGCCACGCAGCAGAACGAGGCGCTGGTCGCCGCGCAACGCACGTTGACACTCTCGATGTCGCGCTATCGCGACGGCGTGGTCAGCTATCTGGATGTCGTGACCGCGCAGACTACCGAACTCACGACCCAGATCGACGCATTGAACCTCAATACGCGGCGCCTGCTGGCCTCGGTGGGGCTGATTGAGGCCTTGGGCGGCGGTTGGTCGGCAGACGGCGCTACGGGCTCGCCTGCCGTTCAGGCGGCAAGTGCGCAAGCGGTGCATCCGAAGGTGCTCGCGTCCGCAGATTGAAACTGCGGGTTGAATCTGTCAGTTGAATCCACCCATGCCGTTAAAAAACGTCGCCGGTTCTTCACCGGCGGCGTTTGCCTTCCATATACGCTTACGACACCCTTTCAACGCACGTGCCGAGCTCAGAACTTATGCCGTATCCCCACCGCCACAACCGCCTGCCGATCGCTCGACGAAGCCGCTAGCGAATAGATCGACGCATTGCCGAGCACCGCAATACCGTCCGCCCCCGACACATGTTGATAGACACCCTCCAGATACAGATCGGTTCGGCGTGACAGGGCGTAATCCGCCTGCAGCATGAACTGATTCCACTTCGGTGCGACGCTCCTGCCGTCGTCGCTGAAATGTCCGTCGGTGAACGTGTACGAGCCGCCCAGCGTGAACGCCGGCGTGATGGCATAGCGCGCGTTCAGTTCGTAGTTATTGAAGGTCAGCATATCGCCGTTGAGCGTGGAATACGCGCCACCCTGCGTGATCTGATGCGGGTCGTCGAGCATGGTCCGCGTGAAAACTAGACCGACGGTCGCCGCGCCGAACGTGTAGCGCCCTGCCGCGCCGAGGATGCGCTGGCGTGCACCGGTGAAGGTCGCGTCGCCATCGCTGCTGCTCACCGCGCCGCCGGTGTTGGCAGGTTGATTGACGCCGCCCGGCTGGTTCACCTGCAGGTACGCGAGCGCCAGATTGAACGGACCGCCCGCCCATTGCGCACCGAGGCTATAGGCGTTGTTATTGCTGAAGCCACCGGCCGCATTGCTGAACGCATAAGCGCCGCCGACTGTGAAGCCGTCATAAGTCGCGCTGCGGAATTTCAGCGCGTTGTTCATGCGCAGATCGTTGTTGAGGTTGTCGTTATCGAACGGATGATCGGCGATATTGCCGCCGAAGCCCGAACCTGTGGCCGAAAGCGGCGCGACGAAATCGACCAGGAAGTCGTATTGCCGCCCCATGGTCACCGTGCCCCACTGCTTACTCGCGATGCCGACCCATGCCTGCCGGCCGAATTCATCGCCGCCGTTGGAAAATTTGCCGCTGTCGATATTAAAGCCGTTCTCCAGATCGAAGACCGCGCTTAAGCCCCCGCCCAGGTCCTCGTTACCGCGCAGACCCCAGCGGTCGGTGCTGATATTGCCGCTTTCCATCATCCAGTTGCTTTTGCCGCCTGAAGCCGTTTTCTGATTGCTGATGTAGTCGATGCCGGTATCGAGTGTGCCGTAGAGCGTGACGCTGCTTTGTGCGTGCGCCGCCGCGCCGAAGGTGCCGGCCAGCGCGACGAGTGTGGTTGCCAATGCTTTGTTCATGTTTGATTCCGGGTAAGAGAAGGCGCCGATCCGCGCATTGACGGACCGATCCCGCACACCGTGCGGGTAGCCGCAATGTAGATTTGCGTGGTGACATACCCGTGATCAAAACCGGTCGATTCATGAAACGTTTTTTATGTTCATGACATGTACCGGACAAGCCCAAGAATCATCGGATCGCCGGCGCTCCAACGGATAAATATCTTTTCATGCGCACACCGCCGATCCGCTAACGCCAGGTCACTATCCTTCTTATCAACCGATCCACGAATGCATTGCGGTTCGCGCATCGGTTCCATCCAATTTGATTTGTGAGGATTACGAACATGAAATCTCTGACGCTCGCCATCGCTTTCATCGGTGCAACCGCAACGGCCTCCGCTTTCGCTCAATCGACCACGGCGCCTTCGCCGGCGCAACAGAACGCCGCACCGACCATGCAGGTAGCAGCGACCAGCACCGCCGCGGTCAACGCGGCTGGGTCGTGGGTGCCGCCTTACGGTCAGGCGACCGGCGAGAAGACGCGTGCGCAGGTTTATCAGGAACTCGTTCATGCGGAGAAGGACGGACAGCTCGCCTATCTGAACTCGACGCTTTACGCACACTGAGATCTATCACTAAACGCAACACGCTGCATTTCTCGCCCTGACATCAATGACTCTTCGCACCGCGATCAAACGAACGGCCTCGTTTGCCGTTGCCGCTGCTGCATCCGGATTCCTGTTATCCGGATGCGCGACAACGTCGCCCTCCACCAGCGCCGACAACTGTGTCGGTCCACCGAGTTACTGCAATATCTATTTTGGTTCGTGAACAAAAAAGAGCGCGCTACCCCTTCGGGCAGCGCGCTCTTTCATCTGATTCTGATGCTTTAGAACGAGTGTCGAATGCCCACGCGTCCCACTACCTGCTTGCCGTCAGACGACGGATCGAAGCCGGCAATCTGCGCGACGGCGCCGCCACTGGCTTTCTGTAGTGCGGCGAGCGCATAGACCGCCGTGCGCTTCGACAGTTCGTACTCTGCGCTCAGGTTGAGCTGCTGATACTTCGGTTCCTGATTGGTCGCGTGATCGCGGCCATCCGTGTAGGTGTAGCCTGCAGCGAGATTCAGCTGACCGGTTGCCGCGAAGGTACCGGCAATTTCATAGTTCTGGAATTTGACGCCCTGTCCTGCATCGCCCTGCTGGAAATTGACGTTCGTGAAGTTGCCCATCACCTTGAACTTGCCGATCTGATAAGACGCACCCGCAGCAAAGATGCCTTGACTGCGGGCATTGGCCAGATAGTTGCCGTACACCGCGTTGGTAAAGCCCGAGCCGTTCTGATAGCTCTGGATTGCCGTTTCCGGATCGTTGACGCGCAGATAGCCCGCCCCCATCGAAAACTGTCCGTTCGTATACGACGCTGCCGCGCTATAGGCGGAGTCATTCGAGAACTGCCCGGCCTGGCCGCCGAACGAATAAAGGGCTTCGCCCGTAAAGCCCCCGATGGTGGGGCTCGTGTACTTCACCGAATTACTGATGGCGAAGCCGTTATCGAGGTTGTCCATGTCATTGGGGTGGGAAAAATACCAGCCGCCGTAGCTATCGTTGAGCGAGAACGGCTCGATGAGATCGACGATCGGATCCCACTGCCGCCCGAGAGTGACCGTACCGGCCGTCTGACTGGCGAGGCCAACGTACGCATTACGGGAAAAAGCCAGACCACTTCCCAAGCTGCCGTTAGTCGAATTGAAGCCGCTTTCCAGGTCGAACACAGCGGAGAGCCCGGCGCCGAGATATTCCTTGCCTCTGAGGCCCCAGCGACTACCTGCGCTGACGCCGCTGGCCATTTGATAGAGATGGTTGCCGTTCACGTTACTGGCGAAGTCGATACCCGTGTCGAGCAGCCCGTAGAGGGTGACGCTGCTTTGCGCATGGGCGGTGGAGACTGCGCCGACGCACAGTAGTGCCACGACCAAGTGGGTCAGCTTCATCTTCTGATTCATGAATCACCTTTCATTTAATTGAGGATGCCTGATAGCTGTGGAGACTTTTTATGCAGTGTGACCACTGGACGAATATATCGAGGTCAGAAATCGCCGCGTCTGCAATACAGACTTTCAGTTTTTTTGTAGGGTTTTCATGAGCGAGCCGTTGACCTGACTTGCGGAGCGGGGTGTTGTCTGTTTGTCTACGGTGTTGGGATTTGCTTGAGTTTTTTTTGCCTGCGCGGCGCTTTTTGTCAGTGTTCCTGGGGCTTTGGCCTTTCCTTGCATTGTTAGTGGTCTATTAGCGTTGCCCCTGTGCGGGGCGGCAC
>NZ_JALPRI010000039.1:0-39208 GCF_030464785.1 Paraburkholderia sp. SEWSISQ10-3 4
CAAAGAAAGTAAGTGCCGCCCCGCACAGGGGCAACACTAATAGACCACTAACAATTCAAGGAAAGGCACGAAAGCCAGAACAAGGAAAGCCCAAAGCCCTAAGAACACTGACAAAAGCGCCGCGAAGGCAACAAAAAAACCTCACTTCCCATCTTTAAGATACTCAACAAACCGCTCCGCGACAGGCTCCGAATCGCCCCCTCTCCGCAAAAGCAAAACCTGCGACAGCAGCGTCTCCCCCTGCAAGGGCAAAAAGCAAACCCTCGGATCCTGCACCTGCCGCAAGGTAAAAGGCACCAACGCCACCCCCATCCCAAACCCGACCATCGTCACAACGGTCTGCCACAACCGCGCCTCGTGGCGAATCAACGGACTAAACCCAGCCCCCACGCACTGCGCAATAATCAGATCGTGATAATGCGGCGACACCGTGCGCGGAAACAGAATAAACGGCTCCTGCGCCAACGCCCGCAGATCGACCTTGCGCTTTCGCGCCAGCGGATGATCAATCGGTAAGCAACACAAAAACGGCTCCGAAAAAATCGGCGTCGAAAGCACATCCGACGGAAAATTCCCCCAATGCGCGCAGCCCATGTCGATCTGCATCCGCTGGATCGCATGCACCTGTTCGCTGGTGTTCATCTCCTTCAGCACGATTTCGACGCCCGGATAGTCAGCCTCGAAGCGGCTCACCGCCTGCGGCATCCCGCGATACAACATCGAGTTCACAAAGCCGATCCGCAAGCGGCCAGCTAACCCGTGCGCAGATCGGACCGTGATGCGTTCGGCTTCGCCCGCCTGCAGCAGCAAGCGGCGCGCCTCGCCAAGCAGCACCTGCCCCGCGTTCGTCAGCGCGACCGTCTTGTTGGTGCGCGCGAGCAGTTGCACCCCTAACTGTTCCTCGAACTTGCGGATGTCGAAACTGAGCGCCGGCTGCGAAATGAACAGCCGCTTCGCCGCGCGGCCGAAATGCAATTCCTCGGCGACCGCCACGAAATAGCGCAATTGCTTCAGGTCCACGGCAGTCTCCGGTTCTGTGATCGATAAGCTGTATCTATCGTACCGGATATAAGTTGTATTAGACGATTATCGAAGCCGCTTCTATGCTCCTTCCACAAAGGAGACAAGCATGAGCGAAATCACCGCGCAGCCGGCACACGGCTCGTCCAATATTCCCGACAGCCGGGGCGTCAACCTCTTCAGCAGCGACCCCGACTTCGCCCGTCTGCTCAAACTGCATCTCGGTGACGCGCTATATCAGGAACTCGAAAGCCAACTCGTTTCGCTAGGCCAGCGGGCGTCCGACGAACTCGACGTGTGGGCGTTGTCCGCCGACAAGAACCCGCCGCAATTGCGGCATCGCACGCGGCGCGGCGAAGCGCTGCAAAGCATCGACAAGCATCCCGATTACGTCGCGCTCGAACGCGTGGCCTACGCGGAGTTGGGGCTCGCGTCGATGAGCCATGACACCCGCGATGGCAAAAAGGCAGCGCCGCCGCTGGTCAAATACGCACTGACATTCCTGTTCGTGCAGGCGGAATTCGGGCTGTGCTGTCCCGTCAGCATGACCGATTCGCTCACGCGTACGCTGCGCAAATTCGGCGCGCCCGAACTGGTCGCGCGGTTTCTGCCGATGCTGGCTTCACGTGATTTCGACACGTTGTTTCAGGGCGCGATGTTCATGACCGAACAGGCGGCGGGCTCGGACGTTGCCCGTATCGCGACGCGTGCCGCGCTCGAAACCGGCGCGAACGGTGAAGAAGCCTGGCGCCTCTACGGCGACAAATGGTTCTGCTCAAACGCCGACGCCGATCTCGCGATGGTGCTCGCGCACGTGGACAACGCACCTGCCGGTATCAACGGCCTTGGGCTGTTCCTGTTGCCGAAGACTTTGCCGGACGGCTCGCGCAACAGCTATCGGATCGTGCGTCTGAAGGACAAGCTCGGCAGCCGCTCGATGGCGAGCGGCGAGATCGTGCTGGAAGGCGCCGTGGCGTATCTGATCGGCGAAGTGGGGCGCGGCTTTCACCAGATGGCCGACATGATCAACATGTCGCGTCTGTCGAACGGCGTGCGTGCGGCGGGCTTGATGCGCCGCGCGCTGACCGAGGCGCTGCACATCGCACGCAATCGCGAAGCGTTCGGCCGCAAGCTGATCGATATGCCGCTAATGCAGCGGCAGTTGCTCAAGATGATGCTGCCCGCGGAACAGGCTCGTTCGATGTTCATGCAAATCGCTTTGTTGCTGGAAAAGGCCGACGCCGGCGATCGGCAGGCGGCGAAATGCGTGCGCATCCTTACGCCGTTGATCAAATTTCGCGCGTGCCGCGATGCTCGCCGTGTGACCGGCGACGCGATGGAAGTGCGCGGTGGCACCGGCTATATCGAAGAGTGGAGCGACGCGCGTCTCGTGCGCGACGCGCATCTCGGTTCGATCTGGGAAGGCACTAGCAACATTGTCGCGCTCGATGTCGCGCGTGCAGCGAAACGGGATGGTGCGCTCGAACCGCTGCGCACATATCTGCAGGATATGCTCGGTGCTGCAGGACTGCCCGCTGCGAGTCTCAAGGTGCTGCGTTCTACTTTGACGCGCGCTTGCGATGCCCTTGCGAGCGTCGCCGAGTGCGGACGCGATGAATCGGTCCGGCAGGCGGGCACGGCCCTGTATCACGCGAGTACGGCTGTGCTCATGGCCTGCGAAGGTGTGCGTCTCGCGCCGGATTTCAGGCGTCTCGCGCTGAGTCATCTGGTGTTGCGGCACAAGCTGCTGCCGTTCGATCCGCTCGACGTGCAGACGCCTTCCGATGAAAACGACGTCATCAACGCACTGGTCAATGCCCGTAGCGTGACGCTCGACCAGACATTGCAACTGCTGCCGGCAGGGAGCGAACAATGACCGAACATGTGAACAACGGTACGCAAGCAACGCCGGGCGCATTGCAAGGCATCAAAGTCATCGACCTCAGCCGCGTGCTCGGCGGCCCGTACTGCACGCAAGCGCTGGCCGATCACGGTGCTCAGGTCATCAAACTGGAGCCCCCTGGCGGAGATGAAACGCGCGGCTGGGGGCCGCCGTTTTACGGTGACACTGCGTGGTATTTCGCGGGCGTGAACCGTAACAAGCAGGGCATCGCGGTCGATCTGTCGTGCAACGAGGGCCGCGACATTTTGTGGAAACTCCTCGAAGACGCCGACGTGCTGGTCGAAAACTTCAAGCCCGGCACGCTCGCGCGCTGGGGCATGGATTACGAGCGCGATTTGCGCGAGCGCTTCCCGAAGCTGATTCATTGCGCGGTATCGGGCTTCGGTCCCGACGGCCCGCTAGGCGGCTTGCCCGGCTACGACGCCGCGATTCAGGCGATGACCGGCCTGATGAGTGTGAACGGCGAGCGCGACGGACCAGCGACGCGCGTCGGCTTGCCGGTCGTGGATATGGTGACGGGTTTGAACGCGCTGGCCGGCATTCTGCTGGCGCTCGCCGAGCGCACGAAAAGCGGGCGTGGCCAATCGATCGATATCGCGCTGTACGACTGCGGCGTGTCGCTCCTGCATCCGCATCTGCCGAACTATTTCGGCTCGGGCCGCACGCCCGAGCGCAGCGGCAATGCCCATCCGAACATCACGCCGTACGACAGCTATCGGACCGCGACCGCGCCAATCTTTCTCGCCGTCGGGAATGACCGGCAGTTCGCGCGGCTGTGTGCGCATCTTGGCGCGCCGGAGCTTGCGGACGATCCCCGCTACGTGGATAACCGCAACCGCTGCGCGCATCGCGAGCCGCTAAAGGCCGCGCTCGAAGATTTGCTCGCATCGCACGACTGCGAGCCGCTCGCTCAGGCATTGATCAATGCAGGCGTGCCGTGCGGGCCGGTGCAAACCGTCGACGTCGTCGCGCGCCATCCGCACACACTACATCGCGGCATGGTGATCGAGATGGGCGAGTATCGCGGCACGGCGTCGCCGATCAAATTGTCGCGCACGCCGGCCACCTATCGCAGTGCGCCGCCGACGCTCGGCGGCGACACACGCGATGTACTCGACGCACTCGGCATCGATGCTGCAACCCAGCAGCGTTTGCTCGAAGCGGGCGTACTCAAAGCCTGACCGCAAGCAAGCAGTTTTCCGGTGACGGCACGCAGAAGCCGCGCTATCCAGAAGAACGACCTTGGAGACGAAACACATGAATCGCGAGCCAGACGACCTCGCCGCAGGCCGGCAACCCAACCGTGCCGCAGCAGCGGCATTTGTAGGCACCACAATCGAGTGGTACGACTTTTATATCTACGCCACCGCATCCGCGCTGATTTTCGGCAAGCTGTTCTTTCCCGGCAGCGACCCTTTCTTCGCTACGCTGGCTTCGTTTGGCACGTTCGCGGTGGGCTTTTTCGCGCGACCGTTCGGTGGCCTCGTGTTCGGCCACCTGGGCGATCGCATTGGCCGCAAGAAGGCGCTCGTGGCGACGCTCGCGATCATGGGCATCGGCACGGTCGGCATCGGTTTCCTGCCGACGTATGCGAGCGCCGGCGTTTGGGCGCCGGTGTTGCTGGTGCTGCTGCGCGTCGCGCAGGGTATCGCGATCGGTGGCGAGTGGGGCGGCGCGGTACTGATGGCAAGCGAACACGCGCCACAGGGCAGGCGCACTTTCTTCGCCTCGTTTGCGCAGCTCGGTAGCCCGGCGGGATTGATCCTGTCGCTGCTCGCGTTTCGCGCGGTGGCGTCGATGGATAAGGAAGCGTTTCTCAGTTGGGGCTGGCGTCTGCCGTTTCTCGCCAGCGCGGTGTTGCTGGTGGTGGGTTTGCTGATCCGCGCGGGAGTCGATGAATCGCCCGAATTCAAGGCGTTGAAAGCGCAACGGCGCGTGGCGACGTTGCCGGTCGCCGAGGTTGTGCGCGACGCATGGCGCACGGTGTTGTTGTGTCTCGGTGCGAATGTGATCGGCGTGGCCGGTGCCTGGTTCGTCAATACGTTCATGCTGAATTACACGACGCAGACGCTTGGACTCGATCGTTCGCTGATTCTCGATTGCCTGTTTGTGGTGGCTTTCATTCAGTTGTTCACGCAACTGGGTTCCGGATGGTTTGCGCAACGGATAGGTACCGGCAGGTTTTTAAAGGGCGCAGCGGCGTTGGCGATGCTTTCGCCTTATCCGATGTTCGCGCTGGTATCGACCGGGCAGCCGGTGGCGATTGTGTTCGGCATCGCGCTGGCGGTGATGTGCATGTCGAGTTCTTATGCGGTGATGGCCGGTTTTATGTCGACTGCATTCCCGGTGAGAGTCCGGTATTCGGCTATCTCTTTGTCCTATCAGGTGTGCGCCGCATTGGCCGGTGGCTTGACGCCGTTGATCGGGACGTTGCTCGCGCATCGATATCCGGGCGCATGGTGGCCGTTGGCCGTGTTTTATAGCTGCCTCGCAGGGGTTTCGCTGATTTGCATCGGCACCTTGGAGCGCCGTAAGCGCGGCGCGGCGCGAGGTGTTGTCGAAGTCGCCTAGGTTAAGGTGCGTCGCCGTGTGACGCCTGTTTGTCCGTATGCCCCCGAATTAGGGCAACGCCAATCGATCCATTACAAAACGCGGACAGGCGTCACCGCAGGAAAACCTTCAGTAAGGACTCACCCAGGCATAAACCCGCTATTTCGTGATTAACAACATCCTGAATCCCCGAAAGCATCCTAATATCAAGGCGAACTGAAAAAACGACAGGGGAAAGCCATCATGTATCGTCATCGTTCGCTGGGTGTGGTGACGGGCGCGTCGCCGCTCGCAAGCGTCGACGTATTGAGCAGGATGACCGCGGCCTGGCGCCGGCCCGGCGCGGCCAAGCCGTTCGACTTCGTCCTCGAGCAGCATTCGTGGCAAGGACCGGCAACGCCAGGCGCCGCGAGCGCGCCCTTCAAGATCCACGTGTTCGACACGATTCGCGCCTTCGAGAAGCGCGGTGTCGACGCGATCGTCTTGCCGTGCTTCCTCAGCCATACCTTCATCGACGAGCTCTCGGCGAACGTGGCGCCGCCGATCGCCAACATCATGGCCGCGCTCTTGGCGCATGTACGGCAGGCTTTTCCGTCGGTTCGCCGGATCGGCGTGCTGACTTCCGGCACGATCCGCCGCCACGGCCTTTTCGAACGTTATTTCGACAGTGCGCGATTCGACGTGCTGCATCCGCGTGATGAAGCGGGCGTCGATTGCGTAACGAGTGCCGTGTATGGCGACGAGGGCATCAAATGCGGGCATCTGTACGGCCGGCCCGTCGAGTTGCTGCGCGCCGCTTGCGCGGACCTCATTGCGCAAGGTGCGGAGATCATCGTTCCCGGGCTCGCAGAAATTCCGTTGGTGGCACGCGCACTCGGCACGCTGGAAGTGCCGTTCGTCGATACCAATCTCGTCTACGCGCGCTACGTCGCAGCGGCGCACTATGCGCAGCCGGAGCGGCGTTTCAAGGTGGGCGTGTTGGGTGGTGTCGGCCCGGCGGCGACTGTCGATTTCATGGCGAAACTGGTGCGCAACACGCCGGCCGCCTGCGATCAGGACCACATCAAGGTGATGGTCGAGCAGAATCCGCAGATTCCGGATCGCACGGAAGCGCTGCTCGGCAACGGCGACGATCCGACACTCGCGCTCTACGCTG
Source organism: Paraburkholderia sp. SEWSISQ10-3 4 (assembly GCF_030464785.1). Lineage (NCBI taxonomy): Bacteria > Pseudomonadati > Pseudomonadota > Betaproteobacteria > Burkholderiales > Burkholderiaceae > Paraburkholderia > Paraburkholderia sp. SEWSISQ10-3 4. The sequence goes on from NZ_JALPRI010000039.1 coordinate 6,630, forward strand.
CCTGCAAGACGCTCGAAGAGGGCGGCGCCGATCTCATCGCCATTCCGTGCAATACGGCGCATGCGTTCGTGGAAGGGATTCAGCCGGCATTGACCATTCCGATCGTCAATATGCTGACCTGTACCGCCGATTATCTGCGTGAGGCTTTCCCGAGCCTGCGCGAAGTCGGCGTGCTGGCTACGTCGGGCACGCTGGCGAGCCGGGTCTACGAGAGGGCGCTCGAAGCATGCGGCTTCGTGCAGATCGCACCGGCCGCGGCCGCCCAGGCCCGGCTCATGAACGCGGTTTATGGGCCGAGTGGCGCCAAGGCGGGCTACACGTCGGGTGAGTGCTGTGACGACCTCGCCGCTGCGGTGGATGATCTGGTCGCGCAAGGCGTGCAGGTCATCGTGCTGGGCTGCACCGAGTTGCCGCTGCTGCTGCGCGGTTCGACGCTGACGCGGCCGGACGGGTCGGTGGTGCGGCTTGTCGATCCGACCGAGGTGCTGGCAAAACGGTGCGTGGCTTACGCGCTGGGCGGAAGCGGAGTGGCGCAGGCCGCTTCGGAACCGGCGGCGCCGGTGATGGGCCGGTTTAACGTGGAAAGTGTCTTCGGCTAGGGCCGGCCCGATCCGGCCGGTTTCGGCTAGTTCCGGCTGGCGCGCGCGCCCCCGCGCCGCGCTGCGCCGGAAAACCTTGTATTTCCCACCTCCGCCGCCATTTCCTGACGGCTGCATGGTTTCCTCTGAAACGGCACATCGCTTGCTGGTCGGCTGATCGGGGCGCCCTCGGCGTCGCCTTTCCAGACCCGAGGCGCTGCGAGCTTGCAGCCATGCCGTGTCATGGAAAACTGTATAAATATACAGTATAGTATCCCCCTATAACCCGGCCTTTGGCGTGTCGTTCCGTCAGCCGGGTATCCCGAACTTGCGCGGTCGCGAGGCGTCCGTGAGAGGTGGTCCACTCATTCAGACGGTCGGAAAAATTGGCATCTAACGGAATTATCCGCATTCGCGGCGCGCGCCAGCACAACCTGAAAAACGTCGATCTCGACGTGCGAACCGGCGAAATGACGGTCGTCACCGGGCCGTCCGGTTCCGGCAAATCGAGCCTCGTGTTCGACACGTTGTACGCGGAAGGGCAGCGGCGCTACGTCGAAACCTTCAGCGCCTACGCCCGGCAGTTTCTTGATCGCATGGATCGGCCGCAGGTCGATCGGGTCGATGGCGTGCCGCCCGCCATCGCGATCGACCAGACCAACCCGGTGCGCAGTTCGCGCTCCACCGTCGGCACCATGACGGAGCTCAACGATCACCTGAAGCTGCTCTACGCGCGAGCGGCCGAACTGTTCGATCGCAAGACCGCGCAGCAGGTGCGCCACGACACGCCAGAAACGATCTACGCCGAACTGCTCGAGCGCACTGCGGCGAATGATTCGCGGCTGGTCGTCACGTTCCCGGTCGAGTTGCCGGAAACGGCGTCCGAGCAGGAAGTGGAGCAATGGCTCTCCGCGAGCGGCTACACGCGTGTGCAGGCGCAGCGCGAAGTCGACTCGCCCACTGGCAAGCGCAAGCTGCTCGACGTGGTGGCCGACCGCTTCCGTTTGAGCTCGGTCGACAAGCAACGGGTGGTCGAAGCGATCGAGGCATCACTCAAGCGCGGTGGCGGCCGCGTCAATATTTACGTGCTGCCTGCAGCGCCAGAGGCGCCGGAAGCCAAAGAGGCCGAGCCGCAAATCTGGCGCTTCTCCACTGGCCTGCACAGCCCGGAGAGCGACCTGCGCTATGCGGATCCGCAACCGGCACTGTTCTCGTTCAACTCGGCGTACGGTGCGTGCGAAGTCTGCCGCGGTTTCGGCCGCGTGATCGGCGTCGACCTCGGTCTGGTGATTCCCGACGCGCGCAAGACGCTGCGCGACGGCGCGATCAAGCCCATGCAAACGCCCGCCTGGAAAGAATGCCAGGACGATCTGATGCGCTACGCGGCGAAAGCCGATATCCGCCGCGGCACACCTTGGGGCGAGTTGACGGACGCCGAACGCGACTGGGTCATCAACGGTTCGCCAGACTGGAACGGGAAGTGGCAAAGCCATTGGTACGGCGTCAAACGCTTCTTCGAGTATCTCGAATCGAAGGCGTACAAGATGCACATCCGTGTGTTGCTGTCGAAGTACCGCAGCTATACGCCGTGCGAAACCTGTGGCGGCGCGCGTCTGAAAACGGAATCGCTGTTGTGGCGCCTCGGCAGCAAGCAGAATGCAGACGACGTGCTGGCGCCCGAAAAGCGCTTCATGCCGCGTGGCGTCGAGTGGAAGCGTGCACAACTCGAGTCCTTGCCGGGTCTGACCGTGCACGATCTGATGCTGATGCCGATCGAGCGCATCCGGCGTTTCTTCGACGAGATCAGCCTGCCCAGCGCCTTGCTCGACGACGCACTCAAGCTGTTGCTCGCCGAAGTGCGCACGCGCCTCAAATATCTGTGCGACGTCGGCCTCGGCTATCTGACGCTCGACCGGCAAAGCCGCACGCTGTCGGGCGGCGAGGTGCAGCGGATCAACCTGACCACGGCGCTCGGCACATCGTTGACCAAAACCCTGTTCGTGCTCGACGAGCCGAGCATCGGCCTGCATCCGCGCGATCTGAACCGGATCGTCGAGGCGATGCATCGGCTGCGCGATGCGGGCAATACGCTGGTGGTGGTCGAACACGATCCCTCGGTGATGCTCGCGGCAGATCGTCTGATCGACATGGGTCCGGGGCCAGGCGAACGCGGCGGCTCGATCATTTACGACGGCGCGCCTGAGGCGATCCGCTCGTCCGGCACGCTGACTGGTGAGTACCTGGGCGGTCGCCGACATGTGGCAGACGCGGCGCACTGGTCGCAACGTCCGGTCGATGACAGCACGCCGCGCATCGTGCTCGAAGGCGCAACCGAACACAATCTGCGCGACGTCACGGTCGAGATTCCGCTGCAGCGGCTTGTCTGCGTGACAGGTGTGTCGGGCTCCGGCAAGTCCACCTTGCTGCAGGATGTTTTGTATCCGGCTATGGCACGTCACTTCGGTCTCGCCACCGAATCGCCGGGCTCATTCAAGAGCCTTAGCGGCGCCGACCAGGTCACCGACGTCGTATTTGTCGACCAGTCGCCGATCGGCAAGACCGCGCGCTCGAATCCGGCCAGCTACGTGGGTGCTTTCGACGAAATCCGCAAGCTCTTCGCCAAGGCGCCGCTCGCGCAGCAACGCGGTTACGGTCCGGGCATGTTCAGCTTTAACTCCGGCGACGGGCGCTGCCCGACCTGCGGCGGCTCGGGCTTCGAGCACATCGAAATGCAGTTCCTGAGCGACGTTTACCTGCGCTGCCCGGATTGCGATGGGCGCCGCTATCGCGCGGAGCTGCTCGAAGTCAAAATCGAGCGCGGTGAGCCGGCGCGTGCGTTGAGCATTGCCGACGTTCTGGAGCTGACGGTGAGCGAAGCCACCGCCTACTTCGCCAAGGATGCCGAAGTATTGCGTGTGCTGCAGCCAATCGTCGACGTGGGTCTCGAATACGTCAAGCTTGGCCAGCCGGTGCCCACGCTATCCGGTGGTGAAGCGCAGCGGCTCAAGCTCGCCGGCTTCCTCGCGGAATCGGCACAGGCGCGCACCGCGCGCAGCGCGAAGCAGCCGGTCGCTAAACGCCTGTTCATGTTCGACGAGCCGACCACCGGCCTGCATTTCGACGACATTGCCAAGCTGATGCAGGCGTTCGGCAAGCTGCTGGCGAGCGGCCATTCGCTGATCGTGATCGAACACAATCTCGACGTGATCCGTGCGGCCGACTGGTTGATCGATCTCGGTCCCGAAGGCGGCGACGGCGGCGGCAGGGTGCTGTGCGCGGGCACGCCGGAGGACGTCAAGCTTTGTCTGGAATCGCATACCGGCGAGGCATTGCTGCAATACGACCGCGCCATGAACGCGGCGGCCGAACCGGAAGCGCAGGGTGTGCCGCTGCAAAAAGCGTTGAGCGCGGCGCGTGCGCGGCGGGCGATTGAAGGCGAGGACGTGGTGCGCATCGTCAATGCGCGCGAGCACAACCTGAAATCGCTGGATGTGGATATTCCGCACGGCAAATTCAACGTGATTACCGGTGTCTCCGGGTCGGGCAAGTCCACGCTTGCCTTCGACATTCTGTTCCACGAAGGGCAGCGCCGGTACCTCGAATCGCTCAACGCGTACGCACGGTCCATCGTGCAGCCTGCCGGCCGGCCCGAGGTCGACGCGGTGTATGGCATTCCGCCCACCGTCGCGATCGAGCAGCGTTTGTCGCGTGGCGGCCGTAAGAGTACGGTGGCGACTACGTCCGAAGTGTGGCACTTCCTGCGCCTGCTGTACGTGAAGCTCGGTCTGCAGCATTGCATCCACGACGGCACGCCGGTCACGTCGCAAAGCGTCGAATCGATTGCGGCGCAATTGCTGCGCGATCACAAAGGGCAGCACGTTGGTTTCCTCGCACCGCTGGTCGTGAACCGCAAGGGCGTCTATACCGATCTCGCGAAGTGGGCGAAAGCGCGCGGCAATACGCATCTGCGTGTGGACGGTGAGTTCGTGCCGGTGGACCCGTGGCCGAAGCTGGATCGCTTCCGCGAGCACACCATCGAGTTGCCGGTGACCGACCTCGTCGTATCGCCGGATAAGGAAGTGGAACTGCGCCAGGCGCTCGATCAGACGCTGGAAATCGGTAAGGGCGTCATGCATCTGCTGGCGCCGCTCGACGGTTTGCACGACGCGATCAGAGGCGGCCGTCCCACGGCGAAACTTGGCACGGTGAAGGTACTGTCCACCAAGCGCGCCTGTCCGGTATGCGGCACGAGCTATCCCGAGCTTGATCCGCGCATGTTCTCGTACAACAGTAAGCATGGTTGGTGCACGACATGCGTCGGCACGGGCCTCGCGCTGACGCGTGAACAACGCGCGGCGTACGACGACACGGTGATCGTCGACGACAACCGCGGCCGCGAGCAGAGCTTGCCTTCTGAGGAGCAGGAACCGGAAGGTCTCGTCGACGAGCCCTGTGCGGATTGCGCCGGCACGCGTCTGAACCCAACTGCGCGCGCAGTCACGTTCGGCGAGCAGGCCATCGTCGACGTCGCGCAATGGACGGTGTCCGATACGCGTGCGTGGATCGACACGCTGGAGATGAGCGGTCGGGACGCGGAAATCGCGCGCGACGTGGTCAGCGAAATCGGCAGCCGCCTGCAGTTTCTGGAAGAAGTTGGGCTCGGTTATCTGAGTCTCGATCGCGCGGCACCGAGCCTGTCGGGCGGCGAAGCGCAGCGCATCCGGCTCGCCGCGCAACTGGGCAGCAACCTGCAAGGCGTGTGCTACGTGCTCGACGAACCGACCATCGGCCTGCATCCGCGCGACAACCAGATTCTGCTCAACGCCTTGCGCAAGCTGGGCGAGAAGGGCAATACACTGGTGGTCGTCGAGCATGACGAGGACACGATTCGGCGTGCAGATCACATCATCGATATCGGGCCGGGCGCGGGCAAGCGCGGCGGCACGCTGGTCGCACAGGGCAGCGTGGCCGATCTGTCGGCGCAACCCGATTCGCTGACCGGACAGTTCCTCGCCAATCCGATCGTGCATCCGCTGCAGCCGCGCCGCGAGGTGGTCGCGCCGACCAAGCGCATCGCCGCGGTGCCGGAGAATTGGCTGACGGTGCACGGCGGCAAGCTGCACAACTTGCAGAACGTCACCGTCGGCATTCCGCTTTCACGGTTGGTAGCGGTGACGGGCGTGAGCGGTTCGGGCAAATCGACGCTCGCGCGCGATGTGCTGATGGCCAATCTGCTGGATGCGGTGGGGCGCTCGGTGCTGTCGTCGCCGGCCACACGGCGTGCGCGTGCGGTGGCCGAGACCCAGCCGGCGGCGAACCGGCGTTCGAGCGTGTTGGCGCGCACGGCGCCGCGTGCGCCGCTGAACGTCACGCATGCATGGCAAGGGTGCGATGCGATCACCGGCTGGGAAACCATCGACCGTGTGCTCGAAGTCGATCAGACACCGATCGGCAAAACACCGCGCTCGTGTCCGGCGACCTACATCGGCGTGTGGGATGCGATCCGCAAGCTGTTCGCCGGCACGCTCGAAGCGCGCGCGCGTGGCTATACGGCATCGCGTTTCTCGTTCAACACCGGCGAAGGACGTTGCCCCGCTTGTGAAGGGCAGGGCGTGCGCACCATCGGCATGAGTTTTCTGCCCGACGTGAAGGTGCCGTGCGATGTTTGCCACGGGCAGCGCTTCAACCCCGAGACGCTGGCAGTGACGTGGCGCGGCAAGAATATCGGCGACGTACTGACCATGGAAATCGACGAAGCCGTCGAGTTCTTCGCGCCGATTTCGAATATCGCGCATCCATTGCAATTGATGAAGGATGTCGGGCTCGGGTATCTGACGCTTGGCCAGCCGTCGCCTACCTTGTCGGGCGGCGAAGCGCAGCGTATCAAGCTCGTCACCGAGCTAAGCAAGGTGCGTGACGACATCACGCGTCGTGGTCAGAAGCCACCGCACACGCTGTACGTGCTGGACGAACCGACTGTCGGCTTGCATATGGCCGACGTCGCGAAGCTGATTCGCGTGCTACATCGTCTCGCGGATGGCGGTCATAGCGTCGTCGTCATCGAACACGATCTCGACGTGATTGCCGAGGCGGATTGGATCATTGATCTTGGTCCGGAAGGTGGTGTGGGTGGCGGCACGATTGTCGCTGCTACGGATCCCGAAGGATTGTCCCGTGTTGCCGCAAGTCACACCGGTGCGGCCTTGCGTCCCGTGCTCGCGCGTACGCGGAACGATACCGCAGTCGTCGTGAGCGAGGGAACCAACGGTTAAGGCAGCGGAGCGGCGCAATCGGTTTTGCGCCGCTCCGGTTTGCTCGCCCGGTCTGGAGAGCCGCACATACATAGCGGCTCACGCGTAAACCAACTGGCCACTGGCGGCCCATGAACGCGTATTGTCGATACGCCGGGTATGCCCGAGTCGGGAATTATCGTTATCGTCGGCGATATGTAATTTTTGGAATGATTTTGTAATTATATAAATGGCGTAATTGAAATGTGTATTTAGAGTGTCGTAAATACCGCTAAAAAAATTTGGAAACGGTGTTTTTCTTCTGCTATCTTCCCGGCCTTAACGCAGGCCTCTGGTCGGCGCTTGAAACGTACGTTGGATGACCTGTTCGGGATTCGTCGAGGTTGCCGCACAATCCTCGCGCAACGCCCACCCAGCAGGCCTTTGCGCTACGTATCACCAGCGGCCCGTCAGCAGTTCATGGCGTGTCACGGAAGCCCTTAATAGCGGCTTCATCCCAATTAGCGAGCCGCGCACGACTCGCTTGCATCTGTCCGACGCACGCTTATTCTTTTAAAGCGACGCGAATACGGCATTAGTTAGAGTGTTCTCTCTAAACTTAGTATGCTCCCATCAAAAAAAGTTTGACCCCGCATTTTTTGTCCTGCTATTGTTGCCTCCCATGAAATGCAGGTGACAAACGCGCAAAAAGTTCAGGAGCTGCAGCGCGCTTCGATCAAATTGTCTTCAGCATATTCATGCCAGACGAAAATGAGCGAGTCGAAATTAATCTATTAGTACTTCTACTTAGATGAACGTTCGATTGCTCTGAAATACCGTCGCGGCGTCTCACAGCCATGCCCGTGCCATTGCAGCTGGGTTGGGCCTCACAGCATAAATTTTGGACTACAAATCAAAGACCTGGGCAATGGATGCGATTGTCTGAAGTGAACGTTGTTTGCCGTATGTAAGCGCACTGCAGTTACAGAAATGGACGGTTCACGCCGGAGGAGTAAAGGTGGGTACGAAAGTCGAAGGGCAATTTCCGGCAGCAACGGCCCGTATGGAGAGGCCAGGACGCCCGCGTGAGTTTGGGCGCAAGCAGCAAAACCCAGTACGCCGCTTCGGCGGTATCGCAGTTGTTCTGCTCCTGCACATCGTGCTGATCTATGCACTCATCAATGGCCTTGCCACCAAGGTCGTGCAGGTCATCCAGCATCCAATCGAAACCAAGATCATCGAGCCGGTGAAACCGCCTCCGCCACCGCCTTTGCCTACCGTGCAATTGCCGCCGCCGAAATTCGCACCGCCGCCGCCGCCGTTCGTGCCGCCGCCGGAAGTGCAGGTGCAAGCACCGCCCCAGCCGACCATCACGCACCAGGCCGCACCGGTCGTATCGGCACCCGCTGTCGCGCCTGCACCGCCGGCGCCGCCTGCGCCGAGCAAGCCCGTGAGCGCTGAAGTAGGGGTTGTGTGTCCGAACTCGGATCAGGTTCGTTCGTCGATTCGCTACCCGAAGGAAGCGCAGGAGAACAACGTGACGGGTGATGTGTTGATTGAATTTGTAGTCGACCCGCAGGGCCATATTACGAATGAGCGTGTTGCCAAGTCGGCGGACGATTCCTCACTGGATCGCGCAGCCTTCAACGCGGTCAAGCAGTTCACGTGCGTTTCCCAAGGCCAACCTGTCCGTGTGCAAGTTCCGTTCTCGTTTAACCTGAACTGAAACCCACGGCTGTTCGGTACCGGTAGCGATTTATCAGTCTTGGTTTAGAAGTTGTACTAATGAACTTGGAGCAGGCATGAAGAAGCGTACTCTCGCCGCATTGGCGGCAACCATGTTGTTCGCCGTAACCACGGTGGATACCTTTGTGGCACCGCAAATGGCCCACGCGCAAGCGAGCGATGCGAGCGCGTCGGCTGCCGCCACTGCCACCACCACCGCCGCACCGCAAACAGCCGCCCCGGCAGCTGACGAAGCAACGCCGCCGCCGGCGCCGGCCACGTCTGAAACCGTCAATAACCCGTACGGTCTCGGCGCGCTCTGGAAGAACGGTGACTTCGTTGCACGCTTCGTGCTGATTCTGCTGGTGCTCATGTCGATGGGTAGCTGGTACATCATGATCACCAAGTTCTTCGAGCAGTTCCGTGCGAACCGTCGTGCGAAGAGCGCTGACGAACAGCTGTGGACCGCGCCGTCGCTCGTCGAAGGCACGAAGCTGCTCGACGAAGCATCGCCGTTCCGCTTCATCGCCGAAACGGCCATCGAGGCAGGCGAGCATCACGACGAAGCACTGCTCGAGGCTGTCGACCGCAACACATGGATCGATACGTCGGTCGAGCGTGCGATCACCAACGTGTCGAACCGTCTGCAAGACGGCCTGGCTTTCCTCGGTACGGTTGGCTCGACGGCGCCGTTCGTCGGTCTGTTCGGTACGGTGTGGGGGATTTATCACGCGCTGACGGCAATCGGTATCGCCGGCCAGGCTTCGATCGACAAGGTTGCAGGCCCGGTGGGTGAAGCGCTGATCATGACCGCGATCGGCCTCGCCGTCGCCGTGCCGGCTGTGCTCGGTTACAACTTCCTGGTTCGCCGCAACAAGTCGGTGATGGAGCGTGTTCGTGCGTTCGGCGCACAACTGCACACTGTCCTGCTCGCCGGCAGCCGGCGCTCGGCACGCGCTTCGGCTCGTGAAGCATCGCTGGTCCAATAAGCGGAGTCTGTCATGGCTATGAGCGTTGGGCAGGATGATAACGACGAGGTCATCTCCAGTATCAACACCACGCCGCTTGTCGATGTGATGCTGGTTCTGCTGATCATCTTTCTGATCACAATTCCGGTGGTGACGCACACGGTGCCGGTGCAACTGCCGAAGGAGACGATCCAGCCGCTGCAGACCACGCCCAAAAGTATCGTCATTGCGGTCAACCGCGACGGCGATTTCTTCTGGAACGAGAAGCAGGTGGATGGGCCTACGCTGCTGACACGCCTGAAAACCGTGTCGGTCATGACGCCGCAACCGGAAGTGCACGTTCGTGGCGACCAGAGCGCGCGTTATGAGTTTATCGGCCGGGTCATTACCGCGTGCGAGCGCGCCGGTATCGCCAAGGTTTCGTTTATTACTGAGCCGCCCGCGCGCGGGGGCTAGCTTTGCATGGGACCAGAGTGAGCGCTAAAAGCGCTAACTCTAGTCGACAGCTTTGCATGGGATCGGACTAGGTGCTAAAGCACCAAGTCCGATCGACAGCGTTGCATGGGACCAGAGTAAGCGCTAAAGCGCTAACTCTGGTCGACAGGAGGTGATCATGGGAATGAACGTATCTTCGGGCGGTGGCAGTTCCGAACCGGATGTGATGGTCGATATCAACACCACGCCGCTGATCGACGTGATGCTGGTGTTGCTGATCATGTTGATCATCACGATTCCGATTCAGACGCATGCCATCAAGATGAATTTGCCGATCGGCAATCCGCCGCCGCCGATCACGCAGCCGGAAGTGGTGCAGATCGATATCGACTTCGACGGCACCACGACCTGGAACGGTCAACCGGTGCCGAACCGCGCAGCGCTCGAGTCCAGGCTCGCGCAGGTGGCGGCCGAACCGGTTCAGGCGGAAATTCATCTGCGGCCTAACAAATTGGTGCCGTACAAGGATGTCGCCGCGGTGATGGCGTCCGCGCAACGACTGGGCGCGACGAAAATCGGCCTGATCGGCAACGAGCAGTACATGCAATAGGGAAGTGGAATGCTAACGATCCATCAACGGTTCAAGCGCGCCGTCATTGCGGCCGCTATCGGAGGGCTGTCGGCGCTCGTCGTGCTGCCGGTCACGTCTCATGCCGCCGACACTTTGCGGCCGGATGTGGCGAAGCCGCTGAACGCCGCGCAGGATCTGTATCGCGCGCACAAGTACAAGGACGCGTTGACGAAGATCGATCAGGCCGACGCCGTGCCGGGCAAAACGCCCTATGAAAGCTACATGATTCAGGAGATGCGCGGCGCCGCGGCAGCGGCAGCCGGCGAATCCGGTGTGGCTGCGCAGGCCTATGAAACCTTGCTGGGTTCAGGACGCCTGACCGGTGCTGACGAGCAGCGCACCACCGCAGCGCTCGCAGGCATCTACTTCCAGCAGAAAAACTACGCACAATCTGCGAAGGTCGCGCAACGCTATCTGAAGTCGGGCGGCAGCGATCCCGACATGCGCACGTTGCTTGTTCAGTCTTACTACCTGTCAAACGATTGCGCCAGTGTTGTGAGCCTGCTCAAACCGGGCATCGATGCGCAAGTGCGCGCCGGTCATGCGCCCGACGAGTCGCAACTGCAATTGCTCGGCACCTGCGCGCAACGCGTGAAAGATGATGCGACGTACCGCAGCACGCTCGAAAAGCTGGTTGCCTATCATCCGAAGCAGTCTTACTGGGATGATCTGTTCAACGCGATTCGCAGCAAGCCCGGCTACTCGTCCGCGCTGGATATCGACACCTTCCGTCTGCGCCGTGCGACCGGTTCGCTCAGTACGGCCGACGACTACATGGAAATGACGCAACTCGCGATCGTGGCCGGCACCACGGCCGAAGGCAAGCAGGTTATCGATCAAGGCTTTGCGTCAGGCGTTCTGGGCCACGATGCGCAGGCCGATCGCGAGAAGCGGCTGCAGGCACTCGCCGCGAAGCGGGCGCAAGCGCCGGCCGATCCCGCAAACCCCGTCGCGCCGGTCGACGTCGCCTTCAACGAGGTCTTCGCCGGGCAGGCCAAGCAAGGTCTCACGGCAATGGACGCTGCGATCGCGAAGGGCGGAATCGATCATCCGGACCAGGCACAACTGCATCTCGGCGAGGCGTACTACATGGCGGGCGATAAAGCGCGTGCAGTGCAAACCTTCCGCGCAGTGAAGGGTACCGATGGTTCAGCCGACCTCGCCCGTTTGTGGGTGCTGGTGGCGTCGAAGTAGCGGCATCCTGGCCCCGATATGTTTTTTCCTGCGAAGTGCCTCCGAGGTATCCGTGCATCGAGCCGGGAGGCACATTCTCGCCATATGGGACACATGCCGTCGCGAATAGACGGGGGGGGGTGTGTGCGCAACCATCGCCCGGTTTGCGGCGAGTATGAAAGTGTCCCGGCGATCGCCTTGATGGAGTCACTTACGGCGGCAACTAACCAGGCATATCGCGCATGTCTTAGGGAGGATGTTGCAATCAACGAAACATAGTTTCGTTTCATCAAACTAATTTTGACTACGGGATTCTGTCTTGCTATGGTTTTGCCACTCGATAACAAGGCACAGGTCGCAGTTTCTATAGGAAGCAAAATCCGCGCGCTTCGCCAACGGCTCAAGCGCACGCTGGATGAAGTGGCAACCACGGCGGGAATTTCCAAGCCCTTTTTGTCGCAGGTGGAACGAGGTCACGCAACACCGTCGATTACATCGCTAGTTGGTATTGCTCGGGCTTTAGGTGTAACGGTGCAGTACTTCGTCGATACACCAACTGAAGACAGGTCGGTGCAAAGAGGCAAAGAGCTGAAGTACTTCGGCTTCGACGGAACCGCGAATCTTTTTGGACGGCTGACGAATCTGTCGGTTGGCAGCAAGCTGGAAGTGATTCTCGTCAGGATGCCGGTTGGGCAGAACCCGTCGGAAGTCACGACGCATGCAGGGGAAGAGTTCTTGTATGTGATGAGCGGTCAGATATCGCTCACGTTAGAAGGTACAACGTTCGTATTGCAGGCCGGTGACACCGCGCACTACGAGTCCACTGTGCCGCATGCCTGGTGCAATACTGCTCGCGAAGAAGCGGTGGTCGTCTGGGTGGGCACGCCAAGATTGTTCTAGATGTCTTTGCTTCATGCTTTCGTCGAAAGCGGTCAAGCTGTATTTGTAAGCATTACTTAAGGTTGAGTCGGGAATAAGTCCGATTGGGAGCGTGTTGCCCCAATAGCCAGAGCCCGAAGTAGTAGAAGTGAAAACAATTAGAAAGCGCTGCGCATTTCGTTTGTAATAAATAAGTAGTCCGATATTGAAGTATCTGAAGTGTCCCGTCTTCCTGTCTGTATTTGCAAACTGGTGAGCTGTTGACCGGTTTGCCGGGCAATGGAAGGACGGGTCAGCTTTGACGGAGCGCGGCGCAAGATCGCCGTATATCGAGTGGGGAGGTTCACAAGACCTCTCTTCACACACACAGCTGTGGCCTTAATTGACGAGCGGGAAGGGGAAAATGAAACAAAGGGCATTGGCGTTGGCCATCAAAAGAATAATCTGGGCTGAACTGGCATTGTCGGCCGTAATCGCCGTACCGGCGTTTGCACAAAGCCAGCCGGCCACCACCGGAACCGCGGCAGGCGCGACGACGGAGAGCACGCCGGCAGCGGCTGCCACTCCGGCATCGGGCACCGCCGCGACACCGTCCGCGGACAACACGACCGCGACGCCGGCTGGCAAAGGCGTTCAGCAACTGAAGAAATTCGAAGTGACCGGGTCGCTGATTCGCAGCTCGGACAAGGTCGGCTTTAATCAGGTTCAGACGGTTACGCAGAAAGACATTCAGAATAGCGGTGCAACGACCGTCTCTGATTTTCTGCGCGACACTTCGGCTAACTCGGCGAATAGCTGGAGCGAAGGCCAGTCCGGCAACTTCGCCGCAGGCGCCGCGGGTATCGCCCTGCGCGGCCTCAGCGAAAAGTACACGCTGGTGCTGGTGGACGGACAGCGCGTTGCGCCGTTCGCGTTCTTCTCGAACAGCGTCGACTCCTTCTTCGACCTGAACACGCTGCCGTTGAACTCCATCGACCGCATCGAAATCGTGAAGACGGGCGCCGTGTCGCAATACGGCTCGGATGCGATCGCAGGCGTGGTCAACATCATCACGAAGCACGACTTTCAGGGCTTGCAACTCGACGGGAGCTACGGCAGCGCCATCAACGGCGGCGGCGGCGCCGGCACGACCAAGTTCGGCGCGCTCGGCGGCTTCGGCGATCTCAACTCCGATCGCTTCAACGTGACGGCTGCCGCGAGCTACTACAAGTCGAACGGCTTCACGCTCGCAGACCGTGACTCGACGCGCAATCAGGACTTCACCAATCAACCGGGCGGCCTTTCGTTGCTCGCGCCGTCGTACTGGAATATGCCCGACGGCAGTGTGCAGGCGTTGAGCGGCTGTCCGTCCGGCGGTTCGGTGCGCCCCGCTGCCACCAACTCGCTGACTGCCGGCAAGGCGGGCACGGTCTGCGCATTCAATACCGCAGAAGACACGTCCATCGCGCCGATGACCGAGCGTCTCAATGCGAAGCTTCACGCTGACTTCAAGATCAACGATACGACCACGGCATTCGGCGACTTCCTGATCAGCAGAAACACAACCACCACCAACGATGGTCTGTGGGGCAACGTAGTCGGCAACCCGCAGAATCCCACGCTGGTGTTGAACCCGCAGACGAAGCTGCTTACCCCGTTTAGCACTGTTGTGCCGGCGACCAACCCGTACAATCCGTTCGGGGTCGGCACAGCGCTCACGTATGCTTTCCCGAACGCGGTCGCGGAAAAGACGGATGCCACGTACTGGCGCGCATCGACGGGTGTCAAGGGTTCGTTCAACCTGCCGAACGGTGAATGGGATTGGGCGACGTCGGTCAGCCACTCGCAAAGCACGGTCGCGAACACCTACACGAACCAGCTGAACTCCGCCGCACTGGCCAACATTTACCAGAACGGTACGCTGAATTTCGCGAATCCGTCGGCTACGCCCAATGCGTTCAACGGGCTGTACCAGGATGCGGACAACCTGGGTGTCTCGAAGCTCGATACGGTTGACGCGACGTTGTCGACGCCGGAGTTGTTCCACCTGCCGGCGGGCGACGTAGGTCTTGGGTTCGGTGCGCAGTTCACGCACCAGAGCGAAGTGCTCACGCCGGGTGCGGCATTCCTGTCGGGCCAGGTCATCAATCCGAATCTCCAGACGGTGAACGGTCAGCGCAATGTGGCGGCCGTGTATTACCAGGTGGACATTCCGATTGTGCGCAACCTGACATTCAGTCAGTCGGGTCGTTACGACCACTACAGCGATGTGGGTGGTGCGTTCTCGCCGCGCTTTGCGTTGCGCTATCAGCCGGTTCAGGCGCTGACGATGTACACGTCGTATGACCGCGGTTTCCGTGCGCCGACGTTCGTCGAAAACAGCAAATCGCAAACGCTCGGGATCCAGGTTGATCCGAACACCGGTCTGAACTACACCTCGATCACAGAGGGTAATCCGAACCTGGCGCCGGAGCATACGCGCAACTTCAACATCGGCTTCCAGTTGTCACCGACCCGTACGACCGATGTCGGCCTTGACTGGTACAAGATTCGCGTCGACAACGTGATCGGCCAGGGTTCGCCTTCGCAGGTTGTTACCGATCCGACAACGGGTGACGTGCTGTACAAGGTCATTCCGTATCAGAACCTCGGCTACCTCGACACGAACGGCTTCGAAGGCACGTTCCGTCAGGCGCTGCCGACGACGACCGCCGGCACGTTCACCTTGTCGACTGACTGGGCGTATGTGAACAGCTTCAAGATCGGCTTCCTGGGCGGAGCACCGGTGAACGGCGCGGGTAATAACTTCACCCTCACGCAACCGTTCGGCGGCAGCTTCCCGCGCTGGAAGGGCAACACCACCCTGGACTGGACGTACCACAAGTTCGACGCAGCATTGACGTGGCAGTTCACGGGTCCGTACGCGCAGAATCTGAATCCGGCCGCGTCGAGCAGGGTGGGATCGTACAGCCAGTTCAACCTGATGATGACGTACACGGGCTTCAAGCACTGGACGATTTACGGCGGTATCGACAACATCTTCAACCGCACGCCGCCGTACGATCCGATCTTTGCAAATGGCACGTTGGATCAGAACGGGTACGATCAGTCGATCTATACCTACATTGGCCGTTTCGCGCAAATCGGCGCAACGTACAAGTTCTGAGGTCGCTGTAGTTGATCTGATGGAAGCACCGCTCCGGTTCCGTTCGTGCAAGGAACCGGAGCGGTGTGCTTTAAGCGGCGACTCATCGTAAGGCGGCGCAGTCTGCCTGTCGTCGCAATGGACCAGCGTGCACCGGTAAAGCCAACAGGTTGTACTCGTGCCGCAGGACGAATCGCGCGCAGGTCACGAGCCGGTGCGCACTGTATGGGCTGATGAAAAGAATGATGAATTCCGGACTGTTGCGCCTGCACGACGCGATTGGATGTTTGCTCGGCGCAGTGCGCCGCGCCGCGAGCATCTCGTTCGTCATTGCCGCTGCGCCTGGCCTACTAGCGGTATGCGGAGCGATGCCGACGGCGGCGCAGGCAAAACCGTCGATTTCACAGTACGACCAACCGAAATATCCCGCCGATTTCACGCACTTCGATTACGCGAATCCCGACGCGCCCGCGAGCGGCTCGCTCAGTTTCGAAAACTATAGCGAACTGCAGACTTACGATTCGCTGAATCCGTTCCTCGTGCGTGGCGCGCCCGCGCCCGACATCCAGAATCTGATGTTCGATACGCTGATGCAGCGTAGCTGGGACGAACTGGCCTCCGAATATCCGCTGATCGCCGACGATGTCGAAGTCGCATCGGATCTGACGTCAGCGACATTCCATATCAATCCCGCTGCGCGCTTTTCGAACGGCGATCCGATCACGGCCGCTGACGTCAAGTATTCGTACGACACGTTGACGAGTCCGCAGGCTTCGCCGCTTTTCAACGCGCAGTTCTCGATCATCAAAAGCGCGACGGTAATCGACAAGAGCACGATCCGCTTCGATTTCAAGCATGCCGAACGCGATGCGCCATTGATTGCCGGCGACCTGCCGATTTTCTCGCCGAAGTGGGGGATGCAACCCGATGGCAAGCGTCTGCCATTCGACCAGATCTCTTCCATGCCGCCGATCAGTAGCGGCGCCTATCTGATCGAGAGCCGCAAAAACGACAAGCAGATCACGTATCGTCGCAACCCTGACTACTGGGCGGCGAATCTGCCTTCGCGACGTGGCATGTTCCGTTTCGAGCGCATCACGTTCAACCTGTACCGCGACCACTACACGCAACTCGAAGCTTTCAAGGCGGGCGATGCGGACGTCATCGTCGAATACAGCGCGACGCAGTGGGCGCGCAAATATGTCGGCAAGAACTTCGACAACGGACTGCTGAAGAAGGGCGAATTCGCCGACGGCCCCGCGCAGATGCAGGGCATGCTGATGAATATGCGCAAGCCGATGTTTCAGGATCCGCGCGTGCGTCATGCCCTGACGCTGGCACTCGACTACGACTGGATGAACCGGATGATGTTCTACGGTCAATACCGGCGCACGAACAGCTATTTCGAGGCCAGTCCGTTCGGCGCGACCGGCATGCCGGGTGAGAAGGAACTGGCGCTGCTCGAACCATTGCGCGGCAGCGTGCCGCCTGAAGTGTTCGGCCCGATGCTCAAACAACCCGACACGATTCCACCGAATTCCCTGCGCGGCAATTTGCGCGTCGCGCGTGATCTGCTGGCGCAAGCCGGTTGGCACTATCGCGACGGCGCATTGCGCGACGCCAACGGTACGCCGATGACGATCGAGATCATGGACGATCAGCCCGGCATGGATCGTCTGATCCTGCCGTATATGCAGGCGCTCGGCATGCTCGGCATTCAGGCCCATATGCGCGAAATCGACAGCGCGTTGTACGAGAAACGTCTGGACAATTTCGAGTACGACATGACCACCTTCATCTATCCGCCGGTCACGATTCCGGGCGCCGAACTGACGCGCCGCTTCGGCAGTGCGGCTGCGTCCGAAGTCGGCTCCGAGAACTATACGGGCATCCGTTCGAAGGCAGTCGACTCGTTGATTCACTCCGCGCTTACCGCCACTAATCTCGACGATCTGGAAGCCGCCACCCGTGCGCTGGATCGCGTGTTGATCTATTCGTTTTACCTGGTGCCGGAGTACTACTCGCCGGGGGCGCGCATCGGCTACAAGACCACCCTCGGCTTTCCGAAGACCGTGCCGAATTCCTACCAGTACGAAGACTGGGTCATCGACTACTGGTACGCGAAAGCGCCGGGCGCACAAGCGACACAGAAACTCCAGGCCGCGCAATCCGCGAGTTCAACCACGGCCACGGCCCACTGAGGAACATCATGCTCGCCTACATTCTCAGACGATTGCTGTTGATGGTGCCGACGTTGCTCGGTGTGGTCACGCTGACCTTTGTCGTCACGCAGTTCGTACCGGGTGGGCCGGTCGAACAGGTGATGACGCAACTCCGCCACGGCGCTGGCCGTGGCGGAGAGGCGGGGTCGGGCGGCGGAGGCTATCACGGCAGCCAGGGTGTCGATCCGCAGCAGTTGGAGCAGATCAAGAAGCAATTCGGCTTCGACAAGCCGCCGCTCGAGCGCTACGTTCTGATGCTCAAGCGCTATGCGACCTTCGATCTCGGCCAGTCCTACTATCAGCATGACAGCGTGTGGGATGTCATCAAATCGAAGCTACCCGTGTCGATCACGCTCGGCTTATGGACGGTGATGCTCACGTATCTGATATCGGTGCCGTTAGGCATTGCGAAAGCAGTGCGCAACGGCTCGCGCTTCGATACCGTGACCAGTGTGCTGGTGCTTGCCGGTTACGCGATTCCCGGCTTCGTGCTGGGTGTGCTGTTGTTGATGCTATTCGGCGGCGGCACCTTCTGGCAGGTGTTTCCGATGCGCGGCCTCACCTCGGATAACTTCAACGACCTCAGTGCGTTCGGCAAGCTGCTCGACTATTTGTGGCACATCGTATTGCCGGTCACGGCTTCAGTAGTGGGCAACTTCGCGATCGTCACGATCCTGACCAAGAATACTTTCCTCGAGGAGATAGGACGTCAATACGTATTGACTGCACGCGCTAAAGGAGCACCGGAGCGCGACGTGCTGTGGAAACACGTGCTGCGCAATGCTGCGATTCCGTTGCTGACCGGTTTGCCGGCAGCCTTCGTCGGCGCCTTCCTGAACGGCAATCTGTTGATCGAAACCCTGTTCTCGCTCGACGGCATGGGCCAACTTTCGTATGACTCGGTGATTCGCCGTGACTATCCGGTCGTGCTCGGTTCGCTGTTTCTGTTCACGCTGATCGCCCTCGTAACCAAACTCATTGCTGACGTCTGCTATGTCCTCGTCGACCCCCGCATCCAATTCAACCGCCTGGACCGCTGATCAGTCCGGCGCGGCGCACGTGGCGTCGCCGTCTCCCTGGCGGCGTACATGGCTGCGCTTCAAGCGGCAGAGGCTCGGCTACTGGAGCCTTGTGATCTTCGTGTCGCTGTTCGTCATCAGCCTGTTCGGCGAGGTGCTGTCCAACGATCGTCCGTTGATTGTCCGCTATGACGGGCACTATTACTTTCCTATCGTCAAAGACTACTCGGAGAAGATTTTCGGCGGCGATTTTCCGGCGCGCGCGAATTACCTCGACCCGTATATCCGTTCGCGACTCGAATCGAATGGCAACTTCGCGATCTATCCGCCGAATCATTTCCATTACGACACGATCGACTACTTCGCGGCCCATCCGTACCCGGCGCCGCCCACTCGAAGCAACTGGCTCGGCACGGATCAGTACGGCCGCGACGTGCTTGCGCGGCTGCTGTACGGTTTCCGGCTCTCGGTGCTGATGGCGCTCGCGCTCACGGTATCCGGTGTGCTGATCGGCGTATTGACCGGCGCGGTGCAGGGCTTCTACGGCGGCCGCACCGATCTGATCGGCCAGCGTCTGATCGAGATATGGAGTTCGATGCCTGACCTGTACCTGCTGATCATCTTCGCGTCGATCTTCGAGCCCACGCTATGGCTGCTCTTTATTCTTCTCTCGATGTTTGGCTGGCTAGTGCTTTCCGACTATGTGCGCGCCGAGTTTTTGCGCAACCGCTCACTGGACTACGTGAGAGCGGCACGCACCATGGGTCTCTCGAACTGGCAGATCATGTGGCGCCATGTGCTGCCGAATAGCCTGACGCCGGTGATCACGTTTCTGCCGTTTCGCATGAGCGCGGCGATTCTGTCGCTGACCAGTCTCGACTTCCTTGGGTTGGGTGTGCCGCCGCCTACGCCGAGCCTCGGCGAACTGCTTCAGGAAGGCAAAAACAACCTCGACGCCTGGTGGATTTCGGTTTCGGCTTTCGCCGCGCTGGTGATCACGCTCCTGCTGTTGACCTTCATGGGCGACGCATTACGCAATGCGCTCGATACGCGCAAACGCGGTTCGGCCTTCGGCGGAGGCCCGCGATGAGCGACGTCAAACCAAACCGGCCGTTGCTGGAAATCGACCGCTTCTCCGTACGTTTCGGCGACAAGATCGCCGTGCATGAACTCAGCCTCTCGATCGCGCGCGGAGAGCGCGTCGCCCTGGTCGGCGAATCGGGCTCCGGCAAGAGCGTCACTGCATTGTCGATTCTGCGTCTTGTCGAGCATGCTGATCTCAGCGGCCGCATGCTGCTCGACGGTGAAGATCTGCTGCAGAAGACCGAGCAGCAAATGCGCGGTCTGCGCGGTGCCGACGTGGCGATGGTGTTTCAGGAGCCGATGACGGCGCTCAATCCGCTCTTCACGATCGGCAAGCAGATCGCCGAAAGTTTGCGCCTGCACGAAGGCTTGCGGCCGAACGCGGCGCGCAAGCGCGGCATCGAGTTGCTCAGGCGCACGGGCATTCCCGAGCCGGAACGGCGCATCGACAGTTTTCCGCATCAACTGTCCGGCGGCCAGCGGCAGCGCGCGATGATCGCCATGGCGCTGGCGTGCCGGCCACGTCTGCTGCTTGCGGACGAACCGACCACCGCGCTCGACGTCACCGTGCGTCAGCAGATCGTCGATCTGTTGATCGCGTTGCAGGAACAGGAAGCGGCCGAGCGTGGCATGGCCGTGCTGCTGATCACGCATGACCTGAATCTGGTGAAGCGTTTCGCGCAGCGCGTCGCGGTGATGGAAAAGGGCGTGCTGGTCGAAACCAATACAACCGAAGCGTTGTTCTCCAACCCGCAGCATCCCTACACGAAGCGTCTGCTGGATAGCGAGCCGCAACGTGCGGTGGAGCCGGTCGAGCCGGATGCGCGGCGTTTGCTCGAAGTGCAGGGACTCGCCGTCGACTACAGCACCTCCGCGAAAGGCTGGCGCTCCATGTTCGGCCGCTCCACGTTCCGCGCAGTGCACGACGTGGACCTGAGCGTGCGGCGCGGTGAAACGCTCGGCATCGTCGGCGAATCGGGGTCGGGAAAATCGACGCTGGCGGCCACCGTGCTCGGTCTGCAACGACCGGCCGCCGGTCATATCCATATCGACGGTTTGCCGCTTGCCTCCCTGAAAACCGCGCGCTCCCGCCGCGAGTTGTATTCGCGCATGCAAGTCGTGTTTCAGGACCCGTTCGGTTCCCTGTCGCCGCGTATGACGGTGGAGCAGATCATCGGCGAAGGCCTGACCATGCATCAGCCCGACATGGACGCCAAGGCGCGGCGCGCACGCGTGGGTAGCCTGCTGGAAGAAGTGGGCATGCCCGCGGACGCCATGTTGCGCTACCCGCATGAGTTTTCCGGCGGCCAGCGCCAGCGTATAGCGATCGCGCGTGCGCTCGCGGTCGAGCCTGAATTGCTGGTGCTCGATGAGCCGACCAGTGCACTCGATGTATCCATCCAGAAACAGGTGCTGAATCTGCTGACAAATCTGCAGAAAAAGTACAAGCTAAGCTATTTGTTCATTACGCACGATCTGGCGGTGATGCGAGCCATGGCGCATCGTGTGATCGTGATGAAGTCAGGACGCATCGTCGAAGCCGGCGACACACTCGATGTGTTGCACGCGCCGTCGCATCCTTATACCCAGTCGCTGCTCGCGTCGTCGCTGATCGTGTCGCCGGCGGGGGCAGCAAAGACTCCTACGGGAACCGTTAATGATTGACGAACGTTGGGCGCAAGCCGCCCGGTCGCTTACGAGCCGCGCGGCGTTCTGGTCGCTGCGCATTGTCGATGAACAGATCGACGATCACGAGATCCGCAACGACGTCGCGCAGCCCATGCGCACCGTGCGCGATCGTGGCGCGATGCTGATCGCATGGGTGGGCGCGGGTGCAGGCTATGCGGCTACCGCGAATCTGAGTGCAGCGGGTCTGCAGGAAGCGCTGGATCTCGCCACGGCTCGCGCCGAAGCGAGTGCGGCCTTGTCGCTGATCGACCATCGCGAGGTAGTGCGTCCTGTGATGAGCGGCCACTATGTGTCGCCGAACGCGCAGCTTGCATTGCCGGGCCGCGCCGAATGGTTGGACCGCTTGAGCGTGGAGTGCGCGGGTGCGAATCTCGATGCACGCATTGTCGAGCGTGTCGCGGCCGTGCAGATCACGCTAACCGATCAGCTCTACATCACCAGCGACGGCGTGCGCATCGATCAGCAGTTCCAGTTCGTGATGCCGCAATTGAGCGTGGCTGCCCACGCGGATGGCGATACGCAGGTGCGCACCCTCGGCGGCAACTACGGCACCCTGGGGCAGGGCGGCATGGAAGTGCTGACACGCTTCGGCTTCGAGGGCTCGGGCGCGCGTGTCGCCAATGAAGCGCTGCAATTGCTGGCCGCGCCGAATTGCCCGTCAGGCAAGCGCGATTTGCTGCTGATGCCCGATCAGATGATGCTGCAGATTCACGAATCGATCGGCCATCCGCTCGAACTCGACCGCATTCTCGGCGACGAGCGCAACTTCGCCG
Source organism: Paraburkholderia sp. SEWSISQ10-3 4 (assembly GCF_030464785.1). Lineage (NCBI taxonomy): Bacteria > Pseudomonadati > Pseudomonadota > Betaproteobacteria > Burkholderiales > Burkholderiaceae > Paraburkholderia > Paraburkholderia sp. SEWSISQ10-3 4. Next base: position 29,159 of record NZ_JALPRI010000039.1, read on the forward strand.
GCTGGAGCTTCGTCAAGAAAGAAATGTTCGGCTCGTATCGCTACGGTTCGGAACTGCTGAACGTGACCTTCGACCCGGAACTGCGCGAGGAAGCCGCCACGTACGCATTCGACGACGACGGCACTGAAGCGAAAAAGCAGTATCTGATCCGCGACGGCGTGCTCGAACGTCCGCTCGGCGGCGCACTTTCGCAGCAACGCGCGCATATGGCGGGCGTGGCGAATTCACGCGCGTCGAACTGGAACCGGCCGCCGATCGACCGGATGGCGAATCTGAACATCGAGCCCGGCGAGAGTTCTCTGGAGCAAATGATCGGCAACATCGAGCACGGCATTCTGATGCGCACCAACACGTCCTGGTCGATCGACGACCATCGCAACAAATTCCAGTTCGGCTGCGAGTTCGGTCAACTGATCGAAAACGGCAAGCTCACCCAGGTTGTCAAACAGCCGAATTATCGCGGCATCTCGGCGAATTTCTGGCGCAGCCTGAGCGCGGTGGGGAACGCGGAAACGCGCGAGGTGTACGGTACGTCCATGTGCGGCAAGGGCGAACCGGCACAGATCATTCGCGTGGGCCACGCCTCGCCGGCTTGCGTGTTCAGCAATATCGACGTGTTCGGAGGCGCTTGATGAGCCAATTCATCTCCTCGCGCACCGGTCCTTCGATCGACTGGCAGCAGCATTTCACGTCGCTGGCCGATGCTATCGAACGCCTGCAGCAAGGTGCGGAAATCACGCTGAGTTCATTTGCCGGCGAGCAGTCCGACTTTATCCGCTTCAACTCGGGCAAGGTGCGGCAGATCGGCAGTGTCTCGCAAGGCAAGCTGACTTTGCGTTTGATCGACGGTGCGCGCCAGGCCTATTCGACGCTGACCGTCTGCGGCGATCTGCAACAGGATCTCGACGACGTGAGCGCGGCGCTTGCCACCTTGCGTGAAAGCCTGCGCGGCGCGGCGGACGATCCGCATCTGCTGTTCGACACCTCGCAATGGCAGCGCGCCACGCAGCGTTCGGGCAAGCTGCCGGAGCCGGGCGGCCTGTTGCGCACCGTTGCCGAATGCGCGCAAGGGCTGGATTTCGTCGGCTTTTACGCGGGCGGCACGATTGTGCGCGGTTTTGCGTCCACGAACGGCAGCCGCGGCTGGTACGAAGTCGACAACTTCAATTTCAGCTGGTCGCTATACGACCCGAGTGGCCGCGCGATCAAAACCACATACGCGGGTGACGACTGGAGCGACGCAGTTTTCGCGCACAAGGTCGAGCAGGCCGCAACGCGTCTCTCGGTGCTCGCGCGCACACCGCGCACCTTGGCGCCGGGGCGTTATCGTTCATATCTGGCGCCCGCAGCGCTCGCGGAATTGCTTGGCGTGGCGGCATGGAGCGGTTTCTCCGCACGCGCTCAGGCCACGTCGCGCAGCGAGTTGTACAAGCTGCACGTGGGAGAAATCGTAGTCGACCCGCGCGTCACGATCAGCGAAGATCTGAATCTCGGCATTACACCCGGCTTCAACGACGACGGCTATTTGCGCGAGAGCGTCCCGCTGATCCAGGCGGGCCGCAGTGCCGAACGCCTGACCAATGCGCGCAGCGCGCGCGAGTATGGATTGACGCCCAACGGTGCGCTGGCGAACGAGTCGCCAGCGGCGCTCTCGATGGAAGCGGGCGATCTGCTGGAAGAGGACGTGCTGGCGAAGCTCGATACCGGTCTCTACATCGGCAACCTCTGGTACGTGAATTTCTCGGACCGGATGAATTGCCGCCTGACCGGCATGACGCGCTTCGCAACCTTCTGGGTCGAGAACGGGCAGATCGTCGCGCCGCTTGAAGCCATGCGATTCGACGATAGCCTGTACCGTGTGCTCGGCAGTGAACTTGAACAACTCGGCGCGCAAGCGGAATTGTTGTTGAGCGATTCGACATGGGGTGAGCGCGCCACCGGCGGCATGCAATTACCCGGCATTCTGACGAGGTCATTCGAATTGACGTTATGAGCCTATGAATCAAGAGATAAGAACAAAATCTAATTCTGGGAGCTTGCCTGAGGGCCTGACGCTGCGCGCGTTGCGCGTGGCCGACGTGGAGCAATACCACGCATTGCTGCAGTTGCCGGCGGTCGTGAACGGCAATCCACACGTGCCGTTTCAGACGATTGCCAGTACGCGCGAATACCTTGAAGAACTCGCGGCCCCCGAAATCGCGATCGCGGCGATGGTCGGCGACACACTGGTCGGTCAAGCGGAGCTCACGCCTTTCAAAGGGCGCCGCGCGCATGCCGCGTCACTCGGCATTGGTGTACACGACGCATGGCACCGGCGCGGCATCGGCAATGCGCTGATGACTGAACTGATCGATCTTGCCGACAACTGGCTGGGTCTGCGCCGCCTCGAGTTGTTCGTCTTCGCCGATAACCATGCGGCTTTTGCACTCTATCGCAAGTTCGGCTTCGAGATCGAAGTGCATCAGCGTGGCGCCGTGTTGCGCCGTGGCGTGCTGATCGACTGTTATTTCATGGCGCGGTTGCGTGAGCCTGCACCGTTGATGTCGGCGCCTTCAGCACTCAATGTCGCAACGGATTAAAGCCATGAAAGAAGAAACGTTGCAAAGCGACGCGGCGCTTGAGAATCGCATCACGGTGCGAGCGCTTGAATCGTCCGACATGGAGGCGTTTGCCGAGATCATGAGCCTGCCGGGCGTGCGGCGCGGCACGCTCTCAGTTGGCTATCGCCACATTGAACAGCTCCGCGCGTGGCGCGAGAAGCAACTCAAGCGCGGTGTGAGTGTGTGCGCGTGTCTCGACGGTCGCATGGTGGGGCACGCCGGGTTGGAGATTTACCGTCCGAGCCGTGCGCATGGCGCGCATTTAGGAGTGGCTGTGCACGATGCGTATCATGGGCGCGGTGTCGGCTCGGCCCTCCTGCGGGCGCTGACTGAATGCGCCGATGCGTCGCTCGGTTTGCGCCGCATCGAACTCTCGGTGTTCTGCGACAACGCGTCGGCGATCGCGCTGTACCGCAAGTTCGGCTTTGTCGAAGAAGGCCGCTCGCGCGGTTATGCAATGCGCGACGGCGTACTGGCCGACGTGCTGCATATGGCCCGCCTCGTTGACGCGCCGCGTCTCCAGACAATCTGAACGGATTTTTTGCGTGCCATTTTTCTTCATCGACCGCCCGGTTTTCGCATGGATTGTTGCGCTCGCCATTGTCGTGGCGGGCGCGCTTGCCATTCCGCAGTTGCCGGTCGCGCAGTATCCGCGTCTTGCGCCGCCGCGCATCGTGATCAGCGCCACCTATCCGGGGGCCGCCACTGAAGTGGTCGATGCCAACGTCGGCAGCATCATCGAGGAGAGTCTCGATGGCGCCGACAATATGCTGTACTACGAAACGACCAGCGACAACCTGGGCGATCTCGAGATCGACGCGACGTTTGCGCCAGGGACCAATCCGGACCTCGCGCTGGTCGACATCCAGAACCGTCTCAAGCAGGTCGAGCCGCGCTTGCCGCAACAGGTCGTGCAGCAGGGCATCACCGTTTTCAAGGCGGCCAATACGTTTCTGATGCTGGTCGCGCTGACCTCCACGGATGGCTCGCGCGATTCCGCGCAATTGGGCGACTACCTGAGCCGCTACGTGTTGCGCGAACTGAAGCGCGCGCCGGGCGTGGGCGCGGCGGAGTTGTGGGACGCGGACGAAGCGTTGCGCATCTGGCTCGATCCGATGAAGCTGCGCGAGTACGGCCTCGGCGCCGCGGAAGTCAACGCCGCGATCGCGGCGCAGAACGCCACGGTAACGGCCGGCACGCTAGGCGACGCACCGTTCGTTCCAGGGCAGCAATTGACGGCCTCGGTGAGCGTGAAGGGCCAACTGATCTCGCCCGCCGAGTTCGGCCAGATCGTGCTGAAGGCGCTGCCCGACGGCTCGGCGGTGCGCTTGCGGGACGTCGCGCGGGTCGAACTGGGGCGCGACAATTACTCGTTCTACTCCCGCCTGAACGGCAAGGCCGCGGCGACCGTCGGTATTCAACTCGGACCGCGCGGAAATGCACTCGAGACGTCCAACGCGATCCGCGCGCGGCTTGCCGAACTATCGAAAGGCTTGCCGCCGGGCGTTGCAGTCGAAATTCCGTTCGACAACGCGCATTTCGTGAAGATCGCGATTCGTGAGGTGCTCGTCACGCTGGCTGAGGCGGTGGTACTGGTGTTCTTCGTGATGTGGCTGTTCCTGCGAGATCTGCGCTACACGCTGGTACCGACGGTGGTGATTCCGGTCACGCTGATGGGCGCCTTTCTCGCGATGTACGCCTGCGGCCTGTCGATCAATGTGTTCACGATGTTCGGCCTGGTGCTCGCAATCGGGATTCTCGTTGACGACGCGATCGTGGTGGTGGAGAGCGTGCATCGCGTGATGGAAGAGGAGGGCCTGCCGCCGCGCGAGGCCACCCGTAAGGCGATGACGCAGATCGGAGGCGCGATCGTCGGCGTGACGGCGGTGCTGACTGCCGTGTTCGTGCCGATGGCGTTCTTTCCGGGCGGCGTTGGCGGTATTTACCGGCAATTCGCGGTGTCGATGATCGCGTCGATGCTGGTGTCATCGTTTATGGCCTTGTCGTTGACGCCCGCGCTCTGCGCGAATCTGCTGAAAGCGCACAAGCACCCGGTGAGTCAACGCGATGCCCGCCGTGGCCTGCTCGGCTTCGCGGCGCGAGCGGCGAGCCGCTTCACGACCGGTTTCGATCGGGCCGCAAGCGGCTATCGCGGGCTGACCGCGCGTACGCTGCGCCGTATCGGCCCGATGCTGGCGATCTATGCCGTGCTGGTCGGCGCGTGCGTCGCGCTCTATTGGCAGATGCCTGGTGGTTTTTTGCCGAGCGAAGATGAAGGCCAGTTGCAGGTGATGGTGCAATTGCCGGCCGGTGCGACGCAGGCGCGTACGCTCGCGGTGGTCCAACGCATGGAAACGATCCTGCACGCCGAACCGGCGGTCGCGCACGTCACCAGTGTGATCGGCTGGAGTTTTACCGGCAGCGGTCAGAACGTGGCGATGGGCTTTGTCGAACTGAAAGACTGGGGCAAGCGCGACATCGATGCGATGGCCTTGCGCGAACGGCTCAACGAGAAGTTCGACAAGATTCTCGACGGCAACGTGGAGGCGCAATTGCCGCCTTCCGTGCCGGGACTCGGGCATTCGGACGGTTTCGTGTTCCGGCTTGAAGATCGCGGCGGAGTCGGGCTGGATGCGCTGAAGGCAGCGCGCGAGCACCTGTTCGCGCAGGCCAAGGCGAGCCCGGTGCTGGCCTCGGTGCATTCGGAGGATCTGCCGGATGCGCCGCGCGTTGAACTTGTTATCGATCGTGCGAAAGCGTATGCGCTCGGCGTGCCGTTCGACCGGATCACCGACGTGCTGGGCAGCACCTTCGGCTCGACCTATATCGACGACTTTCCCGCCGGTGGCCGGATGCGCCGTGTGATGATTTCCGCCGACGCCGCCACGCGGATGACCGAGGACGATCTGATGGCGCTCGCCGTGCCGAACTCGTCCGGCGGCATGGTGCCGTTGTCCGCGATTGCGTCGCGTCATTGGAGCATCGGTCCGGTGATGCTGACGCGCTATAACGGCTACCCGTCACTCGACGTGAGCGGCCACGCGGCGCCCGGCTACAGTTCGGGCGCTGCGATGGCGGAGATGGAGCGGCTTGCGGCTTCGTTGCCGGTCGGGGTCTCGTATGACTGGGTCGACGCGGCGCGTGAAGAAACCGCGGCGGCGCAGCTCACGCCGTTGCTGATTGGCCTGTCGCTGCTGGCCGTGTTCATGGCGCTGGCTGCCTTGTACGAAAGCTGGACGATTCCGCTTGCCGTGCTGATGGTGGTGCCGCTCGGCGTGATCGGCGCAATCGCCGCGATGCTGCTGCGGGGCATGCCAAACGACGTGTACTTCAAGGTCGGCATGATTACGGTGATCGGCCTCGCGGCGAAAAACGCGATTCTGATCGTGCAGTTCGCACGCGATCTGTATCGCCGCGGCCTGCCGTTGACGCGCGCCGTGACCGAAGCCGCCGCCGCGCGCTTCCGGCCGATCGTGATGACATCGGCAGCATTCCTGCTGGGCGTCGTGCCGCTGGTGGTGTCGAGCGGGGCGGGTGCGGAAAGCCGTCGCTCGATCGGCACCGGTGTGTTCGGCGGGGTGCTGGCGGCCACACTGTTCGGCCTCGTATTCGCACCGGTCGCGTTTCATGCGGTCGCCTCGCTAACGTATAGCAAACGGCGACTTGCCGAGTTGCGCCGTAAGCGTGACGAGCGGCGCGCACCGCGGCAACCGAACGAAAGCGGCCGGTTGACGAATGGCCGGTGACGTGACGGCGGCCACGTTGCGCCTGGGCGCGGCCGCCGTCTGAGTCGAGCACGGCGTTTAGCCGGCCGGCTGATTCACCGCTTGCGCGGGCGCCGCACCGGCCGGCATTTGCGTAGCGGTTGTCGACGCATGCGCGGCCGGCAAGCAGTCCGCACGATACTCGGCTTGCAGCTTTTGCTCTGCCTGCTGCAGATCGCTGGGGTATTCGTCGTCGTCGTTGTTGGGGCTGTAGCCGACCGCTTCCAGCTCGCCAAGCTCGTTCATCAACTGCTTGTGCGTCACTTCGCCCTTGAGCGGTTTGAACGGGTAGTCATTGCATTGCTGCTGCGTGAGCGCCGGCGAAGCCATCGCCGATGCGCTGCCGATCAGCAGGAGGGTGGTGACGAGGGTTCTGGTTGCGAGCTTCATTTTCATACCATCCACGATAAGGTTCGAGTCGGACCGCAAAGAAAACAGCGGGATGGCAGTAGGCTAGTGGAGGCGACCTACCGGAGCGGCGTCGGGAAAATGAAATTTGTTTTATCGTTTCGTCGTCAGTTTTAGCGGCCCTGCGGCGAACTTAAATTTTTCTTCATGAAGCGGATATTCATCCGCTATGCAGCTGCGCGTAGCCTGCTGGCAGGCACTTTGGCTAAGCGGCGACACCCGTCGAATCGCACGCCCGTGCTCTGAACGCGCAAGCCGAATATGGCATCATGTCCTTCTACTGATAACCGGTCGCGCCCGCCGCTTGCATCGGTAGAGCTGGCGGTGGCGCATGCAATGATCATGTCGCGAGTACTGACGATCGAAGACGATGAAATTACCGCGAATGAAATTGTCGGTGAGCTGAAAAGCCGTGGTTTTACCGTGGATTGGGTGGCCAATGGCCGCGACGGCATGGCGCGCGCGATCAGCGAAGACTACGACGTGATCACGCTCGACCGCATGCTGCCGGGCGTGGACGGCCTCACGATTCTCACCACCATGCGCAGTATCGGCATTCAAACGCCGGTGCTGATGTTGAGCGCGTTAGGCGATGTGGATGAACGGGTGCGCGGCCTGCGCGCCGGTGGTGACGACTATCTGACCAAGCCGTTCGACCCCGAAGAAATGACCGCGCGTCTCGAGGTGCTGTTGCGCCGCAGCCAAACGCCGGCAGCACCGCTCGAAACGCATCTGCGGGTCGGCCCGCTCGAACTCGATCTGATTTCCCGCAAGGTTCAGCGCGACGGAGAAGAGATCGTCTTGCTGCCCACCGAATATCGCGTGCTCGAATTCATGATGCGGCATGCGGGGCAAACCATCACGCGCACCATGCTGTTCGAAGCGGTGTGGGGTTATCACTTCGACCCGGGCACCAATCTGATCGACGTGCACATGGGCCGGCTGCGCAAAAAAATCGACCCACCCGGCGTCACGCCAATGATCCAGACCGTGCGGGGCTCGGGTTATATCCTCGCATGAGCAGGGCATTTTGATGGACACAACCTTCCCGGCTCAATCAGCGCTCGGGCGGCGCTGGCATTCCACGACCTTTCGCCTGCTATCGGTTTACGCCGTCATCTTTTCGCTTTCGGTGATGCTGCTGCTGGGCTATATCGGCTGGGCCGTGACCGGCGACATGGAGCGCGAGACCGATGTGGTGATGGACTGGCAACTGGTCTACTTCGATTCGTTGCCCGACTCCGGCCTTGCCGACGCGATTCACCGCCGTATCGAACATGAGCGCATGCACACCAATTACTACGGCCTGTTCGCGGCCGACGGCAGTCTGCTGGCTGGGGACGTGCTGGTGTATCCGTCGCAACTGCCTATCAATCGTACTGGCAAGACGCTCGATCTCGTGCTCTCGATGGCGCGCAACGACGAGGCGCCGGTGGTCCGCGCCATGGCCGAGCGGCGCAAGGACGGCTCGACGCTTGTCATCGCGCGTGATCTGACGCACATCCTGCGGATTCGCGAGACCATCATCAACGCGCTGGTGGGCGGCGGGATCGTGTGCCTGCTTGCAGGCGTGGCAGGTGGACTGGCGCTGAGCGTGCGGCAGATGCGCCGGCTGAAAGCGATCCGGCGCGTCACGCAGCGTATTGCGCAGGGCGATCTCGCGCAGCGCTTGCCGATCGGCGGACGCGACGAAGTGGATATGCTCGCGCATCTGGTGAACCATATGCTCGCGGAAGTCGAACGCCTTATGAATGAGGTGAAGGGTGCGTGCGACGGTATCGCGCACGATCTGCGCACGCCGCTCGCGCATGTGCGAACCTTGCTGGCACATGTGGCGGAGCGTACCGATACGCTCGACGATGCCGCACTCTCGCAATTGGTGGAGCGCGCGCGCATCGAGACCGATGCATTGCTCGACCGGTTTCGCGCGATGTTGCGTATCTCCGAGATCGGCACGCTGCAGCGGCGCGGTGGATTCGGCGAAATGCAGTTAGAGACGCTGATGCAGGAAGTCGGTGAACTATATGAACCGCTCGCCGAAAGCCGTTCTATTCAGCTGTCTGTGCATGTACAGCCGGTTGATGCGGTTCATGGTGATCGCGCCTTGCTGTTCGAGGCCTTGAGCAATCTGGTGGATAACGCGATCAAGTTCACGCCTGAAGGGGGCGTGGTGTGCATGGAACTTCGACAGACGTCGGCTGGGCCTCAGGTGGACATTGTCGATAACGGGCCCGGCATTGCCGCGGATGAACGCGATGCGGTTCTGCAGCGGTTTTATCGCGGGGAAAGTACGCGGCATCTGGCCGGATCAGGGCTGGGATTGAGCATCGTGTCGGCAGTGATGCGGGTGCATGACTTCACGATGAAAATCGGCAATGCGCAGCCCGGCACCAGGATTTCCATCGAATGCTGGTCGAGGACGCTCGCATGAAGGTGGTCAATTTCTTTGCTCTGGCAGGGTGGTGAATGCGCGTCCTGTTCGTTGGACCTTCTCATCCGGAAGCGGCGTGGCTGTTCAAGGCGCTGCAGGAGAGCGCCCATAGTCTGCAACGGGCCGACGATCTGCGGGATGGGGTTTTTCTTGCCTCGCAGGAACCGTTCGATGCGATTGTTTTGATGGTGCTCGAAGTTGGGTCTTATTCTGCGTTGCATGGGTTCATTGGGGAGTTTGCTACTGCCGGGAGCGGGGCGGCGATTGTTGCTGTGCTCGGTGCGGCGACCGCTCAGGATCGCACGAAGGTTTTGCGCGCCGGCGCGGATGCGTGCTTTTGCCAGCCTTATTCGTTTATTGAAATGCATGAGCGGATGGCTGCTTTGCAGCGGGTTGGGGGTGGTGGTTTTGCTTCTGCTGTCGCTTCTGTTTTACCGGCTGTGGGTGGGCCATCTTTGGATGCGGCTACCCGGGAGCTTGTTTGTGGCGCCCGGCGTGTTGGCGTGACGCGGCGGGAGTTTCTTCTGCTTGAGTGTTTGCTGAGGCAGGTTAATGCGCCGGTGGCCAGGGATCAGCTGATCCGCTATGCCTGGCCTGAGAAGGAGGACGTCGATCCTTCGAGTGTCAATCTTGTTGTGTCACGGTTGCGGCGCAAGCTTTCGGATGATGTGCCGGAGGTTCGGATTGAGACTGTTAGCCGGTTTGGGTATCAAGTTTCGGTTTTGTGTTTTTGAGGTTTTTTGCCTGCGCGGCGCTTTTGTCTGTGTTCCTGGGGCTTTGGCCTTTCCTTGATTTGTTAGTGGTTTATTAGCGTTGCCCCTGTGCGGGGCGGCACTTACTTTCTTTG